>JAFSQV010000046.1 GCA_017446455.1 Paludibacteraceae bacterium
ATATGCTGCGGTAGGCGCTTCCATTTCCTACCAGAAAGCAGCTGCTGACGATGAGGACGCTTGCGAAGCACTCAACTGATCAGCGAACAGTTTCGTACAACAAAAACTCCGCAGGGATAGCCCTACGGAGTTTTTTGATGCTTCCGTCTGATGCGGAGGCCTTAGAGAACTTGCTCATTAAGGAAGCGCGATCTCTATTACTGTAGACGAACCGGTCTTGATCGACTTCACTCCCGACTCAGCCAGCGGTTTCAGATCAGAATCGAAAACGATGAAGTTGAAGATGCCTTTTTTCTCGAGAGCGAACTCAACGGTCGTTACTTCGAATTCTGCTTTACCGGTAACATCGGTTACATCTTTCAGGATAGCCTTCTCAAACTCAGCCGAGTTGATGGTTACATCACCGTTGAACATACCAACGCGGATGCTCTCAACAGCTGCGCCCTGAGCGTTCTTAACCAATACGGAAACGGTTGCGCTTTTGAAACGTGTGCAGCTTCCGAACATAACTACTACCAGTGCGAGCACTGCAAATAATAATCCTTTTTTCATAATTCTGTTGTTTTTAGTTAATAAATATGGTTAATTAAATTTTCCATTTTCCATTTTCCATTTGTTTGTCATTTCACTGCCTTAAAGCTCATGTCAAGGCTTTTGTACGAGTGGGTCAAGGCACCGACGGACACGAAGTCCACGCCTTGTTCTGCATAACTGCGGATCGTATCGATCGTGATGCCGCCGCTGCTCTCTATCTCCATGTGCCGGCCGGCTTCTTTCTCCCAAGACCGGATGAGGTCCACGGCCTCTTTGGTCTTCGCAGGAGTGAAATTGTCGAGCATAATCCGGTCAGGGATGTTCGTGGCAAGAGCTTCGTTGATCTCGTCAAAATTGCGCACCTCGATTTCTATTCTCAGGTCCTTGCCCTTCACCTTGCAATAGTCGCGGGCCCGCGTCAGCGCATTGGTGATACCTCCTGCAAAATCCACGTGATTATCCTTCAATAGTATCATGTCGAACAGACCTATCCTATGATTCATACCGCCGCCGAGCGCCACTGCCTCTTTCTCCAGATACCTTAGTCCGGGGGTCGTCTTGCGGGTGTCGAGCACATGACAGCCCGTGTCGGCTATCAGGCTCTGGTAACGGTGCGCCGTCGTCGCTACGCCGGACAGGCGTTGCATGATGTTGAGCATAGTCCGCTCTATCTGCAGCAGACTCAACTCCTTGCCATACACCTTGAAGGCTATGTCGCCGGGCTGAACCATGTCCCCGTCGTGCAGGAACTGCTCCACACGGCATTCGGGATCAAAGTACGCAATGATCTCTTTCGCCACCTCCACACCGGCCAGCACGCCGGTATCCTTGATGATCAACTGCTGACAGCCCATCTGGGTCGGCGGAATACAACTGAGAGAGGTATGATCCCCGTCGCGTATATCTTCCTCAAACCAGATAGCAATCAATTTTCTAAGCTCCTTCTTGTCCATCACTCAGTTCTGTTTGTCAGTTCCTCTTTGTACGTCCCTGTTTGTCCGTGACATTTCGTTTTCGCCTGCAAAATTACAACTTTTTTTTGAATTGTGCAAATAAAAAGAGAAAAAAAAGAAAGAAGCCCTATATTTAGGGCCTCTTTCCGCTCCAGCGGCGCGATTAATGGTTCGCGTCGTAAGACGCGTTAAACTGTTAAACGGTTAAAACGTTAAACCGTTAACCTTGAGGAACTAACAATTTAACAGCTTAACAATTTAACGATTTAACGAAAAAAGCGCCCCAAAAGCGCTTTTTTCTCTTTTTTCTTGCACAATTCAAAAAAAAGCAGTAAATTTGCAGCGAATTTGGAAAATAGGCGAAAATGAAACGAAGAATAGCGATAATAGCGGGCGGAGACAGCAGCGAACATGACGTGTCGTTGCGTTCCGCAGCAGGTTTGTACGGATTCATGGACAAAGAACGCTATGATGTCACCATCGTCGTGTTCGACGGAAAGAACTGGCATACCGAAGACGGCTGTCCGATAGACAAGAATGATTTTTCGTATGTGAAGGACGGGGAGAAGCACAACTTCGATTTCGCGTACATCACGATCCACGGTACCCCGGGAGAGAACGGGATATTGCAGGGATACTTGGATATGATAGGCCTGCCGTACAGTTGCTGCGGCGTGCTGGCTGCGGCGCTGACCTTCAATAAGTACGCCTGCAACCATTACCTGTCGTATTTCGGATTCCATATAGCGAACAGTATGATGCTTCGCGCCGGACAGAAATGGCCGAACGCACCGAAGATAGCCGAGACCTTAGGCCTGCCGTGTTTCATCAAATCGAACATAGGCGGATCGAGTTTCGGTTGCACCAAGGTGAAGACGGTGGAGGAGATCTATCCGGCTATCGAGCGGGCGTTCCAAGAGGGCGATGAGGTGATTTGCGAGTCGTACATGAAGGGTACCGAAGTGACCTGCGGCGTGTATAAGACCAAGGATAAAGAGGTAGCTTTTCCCATCACGGAGGTGGTGACGCATAACGAGTTCTTCGATTATAACGCCAAGTACAAAGGTGAAGTGGACGAGATAACACCGGCGCGTATTCCCGACGCGGTGCGCGATAAGATACAAGCGGAGACGCTACGGCTGTACGATATCATCGGGGCACAGGGAATAATCCGCGTAGATTGGATCATTAAAGGGTTACCGGTTACGGGTGACGGGTTACAGGATGCCAAACTTATGTTACTCGAAGTGAACACGACGCCTGGAATGACACCTACGAGTTTCATTCCGCAGCAAGTGCGAGCCGCAGGACTCGACATCAAAGATGTTCTCACGGATATCATCGAGAATAAATTTAACTAGTCGTTGGTCGTTAGTCGTTAGTCGTTGGTCGTTAATTAAGAATTAAATGATAGATATAAACAAAGAGATAGAGCGCTTGGACTGGAGCAAGGAGCCGAAGGGCTTGTATGAGCCGATTGCGTATGTGTTGGCGTCAGGCGGAAAGCGTCTGCGTCCGACCTTGGCGTTGACGGCGGCAGAAGTAGTGCTCAACGGCGGACTGATCAGCGGTACCGCTTTGGACGATGTGCTGCCGGCCGCGTTGGCGCTCGAGGTGTTCCATAACTTTACGCTGCTCCATGACGATGTGATGGACCATTCGGCGGTGCGTCGAGGCAAGCCTACCGTACATGTTCAATGGAACCAGAACACGGCTATCCTCTCCGGTGACCAGATGCTGATTGAGGCATACAAGTTG
>JAFSQV010000047.1 GCA_017446455.1 Paludibacteraceae bacterium
ATATGCTGCGGTAGGCGCTTCCATTTCCTACCAGAAAGCAGCTGCTGACGATGAGGACGCTTGCGAAGCACTCAACTGATCAGCGAACAGTTTCGTACAACAAAAACTCCGCAGGGATAGCCCTACGGAGTTTTTTGATGCCTTCAAGGCGTGGCTGAATACCACAATTCAGCAGCGCTGATTAAAGTTCTTCGTTCAACTTAATGGTGATACGTACGTTGTCTCCGGATTTGATAACTTTGGACTTGCTACCAATCACTTTGTCATCTTTGTTGAAAACGGCGAAGTAGAGCGTTGTTTGGTTGTCAATAAATTCGAGATTAGCTAACGACAATTCAAAAATTGCTACACCGTCATCCTCAGTCGGAATCTCTTTGCTAGCATCAGAGGGCTTGCAATCGCCACCGTTCCAAGCAGATTTTTTGAACATGTACACCATAACGTCTGAGCCGACAACTTTTTCGTTTACGTCCTCGACAGTAACGGTGACTGTAGCTTTCGTCGATTTCAGACAGCCGGTGAAAAGCAAAGCTACCAGTGCAAGCGCTGCAAATAATAATCCTTTTTTCATAATTCTGTTGTTTTTAGTTAATAAATATGGTTAATTAAATTTTCCATTTTCCATTTTCCATTTTCCATTTGTTTGTCATTTCACTGCCTTAAAGCTCATGTCAAGGCTTTTGTAGCTGTGTGTAAGTGCGCCTACGGACACGAAGTCTACGCCTTGTTCGGCATAACTGCGGATCGTATCGATCGTGATGCCTCCGCTGCTCTCTATCTCCATGTGCCGACCGGCTTTTTTCTCCCACGCGCGAATCAGTTCCACGGCTTCGCGTGTCTTCTCCGGCGTGAAGTTATCGAGCATAATCCGGTCCGGTATATTCGTGGCTAAGGCTTCGTTGATCTCATCAAAATTGCGCACCTCGATTTCTATTTTCAGGTCCTTGCCCTTCGCCTTGCAATAGTCGCGGGCCCGCGTCAGCGCATTGGTGATACCTCCTGCAAAATCCACGTGATTATCCTTCAATAGTATCATGTCGAACAGGCCTATGCGGTGATTCATACCGCCGCCGAGCGCCACCGCCTCTTTCTCCAGATAGCGAAGTCCGGGTGTCGTCTTGCGGGTGTCGAGCACATGACAGCCCGTGTCGGCTATCAGGCTCTGGTACCGGTGCGCCGTTGTCGCTACGCCGGACATGCGTTGCATGATGTTGAGCATAGTCCGCTCTATCTGCAGCAGACTCAACTCCTTGCCATACACCTTGAACGCTATGTCGCCGGGCTGAACCATGTCCCCGTCGTGCAGGAACTGCTCCACGCGGCATTCGGGATCAAAGTACGCAATGATCTCTTTCGCCACCTCCACACCGGCCAGCACGCCCGTGTCCTTGATGATCAACTGCTGACAGCCCATCTGGGTCGGCGGAATACAACTGAGAGAGGTATGATCCCCGTCGCGTATATCCTCCTCAAACCAGATAGCAATCAATTTTCTAAGCTCCTTCTTGTCCATCACTCAGTTCTGTTTGTCAGTTCCTCTTTGTCCGTCCCTGTTTGTCCGTGACATTTCGTTTTCGCCTGCAAAATTACAACTTTTTTTTGAATTGTGCAAATAAAAAGAGAAAAAAAAAGAAAGAAGCCCTATATTTAGGGCCTCTTTCCGCTCCAGCGGCGCGATTAATGGTTCGCGTCGTAAGACGCGTTAAACTGTTAAACGGTTAAAACGTTAAACCGTTAACCTTG
>JAFSQV010000048.1 GCA_017446455.1 Paludibacteraceae bacterium
CCTTCCATGATCTTGTCGAAGTCAAAATCCTTCGGATCAGCCTCAGCGATAGCGCTGTGAGCACGGTCGTAGATAACCTTCGACGGACGCATCGAAGCACCTGTCTCGCAGTAGTACAGACCGATACGGTCACCGCCACGAACGATGTAATCGTCCTTCACACCGTAACGGCGGAGCGAGTTAACAGCAATCTGACCGATCTCATGTTTCGGCAGTTTGGTTACCAGATAAGCCTCGTGACCATAGTTAGCGCACGAGATAGCCACATTAGCCTCACCACCACCGGGGATGATACGGAAGTGGTCAGATTGAATGAAACGATCTTGTCCTTCCGGACTCAGGCGAAGCATGATCTCGCCCAACGTAATAATCTTAGCCATAGATCTAAAAATTAAATGATTAGTATTTGTGTTAACTATTGTTTACGTTTTTGTTTGGTTTTATTTATTTGTTTTGTTTATATTAGTGTTTTGTTTTTCCCCCCTTCGTCCTCGGTGTCCTGTGCCCGCGAGTTCCGCGAGCGGGGTCTTCTCCCTATCTATCCTATCTTCCTTGCCATCAGCGATGTTCTGTGTCCGGCACCTCCGTTGCCGGGGTTCTCTCTTCCCCGCATATCCTCTCCACGATAGCATTGAGCGCCAGGAATCGGTATCGTAGCGCCTCGTGCGGTATATTCCCCGCCTTTGCTACCACCTCGGCCTCTATCTCTGCCTGCTCATATAGCTCCTTCTCCGGCTCCAACAGCAGCAGTTTCCCCGCCGCGCAAGCCTCGAAATACACCCCTTTCGGCTTGAAATACTTATAGTTCTGGTCCTCCGGCTTCGGGAATCCCTTCTCCAAAAGTACCACAATCGGATGTCCTGCTTCTCGTACTGCCCTGCATATCTGCTTCTCTCCTTCGGATATCGCCGCCGAAACAAAGACCATCCCTTTTGCCGCTTCATCCAAACATTCCGCTTTCTTCGCATCTATCTCTGCATGGTGTAACTTCCGCGAGCATTGAATCACCGCCTTTTGCGGGTAGTCCGCAAGGAAGATGTTCCCCATTGCCGTAAAACTCATCCCTGCTATTTGCAGGTGTTGCCGTATTTTGAACAGCTCCGGATTTGCCCGTTTGAGTGCCAACCGTCGCGGATTATCCTTTATATAATGTATCAACGCATCCAGCTGTCCCTTGTGAAACAATATCCTGTCGTGATACCCTTCCGCCCATAGACCTGTCCTTGCCTCTGTTTCCATCTCCTTTCCCATCTCCCTCTCCTCGCGATGTCCTGTGCTCGGCACCTCTGTTGCCGAGAGTCCTTCTCCGTGTTTCTCTCCGCTCATCCTCTCTGTTTCCATCTCCTTTTCCATCTCCCTCTCCTCGCGGTGTTCTGTGCTCGGCACCTCTGTTGCCGAGAGTCCTTCTCCGTGTTTCTCTCCGCTCATCCTCTCTGTTTCCATCTCCTTTTCCATCTCTCTCTCCTCGCGATGTCCTGTGCTCGGCACCTCTGTTGCCGAGAGTATCCGCCCATAAGCGCGATTTGTCCCTGTTTTGTATCCCCTGACTACTTTCCCCAAATGCACCGGTAGCGCCTCTTCCACGAACAGCAGCAAGTGCAGGTGGTCGGGCATGATCTGCCTGCATAGGATGCGTATCTGCTTGTATATCTCCGTTATATGCTTTGTCTCCTCCAGTACTGCGCGCCCTATCTCCGTCGCTACCGCGCACACTCCGCTCTCATTTTCCTCTATCGAGCATAGCAGCGGTTGTCTGTCACGAACAACGAGTGTGAGCATATATATCCCTCGCCCTTTGTAATCCCATCCCTCGCATCTCCGTTGCATGGAATGATTTACCTCGTTATATGTGCGACCTTCCTCTGCCATTTCGTTTCTATTTTTGTATTATCGGTCTCTCTCCTTCTTCTCCCGTCCATTTCCCTGTCTTCCACCTGTCTCCATCGGATGCTGATCGGGTGCTCATCGGATACTCATCGGGTGCTCACTATGACGTCACCCTGATATCGACGGGAGAATACCCTGCTTTCTTCCTTTCACTTTCCCCTGTAGCGGCTTGCCGCGTCCTGTAGGCCGCAGGCCGTCCTTTATCCTTTACCCTTACGCTCTTCACTCAGCTCATGCTTGATATAATCATACAGCCGTCCTTGAATCGGCTTGTTGTACTTCCTCGCCTTCTGCACAGCCTCCTCGTATCGTGCCTGCCATTCCGCCTTACGCTCCGGATCATGCATGATTGCCTTTGTCTCTGCCATCAGCTCTGCAAAAGCTTTTGCCGTCGGGTGTTCCGCTTTTGCTTTCTTTGTCTTCTTACTCAACTCCGGCTTTGCACACACCGCCCCATATTCACCATTTCCCGGAATCCGCCGTGCATAGTGTCTCTGATCCACATTTCCCTGCAAACTATCCACTATATTCACCCACTTTGCTTTCATCTTACCTCTTGACCTTGGAGAGTATAGGTTTTATCACCTTGTTTAATAAATATACCACCGTTGCTGATGACTTTTATGTGAGCAGAGGCATCGTTGATTTTTTCAATAGCCTCAGTACTGGATAGTGTTTCAAATGTACCGTTTTCCTCGTCAATAATATCTGTGCCGTTCAAACTCTGGCGGACGAAATAATAGGTCGTGTTCGCAGAGAGACCTGTAATCGTAAACGAGTAATACTCTGCGAATTGCGTTGATTCTTCTTCGTCCTCTTCATTCAAAGCCGGTACACGTGCTGGTGCTTGATTTCCCGCCAAGTCAATACCTGTCAAATGTCCGTTTGCATCAAAGGTAAGTGTCATATACCGTTGCGTGTGCGCCTCGTCTGTATAGAGTGTCCAGACATAGCCCGTCGCAGAGAAATTTTGTACCCACGACACCTGCACATTATCTATGCCGGTAACAACAGGCGGTTCGATAGGCAAGATATTTGGGAAATTACTCCATCCTAAAGCCTGTTGATAAGCAGCAATACTTTGCATAGGCACATATAGAATACCCCCTAATTCGATAACGCGTTCTAAGAAACGCGATATGTTGCTTTCATTAAATCCTCTCACTTCCGGTGGCGTTGTCGATCTGCAATACAAATGGAGCAACGAATCTGTATATAGAAAATCATCAACCACTTTAACTCCTGTTCCAAGTGTCAGGTGGGATAGTCCGTAACAATCCAATGCACTCACAGCAATAGTATCCACATTATCTTTGATTATTAAATGATGTAATGAGTCAGCCGCTTCCAAACAAAGCGGTCCCATCTTGGTAAGACTAAGTGGTAACTCGAGGTATTGGATGTATCGGGCATTAGCCATGCAACCACCAGCCATAACCTTGATGCCTTCTGGTAGAATTACAGAATCCTTTCTGCATAAAGCAGGATAAGCTATCAGTGTTGTGGTATCTTTCGTATATAATGCTCCGTCAATACTTGTATAATGAGGGTTTGTCTTATCTATTATAATTGCTTGAAGATTATTGCAATAAAACGCACTTGAAGATGTTCTGTTAAAATTCGTAGAACCGGCTCGTTGAATGCCTAAAAACATGGAATCGATAGTGTTAGGGAGGACCGCCACTTTCACATGTTCATTCATTGCATGGAAAGCACGCTCACCTATAGTTGTAACCGTATATTCCTTATTATTGTATTGCACCTTTTCGGGAATACGCAATGTATCGGAAGTGATATTCTTATAAGTAGTGTCTTTGTTCCAGAAATTCGGACGATCCGGCGTATCGTACGTGAAGGCTACAGATACGCCATCTTTCTGAATTTTATAACATAGTTCCACGCCATCAGCATTAGCGACTTTGAAATCATATGCCTGAGCACTCATCACACATGCCAAAATGATTAAAAGAAAGATTGATTTTTTCATAGATTATGATTTGTTTTATTCATTAATCAAAAAAATATCTTGTGTTACAATATTATACTTTCAGTTCTTTTGGTTAATCAAATTCACTACCACTTTGACCATGGTGTCTTTCTCCTCTGTGCGGCTCTCGCAATCTGCAGCAGTACGTTCCAATATGGAACTAACTACATTCGCTATTTTTTAGTATTGAACTGTTGCATTTTTTGCAACAATTGGTTTCAATGATTGTTTCCATTTTGGAAACTGTCGGTACTTTTCTTGCTTGTCGCAAAAAATGCGCCTACCAAGATCTCTTTTGTGGGGGACGCAAATTTTGCGCCTACCAGTATATGCTCTCTTTTTCTTGGGTAGTGCAAAATTTGCACATAACAAGAAATTCCACTTCCTATGTATTACGCAAAAAATGCATATTTCCTAAACCACTTCCCACCTGCCGCTCAGCCTCCTCATATCGTGCCTGCCATTCCGCCTTTGCTTTCTTAGTCTTCTTACTCAACTCCGGCTTCGCGCACACCGCCCCATATTCCCCATTTCCCGGAATCCGCCGTGCATAGTGCCTCTGATCCACATTCCCCTGCAATCTATCCACAATATTCACCCACTTCGCTTTCATTTTCTATTTCTACTTTTTATGCTTGAAATAGCGTTTCTTCAGAGATTTACTCATATCTTGAGTAATGATTTCATCCGTCAATTCAGGGACGACAAGTGTGGTTGCTTTCTCGTACTGCACATATTGCGTACCATCCCAAATCTGCGGAACAAAATGAGTGTATGGATATTCTGTTGCCAGTTCTTTCTGTTTAAAATACTGCTCATCCAAATACACGAACCCTACATATACATTCTCTCCCCTAACTAAGCCGATCGGTTGTCCTACTTCCACTGCATCGCCAGGGGTAACCAATGCCTTGAACATATGATAATACACAGCGAATGTCTCGTCCACATGGTTGATTACCACACCTTTCTTATCGCCTGTCAGGCACGCAACTCCTCCACGCATAGCATAAACGGTATCGTTATTCTCTTTTGCAAACGATATATAATTCTCCGTTCGTTCGCTTTGCTTGAAATGTATGGTATGCGGATCAATTAAAATTCTCTCTTTCGCCTTAAAAGGAAACGCGTAGATAGCTTGTGGATAGTTCTTTTTCGGGAATGTCCCGCGATAATAACAATATTCGGTTGTGGCATAATTTCCTTCCGAAGCCTGTGATTGTACTGGCCTGCTCTCCACTATATTCTCACCCGGCAGTAAGTTATAATATCTCGCGCCCTTACGAACAACCATGTACGAACAATAATCTGTATTGATAAAAACACGATCTTTCGACTTGGTCGCATTGTTGTACCTGACTACATTTTTTACAATCGGCTCCGGGCTCTTGTATAAAGAGAACACCTGCAGAAACTCCTGCGCAGAAACCGTCGCCGCAACAATCAGTAGTACTATTGAAATTTTGAAGCGCATAGCAAACTATCGGGCATAGTTTTATTCGACAACCACATCTCCGCTTACCTCCGGAATTAGAGGCAAGCGGGATGTAAGAGGGATTAGAACTTGAAGTAGTTCTTTGCGTTGTTGTAGCAGATGTCTTCTACCATCTGTTGAACGCGGGCTTTCTCGTAACCGGTGTACGGGATCATGCCGTTCTCGATGTCATTGCCGAGGACGTTGCAGAGCGTACGGCGGAAATACTCGTGACGCGGATAGCTCAGGAACGAACGGCTGTCGGTCAGCATACCTACCATGCGGCTCAAGAGACCGAGGTTCGAGAGCGCCATCATCTGCTTCTCCATACCATCTTTCTGATCGAGGAACCACCAACCGGAACCGAACTGGATCTTGCCCGGTACCGAACCATCCTGGAAGTTACCGAGCATGGTAGCGATTACCTCGTTGGCACACGGGTTGAGGTTATAGAGGATGGTCTTAGCCAGGTGGCCTTCGCTGTTCATCTCATCGAGGAAATGACTCATGGCCTTTGCCGTCGTGAACTCTCCGATCGAGTCGAAGCCGGTGTCTGCACCGAGTTGGGCAAACATCTTACTGTTGTTATTGCGAATAGCACCGTAGTGGTACTGCTGGGTCCAACCCGAAGCATAGTCCATTTCCGCTTGTGCATGCAGATAAGCGTGCTTATACTGACGAATCTCAAAGGTGGTCAGCGCTTTGCCGGCGAGGGCTTTCTCGAAGATGGCATTGATCTCTGCGTCGGTGTACGGCTCATCGTAGAACTCCTCGATACCGTGGTCAGACAGACGGCAACCCATCGACTCAAAGAAGTCATGGCGTTTCTGGAGCGCAGCAACCAAATCAGCAAAATTACGAATCTCCATACCTGCTACGGCAGCCAGTTTCTCGATATACGCTTTCCATGTAGCGGCTTCGATATTCATGCCTGCGTCCGGACGCCAGGTCGGTAACATACGTACTTCAGCTTTCGGATCATTCTTCAACATCTGATGCCATTCGAGCGAATCAGCAGGATCATCGGTCGTGCAGACGAGCTCTACATGGTAGTGCTTCATCAGTCCTTGCGGACAGAACTTCGGGTCGTTGGCAATAAGGTCGTTGCACTTGTCATAGATAGCGCGTGCGGTCTCCGGGTTCAGGCGCTCCTCAATGCCGAAAGCGGTCTTAAGCTCCAGGTGCGTCCAGTGATACAACGGGTTACGGAAAGTGTACGGAACGGTCTCTGCCCATTTCTCGAATTTCTCCCAGTCGGTAGTGTCCTTCCCGGTGCAGAAACGCTCATCCACACCATTGGAGCGCATGGCGCGCCATTTGTAGTGGTCACCCATAAGCCAGATCTGCGCAATCGACTCGAAGCGCTTGTTCTCGGCAACCATTTGGGGAATAAGGTGACAGTGATAATCAATGATCGGCATCTTCGCCGCATGCTCGTGATACAACTCCTTGGCAGTCTCGGTTTGCAACAAGAAGTCCTTGTCCATGAATGCTTTCATATCAGTAATTTTTAGTTAAATGAATATTGCGTACTATAACACGCTGCAAAATTACGCAAAAAATAGCAACTCTATGTGTAAAAA
Source organism: Paludibacteraceae bacterium (assembly GCA_017446455.1). Lineage (GTDB taxonomy): Bacteria > Bacteroidota > Bacteroidia > Bacteroidales > Paludibacteraceae > Colicola. The sequence continues at coordinate 6,932 of JAFSQV010000048.1, forward strand.
TTGACACATTTTTTGCACATATCAAAAAAATATACTACCTTTGCAGCCGGTTTGGACAAAATGGACACTTTATCGAATATACGACAGCCGATAGCGGCGCAGTGGACGCAGTACGAGCGGATGATGGAGACCTCGTTGCGCGCGGATAATAAGTTACAGCAGGAGGTGCTGTCTTACGTCGGTTCGCGCAGGGGAAAGCAGTTACGTCCGTTGCTGACGATTCTTGCTGCGCAGATATGCAACCCGGTAACCGATAAGACGCTACGCTCCGCGGTGGCGCTGGAGTTGCTACACACGGCAAGTTTGATTCACGACGATGTAGTGGACAGTTCGGATACCCGTCGCGGCGTTGCGGCCGTACATACCAAGTGGACCAATAAAGTGGCGGTGTTGATCGGCGATTATATGCTGGCGAAAGTGATTGGTCTGGTGGCGGAAGTGCGCAATATTCGTATCTTGGAGATCGTTTCGAACCTCGGCAAGAGCCTGAGTAGCGGTGAAATGGTGCAGTTGCATGTGGGGCAGAGTATGTGGATAGACGAAGAACGCTATCTGCAGGTGATCGAGCAGAAGACCGCGCAGTTGTTCCAAGCTTGTGCGGAAGCCGGTGCGGAAAGCGCAGGATGTACGCCGCGTCAGCGTGCAGCTTTACGCGACTACGGTCATCTGTTAGGATTATGTTTCCAGATCAAAGATGATATCTTTGATTATAGCGACTTGGAGGAGATTGGTAAGCCGACGATGAGTGACTTAATGGACGGAAAAGTGACCTTGCCTTTGATCGAAGCGCTACGTCGTGCGCCGCAAGACGAGGCGGAGCATATACGGGAGTTAGGTGAAATGTTAGCTGCGCACAGCGAGACGCTGCCGCTCGATAAAGCGCTGCAAGAGATCAAAGCCTTCGTGCTGCGGTTCAAAGGCGATGAGTACGCCGTGCAACGGATGTTAGTCTATAAAAAACAAGCCACGGAGACCTTAAGCATCTTCCGTGACAGTCCAGAAAAAACGAGTCTGTTAGCTTTACTCGACTACGCCATCAACCGCATTCAGTAAAGGGATGAGGGAGTTAGGGATTAGAGCGTGAGGGATTTTATCCAGTACCTCTTTCATAAACGCGCCGACGAGCAGTTGACGCGCTTTTTGTTTGTCTATGCCGCGTTGCTGCATATAAAAGAGGGCAGATTCGTCGAGTTGTCCGGTAGAAGCGCCGTGCGTAGCCTGTACATCATCGGCGTAGATCTCCAGTTGCGGTTGGGTACGCATTTCGGCGGTTTCGGAGAGCAACAGGTTGCGGTTGGTCTGATGCGCTTCGGTCTGCTGCGCATCGGGAGCGATCTTCAGGTCGCCGATAAACCGTCCGCGGGCGTTGTCGTCCAAGACGAACTTGATGAGTTGGTTCGACGTACCCCCGCCTACCGCATGTGTGACATGCGTCTCGGCAGTCACGGACTCTTCGCCTCGCAAGTGCTCTAACGCGTAGATCTCTGTCTGGCAGCCTTCTTCCAACTGATTCACAGTAATAGAGAACGGCGCATTGATCACATATATCTTTACATGTGAATGCGCTTCCTGGTCAATCTGAAGATGTACCTCTTCGTTGACAAACAGCCGCTCGAATATTTCTCCCTTAGAGACCTTCATAGCCCTTTTCCTCTAATTCCAATGCGAGCGTCTTATCGCCGGTCTTGACGATCTTACCGTCGGCGAGGACGTGCACGAAATCCGGGATGATATAATCCAGCAGACGCTGGTAGTGGGTGATGACGATAGAGGCGTTCTGTGGCGTCTTGAGCCGATTGACTCCTTCGGCCACAATGCGCAGCGCATCGATATCGAGGCCTGAATCGGTCTCATCCAAGATAGCGAGACAGGGCTCTAACATTGCCATCTGGAAGATTTCGTTTTTCTTCTTTTCTCCTCCGGAGAAACCTTCGTTGACGGAGCGGTTGTTGAGTTTATCCGGCAGTTCGAGTAGTTTTTTCTTCTCGCGCATGAGTGTCAGGAACTCTTTCGGCGAGAGGGGCTTTTTGCCTTCATAGGCCCGTTTCTCGTTGATAGCCGTACGCATGAAATTGGTCATACTCACGCCGGGAATCTCTACCGGATATTGAAAACTAAGGAACACGCCTGCGCGCGCACGTATTTCGGGCTCCATCGCCAGCAGGTTCTCTCCTTTCAGCCATACTTCGCCGGAAGTGACTTCGTAGGCAGGGTTTCCGGTGAGCACGGCACTCAGCGTACTCTTGCCAGCGCCGTTCGGCCCCATGATGGCATGCACCTCGCCTTCGTTAATGACGAGGTTGACGCCTTTGAGTATCTCCTTGCCACCGATCGAAGCGTGCAGATCTTTTATCTCTAATAACTTACCCATTTCTTAAAAATAGTAAACTTTTTACAGTTGCGCCATGACCACCTCTCCAACCGCCTGTAGTGTTGTTTTGGAAATATTGCTCATGTTGTCGTTGCGGGTGTGCCACCACTTCGGGAAACCCGTAGCATTGCGGATATCATAGTGGATGATGTCCACGCATGGAATACCGGCAAGATAGTTGACATAATAGTGGTCATCGGTGATAGGGTACGACTGTTGGTTGTTGAAATACGTGCCATACCCCAGTTTCTCCGCTGTGCTCCAAATCTGCTGCTGATAGTTTGCCGCATAGGAGGTGGAGTACATTTCACGCGGGAAAGACGCGTCCGGAGCTCCGACCATGTCTAACACGATGCCGAACTGATAAGTCGGCGCATTGATCTTCGCGTAACTGGTGGCCCATAACTGCGAACCCAGACACCATGTGTCCTCGCGTTCCTCGCCGGTGTAGAACCGCGGCGTGCCCATGTCTTCGCAGTCGAAGAGGACGATGTCCACAGGGATGCGAAGGGTAGAGTCCGCGATGCGTTGACCGAGTTGGCGGCCGATCTCCAGGAGTACGCCTACGCCGCTGGCACCATCGTTGGCGCCGGGTACGTTATAGTAGCGGTCGTTATAGTTCTCTTCCTCGTCGCACCAAGGACGGGTGTCGTAATGAGCACCCAGCAGGATGCGGGGGCGGTTGGCTGTCTGAGGATTGTTGAAATGCGCGATGATATTATATATCTGCTGCATGTTCCCGCGGTAGTCCGGCATTTGGCCGCGCTGTAGTTCTACGATGGCGCCTTGCTCGCGCAGCGTCTCAATCAGCCACACGGCGCAGTCATTGTGCGCTTTGCTGTTAGGGACACGCGGGCCAAAGGCCATCTGGCGCTCGATATACGCGTAGGCCGAATCCGAAGAAAAGGCAGGGCGCGTCACTGCGGCTTGTTTCTTACCGCAGGAGACTAGAGACCCTAGGATCCCTAGGAGTATTAAGATGCTTAGAAGATTCTTTCTCATCGGATATTGGTCTCACTTACGGAGGTATGGTTTTGAATAGCGCGAATAGTCTGCGCGATAGATCCCGCCAAGGTCTCTATATGCAGTTTATGGCAGCACAAGGGATTGATAGGCAGCGAGTCGGTGCACACCAGTTCTTCGAGCGGGGACTCGTCGATACGTTGGCACGCAGCTCCGCTGAGTACGCCGTGGGTCACCACAGCCCGCACACTCTTGGCTCCTGCTGCGGTCATCACTTCGGCCGCTTTGCAGAGGGTACCGGCAGTGTCGGCGATGTCGTCGAAGAGCACAACGTCCTTGCCATACACATCACCGAGCACACGGATCTCGGACACTTTGTTGAAGTCCGGTCGGTTCTTATAGCAGATGACCATCGGCACCTCGCGATCAGTGAGTACATGCAGTTTCTTTGCGAAGTTAGAGGCACGTTTGGAACCGCCTACGTCGGGCGATGCCACGATCAGTTTCTTGAGGTTTAGCCCGGCAACGTACGGCGCCAGCACGTTCGATCCGTAGATATGGTCCACGGGGATATCGAAGAAGCCCTGGATCTGGTCGGCATGCAGATCAACGGTGATGACACGGTCGGCTCCGGCTACCTGCAGCATGTTTGCTACCAGTTTGGCACCGATAGACACACGCGGTTTGTCCTTGCGATCCTGACGCGCCCAACCGAAATACGGAATGACAGCAATCACCTTCGCTGCACTCGCGCGTTTGGCTGCGTCAATCATCAGCAGCAACTCCATCAGGTTATCGCTGCTCGGGCAGGTAGGTTGTACCAAATACACCGATTGTCCGCGGACGGATTCCTCGAAATAAGCGCAGAACTCGCCATCCGAGAAGCGGTCAATACGCAGGTTGCCTAACTGACAACCTAACTCTTCGCAAATGCGTTTTGCCAATGCTTCGCCTTTGGAACCGGCAAAGATCTTAAACTGGTTAGTCTCCTCCATTATTTATTCTTTTTCTTTTTTGCGTTAACGACAGGCGTGCTGTTTCCCATCAGTTGTTCAAAAGCGGCTGAGTCGCAGGGCAACAGTCCATTCGACAAGCGACGGATATCATCGCGTACGCGGTTGAGGCCCGCTTCCTGATCGCGATTCCAAACGAGGTTACGCTGCCGCATACACTGCGCGATATACACCTCTAACGCGTCGCGTTCCGGACTCGGCGATAACTGCGAGGCATAGGCGATCATGTCTTGCACAATGCGCCCGTAGTTGCGCATTCGAATAGGAGCGGTGTTTCTGTTTAATTGTAAAGTCATGATTATTTCTTTCGAATGAGATAGATCATCGTCGGGAAGTGGTCTCCGTAACCGTTCTGCCATACGCCACCTTTGTGGGTACGCAGCGGAGCACCTTTATCTTTACCTTCCTGCACGGTGAGGAACGGTTTGTTGAATACTTGTGATTTCCAGTATGCCCACCGGCCGCTCGCTTTGTCTTCGTTCAGCAGCGGTTCGGAGATAATGATCTGGTCAAAAAGGTTCCATCCGCCGTTGTAGAACAATGTGCCGGTGCCGTTCGACAGGTGGATCCACATCGTGTTATACCATCCTTGCGGCTCGACCTGCTGCGGTTTTTTCTTTGCCTGGATCACATCCTTGCAACTGTGGTTATCCGGATCGTCGTTGAGGTCACCCATGATGATGATCTTCGCTTTCGGCTCTTTGAGATAGATAGAGTCGCAGATATGCATGGTCAGCATCGCGGCCGTGTCACGTCCGGGGCGGGAAGAGAGTTCGCCTCCGTAACGACTCGGCCAGTGGTTGGTGATCATATGGATCTTCTCGGGTTTGCCGTCGCCCATCAGGTAACCCGAAACGAGCAACTGCAGACGGGTCTTGATCACACCTCCGTCCGCATAATGTGCTTTGAGTTCATAGCCCGCTACATGGGAGGGCTTGAAGAGCAGGGTATCATACAGGAAGCCGACATCCACACCTCGGCGGTCCGGACCTTCCAACAAGATTGGTTTGAGACGGCGACCGTATACGCTGTTGGTCTCGCGGCACAGGTCTTCCAGACAACCGATATTCTCCACCTCGGCTACACCGATACAAGCAGCGCCGCGCGGGTCGTAGTCTGTACCGAGTTGCGCAACCGCGTAACCCATCTTCTTGATCTTGTTCTCGTACTTGTAACTCGTCCATTTCATACCGCCGTCCGGCAAGTACTCATAGTCGTTCTTACCCTCGTCGTGAATAGTGTCGAAGAGGTTCTCAAGGTTGTAGAAAGCGATGCAACGAACATACTGTTGCTCCGTCTCAGCCTTCGCGAAGGTACTAACCATCAGCAGGAAGGCTGCTACCCAAATCATTGTGTGTTTCATAATATGTGTGATTATTGTTTTCAAAAATCCGTGCAAATGTACAACAAATTTCGCACATGTGCAATTATTTTATATAATTTTTTGTAAAATAGTATAAAATACTATGCTTTTTAGGGCCTTTTGCTTGATTTGTTGCTTCCAAGAGCTTGGTTTGTAGTCGTTTAACAGTTCCGGTGTCACCAGACTGCGGTCCTTGAACGCATAGATCAGATTCAACTGCGCCTCGAACAGAAAGTCTTGCGCTGCTTTAGGGGTATAACCGACCTGTCCCGGGAATAATGTATCTAACCATTCCCACATGCGGCAGCGCTCTTCTTTAAGACGCAAAATAGACTCGGCATGCTTCGGTTGAGACACCGATTCATGATCTCGCCAGACGGCCGTTTGCTGCGGCAAATAGGTCCATTTTGTTTGTTGATACAAGACACCGTACAAGGGGTAGTCCAGCCATAGAAAATGCTGTTCCGCAACAGCGTCTAACAGGTTTTCGGACAGTAACGACGTGCGGAAAAGGACGGTGCAGTTTACCGGTCCTGAACCATCCACACCATAGGGTCCTGTAGCGGGTTCAAAACTCGTCTTGCCGGAACCGGATGAGGTCTGACCGTTGGTGTGCACAAATCCCACTTCCGGGTGCGCACGGAGATAGTCTATCTGGAGTTGTAACTTATGCGTGTCTATCCAATAATCGTCGCCATCCAGCATCGCTATATACGCGCATCCGTCCGCCATGATGCGGCGATAGAGGTCAATGGTGTTATCGGTTAAGCCGAGGTTGTGCGTGCGCCGGATATATACGATGCGGTCGTCCAACGAGGCATAGTGTTGGCATATCGCCGCAGTGCCGTCCGTAGAGGCATCGTCACCTATATACACGCGCATCGGCTCGTCGCAAGTCTGCGCGAGTACACTCTCTATCGCTTGCGCGATAAACGCTTCTTGATTATATGTCGCGATGCAAACAGCTATCATAAGCGGCTTTGAGTTTTTTGCCTATGGTCGCAGCAGTGAAGCGGTCCGTGTTCGGGTTTTGGCATCTGTCGCGGTCGGTCTTCCAGAGGATTGTCTCGATGAACTCGGCGAAGCGGCCGGGTTTGTTCTGCGCGATCTCTTGCGGTACTATAAGGTCTGCCGTCTCTTCGGCGATACCTACCGGTGTACTCAGGATAGGTACACCTGCGGCTGTGGCTTCGGCGAGTATCACACCGTAGGTCTCGTACCGGCTGCTGAGCACTAACGCATCGGCTTGGTGCAACCATTCGGCTACTTCGCGGGGAGTCAATTCACCGGTCCATAGGAGCAATCCTTCAGGCATGTCCAGACTGTCTGCAAAAGCCCGCACGTCATCGTAGTCCACGCCCGTTCCGATCAGCACTAAGCGCCAGTCTTGACGTTGGGTGCTGAGCATTTTGGCCGCTCGCAGAAGACCTTTGATATTCTTCGCCCGCTCGTCAAAACAACTGATATGCAGGAGGGTCTTCGGAGTATTCCGATTATTCAGAGTATTCCGAGTGTTCTGAAAGAAGAAGTCGTCCACTACATTATCTATCAGTCCCCATTGTTGGGCTTGCAGGCCGGCCTTCTGCATCGCTTGCTGCAGCGGAGTGCTGACGGTTAGGACTTGTTCAGCACCGCGGCAAACACGTCGTACAAATCGCTTCTTCCATGCCGGCATGTGAAGGAATTGACCGCTCTGAGGCAGGTATCCGCTCCAGTGCTCTACGATGATGTACGGTATATTATACCGTCTCTTGAGCCAAAGGGCCAATAATCCTTGCTTCTGGATGACGTTTAGTTGTACCACATCGGGCATCCACCCCTCGCGTTGCAAGGTCTTCCACTGACGCCATGTATCGCGCCAAGTCTGAGAATGAATGACGCGCACCTCGACACCCTGCGCGCGAACAGCATCCGCGTGCTTCTGTACAAAAAGCCCCGCCATCGCGTCGCGCTCCGACGGGTACCAGGGTGTGAGGAATAATACCTTCATTATCTATAACCCCACTCGCGCAGTTTCTGGAACCACACTGCGAGACGGAAAATAGGTTTGTAGTAATGCTCTACCGCATAATAGGTCACGGGGATGGAACCGAACTGCTTGTAGTGCTTCGCGATGCCGCGATCCATCGAACCTTCGAAGTCAAAATGCACATGTTTCTCTCGCGCTAACTTCATCGCCTCGAGCACCAAGAGCGCCGATGCTCCGGACTCTGCGAACGCATGGTCGTAGGAGGGAATGAGGTAGTACAGGTAGTTCTTGTCCCATACCAGGAACGCAGCGGCATAGGCCTGTCCATCTGCGTTACAGATCGTGAGTATCTCGCATTGTTTGAGCCGCTTGGCCTTACGCTCGAGCACCAAGAGAAACTCGCGCGAGTAACTGACTTTGCGGCCGCGGGCGAGCAACCACTGCTGGTGCAACTGAAAGAACTGCTCCGCCTCAATCTTGTTGTGCTCTACGTGCAAGGACAACGCTTTCTGCAACTGACGACGTTTGTTCTTGCTGAACGAATCAATCAGTTTGTTCAGGTCGCTGAGGTCTTCTACGCGATAGGTGACGCGCTCGTGCGCCTTGAAACCCAGCGCACGCATCGCATCGACGCACAGGCTGCCTGGCAGGTACTGCTGGTAGTAATAGGCCAGGCCCATCTTGTCCAGTTGCTCCTTGATCTGACGGCAAACCTCCGCCGTCTTCCAGCGATCCGCCGTTACTTCGGCCGTCACCCATATACCACCGGTCTGCGACAACTGCGGCATCACAATATATCTATACCACGCGCGCTTGCGCAACAGATAAGGCATCGCGCCGAGGATATTCCCCTGCTCGTCCTCCGCCAGCAGCGCGTCCCATTCCTTGCCTGCGCATACAGCGTCCAACCACCACGGGGTCATTGAGATCGGGATATACTCTTGCTCTCCGGCCCATTCGATGTATCGTTCTTTATTGGTCATCAGAAGATATTGTTAAAGAATCCACCGCCTTGCTGCGCCTCCGGAGCCTCGGAAACTTCGTCATTCGCGTTTTCCGGCGCCTCGTTCAGCGGTTCAGCGGCATTGTCATTCCGTCTGTATTGCTCGGGTTTGTAGAGAATCTGTACGTTCTCCGCGATGATCTCGGTCTTGCGACGAATCTGTCCGTCCTTCTCCCAAGAGCGCGTTTTGAGTTTGCCCTCCACATAGATTTTCATACTCTTTCGTAAGTTTTGCTGTGCCCATTCGGCGAGGTTGCGCCAAAGGACAATCGCGTGCCACTCCGTCACATCGGGCACTTGCGTTCCGTTTTGCATGATGTACCCGCGCTCGGTCGTTGCGAGGTTGAAAGTTGCGATAGCTACGCCGCGGTCTAAATAACGAACTTCAGGATCATTGCCGACGTTGCCGATAAGAATTACTTTGTTTACACTTGACATACGTTCTTTTGTTTACTTGTTGGTTAAATGAAATGAGTTAAAAAACTTTTGCGACTGCAAAAGTACGAAAAAAAAAGTATATATGCAAATTTATAGAAAAAAATTAAGAAAATTGCGCAAATATTTGCATATATGCAATTTTTGTTGTACCTTTGTAGCCGATTTTGGTTACTACGACCTAAAAAACACGAGATATGCAAGTTAAAAAATCTGAAAAAGCCAGTCTTGAGAAGGACAAGATCGTTTATGTTTTAATGGGTCTTGTCTTTGTGCTCAGCCTTTGCTACGTAGCATTGGAATGGACCGAGCGTGAGGTTACGAAGTATGAAGTGACCGACACGGAGTTCCTCTTTGAGGAAGAAGTAGAGATTCAGCAGACGAGTCAAGAGACTCCTCCTCCCCCTCCCCCTCCTGCAGTGCAAGAGGTCGAAGTGCTGAACGTCGTAGAGGATAACGTAGAGACCGAGTCTATCGAGGTGAACACCGAGGAGACCGAGACCGAAGTGGTTATCGCTGCGCCTGTAGAGGCTCCGGTAGAGGAAGAGGAAGAAGAGGTAGTCTTCGTAGTCGTTGAGTCCATGCCGGAATTCCCGGGTGGTCAGCAGGCTCTCTTCAAGTACCTGAGCGAGAACGTGAAGTATCCGGTTATCGCGCAAGAGAACGGTATCCAAGGTCGTGTGATCTGCCAGTTTGTGGTGAACAAAGACGGTTCGATCGTGGACGTAGAGGTGGTTCGCTCCGGTGGTGATGCTTCGCTGGACAAAGAGGCTGTCCGCGTCATCAAGACGATGCCGAAATGGAAACCGGGTAAGCAACGTGGTAAACCCGTACGCGTGAAATACACCGTACCGGTTAACTTCAAACTCCAATAAATGGATTTAGCTTATAGAGATATAGCATATTGTAAGAATGTCGGTGCCAAACGTGCCGACATTCTTCGTTCAGAGCTGGGCATTCGCACAGCGATGGACATGTTGCGCTATTATCCTTATAAGTATATCGACCGCAGCCGCTTCTACCGCATCGCGGAGATAGAGGACGAAGATACGTACGTCCAGATTGTCGGCGAAGTGACCGAATGGCATGTGACGGGAATTGGTAAGGCGCAGCGGCTGATAGCTACCTTCAATGACGGCGTGCACCAGTGCGAGTTAGTCTGGTTCCGCGGTGTGCAATACGTCAAGTTGTCCAAAGGTATCAAATACCTGCTCTTTGGCAAACCGTCCCGCTTCAACCATACGTATAACTTCGTCCATCCGGACCTCACGCCTTGGAACAAGGTGACGCCGGAAATGACGCAGGGACTCGAGCCGTATTACAATACGACGGAGAAGATGAAGCGTATCAACCTTAACTCGAAGGCAATACGGACCATCATCACCGACCTGCTGCCGGATCTCAAAGCCGGCGTGCCGGATACCATCGGAATGGATGTGCTGCAGCACCATCATCTAATGTCGCTCACGGAAGCCCTGCTTAACGTACATTTTCCGAAGGACACACGGAGTATGCAGGCGGCGCGGGCGCGACTGAAGTTCGAAGAACTGTTCTTCGTTCAACTGCAACTGCTTCGCCAGATGAAGCGGCGGGAACAGAATCCGGGTTTCCGGATGCCGACGGTGGGAAGTCGCTTCCATGCCCTTTATCAATCCCTGCCGTTTGAACTGACCAATGCGCAGAAACGTGTCATCCGCGAGATACACGAGGACCTCAAGTCGGGACACCAGATGAACCGGCTGCTGCAAGGAGACGTGGGTTCGGGTAAGACGCTCGTGGCGTTGCTCTGTTGTCTCTTGGCGGTCGATAACGGGTATCAGACCTGTATCATGGCGCCGACGGAGATTTTGGCGAACCAGCATTATGAGACGCTCAAGCACTTCTTGGCGCCGCTCGGCGATGCGGTGCATGTGGCTTTGCTTACCGGTAGCGTGAGTGCGAAGAACCGCGTGCCGATCCATAACGGATTGATGAACGGCACGATTCATATTCTCATCGGTACCCATGCGCTGATAGAAGATACGGTGCAGTGGAAAAACCTCGGACTCGTCATCATCGACGAGCAACACCGTTTCGGTGTGGCGCAGCGGGCGAAGTTGTGGGCGAAGAACGACACGCCGCCGCATGTGCTGGTCATGACCGCCACACCTATCCCGCGTACACTCGCGATGACTATCTACGGCGACTTGCGCGTGAGTGTGATAGACGAGTTGCCTCCCGGTCGAAAACCTGTTCAAACGATTCATTATCCTTTGCAAAAACGCGCGCAGGTGTATTCCTTTGTGCGTAAGCAGATAGAGGAAGGGCGGCAGATATACGTGGTTTTCCCGCTCATCAAAGAGAATGAGAAACTCGACCTGCAAGACTTGCAGAACGGCTTCAACGAACTGTGCGAAGCTTTTCCGGAATACAAGATCTCAATGGTGCACGGCCAGATGAAAGCAGCTGACAAAGACCTGCAGATGCAGCGTTTTGTGTCCGGTGAGACCCAGATCCTTGTGGCAACCACTGTCATCGAAGTGGGTGTGAATGTGCCGAATGCGTCGGTGATGATTATCCAGAACGCCGAGCGCTTCGGACTCAGCCAGTTGCATCAGTTGCGCGGGCGCGTAGGCCGCGGTGCGGACCAGAGTTATTGCTTGTTGCTAACCCGCACCGAACTGACCAAAGAGACACGGCAACGTATGGAGATCATGGTGGCTACCAACGACGGTTTCCGTGTGGCAGAGGCCGATCTCCAACTGCGCGGTGCCGGAGATCTCGAAGGCACGCAGCAGTCGGGAACACCGTTTGACCTGCAGATAGCCAACCTCGCTACGGATGGTCAGTTGGTGGATTTAGCCCGCCGAGCGGCGATGGAGATACTCGATGCCGATCCGTTGTTGGAAGACGAGCGCAACCGTATATACAAAAGACGCCTCGATACATTACGTATCGAAGCGCATAATTGGGGAGATATCTCCTAATTACATATCGTCGTGAGCGTGCAACGACTGCACATACTTCGCATGCGCCATCTTAACTCGCTTCAGCTCACTCGGTTTGTCGAATTGCTGACGACGACGGAGCTCTTTTACGACACCCGTCTTATCGAATTTGCGTTTGAATTTCTTAATCGCGCGCTCGATGTTCTCACCTTCTTTAACAGGAACGATAATCATTGC
>JAFSQV010000001.1 GCA_017446455.1 Paludibacteraceae bacterium
CGTGATACCCGCGCGACGCAGTTCCACGCCTTCGTCCGCCACCGCCACCGCCAGGTAATCGACCAGATTCGCACATTGTCCATTGTCCATTGTCCATTGTCCATTCTGTAGTGCCTTGCTCACTTCCACACTGCCGGCGCCGTAGGCAAAAGCCTTGACCATACAGGTCAGCTTGGTCTCGGGTTTCAGCTTGCTGCGGAAGTACCGCACATTGTCGATGAGCGCCGACAAGTTCACTTTGAGTACCGTCTCGTGGGTCTGCTGCAGGATGCGACGGGCTATCGTCTCTTCGTCGTAACCTAACGCCCGCATCACCGCTGCACAAGTGCGCACATTCTGATGCGTCGGGTCCTCGATCACCGTCTCCGAATGCACAAACAGCTTCATTTTCTCCTCGCGCTTCTGCTCCAGCGATGCGAAGTTCTCGTCGTGCTCGTGGCCGATATATGTGATTACCCCAATTGTCGGCCTTATGATCCGCTCCAGCTTCTCCATCTCGCCCGGCTGGGATATACCGGCTTCGAAGATGGCGAGAGAACCTCTCCCCGTCCCTCTCCCCAAGAGAGGGTGTTCCTCCCCATGAGGGGAGGTTAGGAGGGGTTCTAACTGCCAAACGCTTAGCGGAACGCCGATCTGCGAGTTGTACGATTTCGGGCTCCGTATGACGGTATAATCGTCTTTGAGCAATTGGTAGAGCCATTCTTTGACCACGGTCTTGCCGTTCGAGCCGGTGATACCGATCACGGTACCCCGGAACTGACTCCGTACATACGCCGCAAGCACCTGCAACGCGGCCAATGAATCGCCCGTCACAAACGCCTGTACGCCTTTCTCCCGCAACTCCGGTATGTATCTCGCCCCATCGTTCTTCTCCGTCTTGATGGCAAAGAAGAGGGTGTGTGAGGCTGTTGCAGGTCTGACCTTATCATTTAGCAGGCGACTGTCCGTCAGCAAATGACGGATGTCCAGATCGTCCGGACCCGACACCTCTGCCATGGAGCCAATGACTCGTTTTATTTCCGATAAAAGCATAATCTATTCAATTTGGGCACAAAGGTACAACAAATTTTCGAAATGTGCAAGATTTTGTTGCAAAAAATAAAATATGCTTGCATAATTTTAGTTTTTGGAGCAAAAGATTGGCGTTTGCACGACAGTGCGAACGTACTTTCGGAGGATTCCTTGTTTGCCGCGCAAATAAGGGCGTGCCGAAGGTAGTGCATTATACACGCTCGGCTAAGAAGAGAGTAGGCTTGCCGTTCACGCGACAGCCGATGACGAAATCGGTACCTCCGTCCCGGAGGCGCAGTTTTTTCTTGAGCTGCTCCGGCGTCAAGGGATAGTTGCGAACGAGAATGTTCGCTTGATTCAACTCCTTCCCTTTAGGGAGGGCTGGGGTAGGCTTGATTCGCCATACGCGTCCCGGGAAGTTCTCCACGAACTGCTCCGAAACGTACAAATGCGTGTTTACATCCAGTTTGCTGAGCCCGAATCGCTCTGCCACCAACTTATATGCCCCGGCCTTGAGAATCGCCGCATTTGGTTCATATAGAAAGTTGATAGGTGAAAGATGAAAGGTGAAAGGACAATTCTGCTCTTCCTCGCGGGTAAAGACGAAAGCTTGGTCCATTTTCTCGAGATCTATAGCGGTGATAGTCGGCTGATAGCTGATGTCTGACGGCTGATGGCTTACCAACAACACCTCCTTGACCTCATTCTTTATCGCCACGACATAAACGGACCACTGAAAGCTGAAAACGGACAACTCTTTGAGCGCTTGTGTGAGATCTAACATCGGCGAGAGTTTGAGCATCAGCCGTTTGCTGTGTGCGAGCAGAGTAGGGAGCAACTCGACCACATTCGGCGTACAGTCCTCCAACCGAAACACCTTGCCTCCGTGACTGTCCCTGCGAGCCGGATCAACAAAAATCAAATCGTACTGCCCTGCCGTTTGTAGAAACTCTTCGGCAGAAGTATTATGAATAGTAATAGGTTTGTTGGCGAAGTTATGTGCGGCTATCCGGCATAATTCGGCATTCTGCTCCACATAGTCAGTGTGCTCGAATTGCTCGCTCAAGAAATAGGTATCTACTCCGTAGCCTCCGGTTAGATCAACGAAATTTGAATTTTGAAATCCTAAATTTGAAATCAACGACGCTTTGTACTTGGCCGCGAGTTCGGACGAACACTGCTCACAACTCATCCTTACCGGATACCACCAGTCTTCTATCGCCGCAAAAGCGGGCAGCTTGTCCGCTGTCCGTTCGCGACCCTCGACCTGCTGCAAGAACCACCGCCATTCATCGTCCGTCAGGTACTTGTATTTCGAGCGTTGTAACGCTAAATCTTCAATCTTCAATCTTCAATTGTGTATTATGATAATAATACGAAAGTATCTCTTCGTATTTGTGCCCCTCGCTTGCCATCACCGCTGCACCTATCTGACACAGTCCTGCTCCGTGACCCCAACCGTGTCCAATCAGCGTCCATGAGGGGTTACCGGTTACTGGTGACGGGTTATGGGCAACTTCGAACCACGAACTATAGAGACAACTCCGACTGAGCCACAAGCGGATCTTCAACTCCTTGCCAATGACTTCGGTTC
>JAFSQV010000049.1 GCA_017446455.1 Paludibacteraceae bacterium
ATACAAAGGAAACGCTCCTGTTTCTCCTGAAGTTGTAAGTTCTCTCTCAATGAATGATTTAAGCAAATATGTCAAATTCGAGAATGCACAATTTACGGCAGATGTGAATTTTAACTCCTTACAAAAGACATCCGGCACATTCGCTATGGAGAGCCAAGCCAGACAACTGGTATTGACGATGTACAAAGTGCCACTACTTGCCGTGTCTATCCTAATCCGACACAAGACAGACTTGTTGTTGAAACAAGGAGAAGTGCATACTCTTAATGTGGACGGCTTGTATTGGACATCATCTCTATATGAGGTAAATAATAATAGTGCTTGGGGGCTTATTACTCGCAAAACAACTGGAAATGCAGGAGTGCTTATGGGAGCCGAGAACCGCCATTATTCACGCGGAATAAGAGCCGTTTGTCCATAATTTTAGAAACTATCGCTCGGAGGTGAAAAGTTAGCAAATTCCCCTTTCGCTCTCTCGATAACCCGATAACTCGATCTATCGGAACTCCTGCCTGCTCCACCACCGAGCAGGCAGGTTCTTTCTTCGTCTGTTTCGTCCGAAATAATCGTGCCTTTGCGGCTAAGAAATAATCGTGCCCTTGCGGCTAAGAATTGTATTCGGACACGGCTTTGTTGTTTCTTCTTTTCTTCTCACCTCTAACTATCGGCATGAGAAACTTGTTTTATGTGTTTTTCTTCAATTTTCTCTCTCGCTTCGCGAAAAAGAAAGCTATTTTGGGACGGAATAATTCGTTTTTGTCGCTTTACTTTCCAAAAACAAACTTTCCAAAGTCTTTTTTTGATATAAATTTGCACTATTCAAAGTTTTTTTGTATCTTTGCACCGGATTTTAAAACGTACCATTATGGACTATTCAGAAGTTGAGCAATTGTACATTGTCAGTAACCGTAAAATCAATGAGGTGGACACATCGTTTCATCGTTACCTCTATGACCAAATTAATTGGAATAACCGTATTATCGGTATTAAAGGTAACGGAGGTGTCGGTAAAACCACTTTGGTGTTGCAACATATCAAAGAGTCTTTCCCGAATCGAGACAAAGTGCTCTATGTGCGCTTGGATAACATGTGGTTCAAAACACACGATTTGATGGATTTAGTGGAGTACCATTATACGCATGGAGGTTCACATGTTTTCTTGGATGAGGTGCATCATCTGCGCGACTGGGCATCTTATATTAAAGGCATGTATGATGATTACAATGACTTGCACGTGGTGTATACCGGTTCTTCAATGTTAGAGATATCTCAACGGGAGACAGATCTTGGTCGTCGTCAACGTGTCTATACACTCAATGGAATGTCTTTCCGTGAGTTTCTCAATTTTGAAGGGTATAATGTAGGCCAGGCCATATCGTTGGAACAAGTGCTGGCGAATCATGTGCAGTTAGCCTCAGAAATATGTCGTGGTAAAAAGATTTTGCCGCTTTTTTCACAATATCTGCAGCACGGTTGTTACCCGTTCTATCGTGAAGAAGGAGATAGTTTCTTTGAGCGTCTGCATGGGGTTGTGCTTCATGTGTTGGAGAATGACCTGCCACAAGTAGAAGATATATCCTACACTACGATAGAGAAGATAAAGCGTATGTTGATGATCCTTGCGGAACGTGTACCACTTATGCCTAAGATGGTTGAACTCTATCGCGAGTTGGAAACAAACAGGGATAATGGTCTTAGAATGTTGGCTCTCTTGGATCGAGCAGGTCTGCTGGCGCTTTATTCGCACGAAGTGATTAATCTCAATAGTCTCAACAAACCGGATAAGATTTTCCTCAATAATCCCAATTTGATGTATTGTCTGAGCACCCATATTGACAAGGGAACGTTGCGAGAGACGTTCTTCTATGACCAGTTACGTTGTGTATCAGAGGTATTGATGCCGAAGAAAGGAGATTTCTGGATCAATAAAGAATACTTGTTCGAAGTCGGAGGCAAAAGCAAAACATTTGAACAAATAAAGGACGAACCGAACTTCTTCTTGGCTATTGACGAGGTTGAAACGGGGCATTTTAACCGCATTCCGCTTTGGCTATTTGGTTTCTTGTATTAAGCGTCTCGTGGACTCCTGCCTGCTCCGCCACCGAGCAGGCAGGTTCTTTCTTCGTCTGTTTCGTCAGAAATAATCGTTGCCCTTGCGGCTAAGAATTGTATTCGGACACGGCTTTGCCGTTTCTTCTTTGTATTTATTTTACTTCTCCTTTTAACTTTTCCCCTTTTGGTGCATCTTATAGGAAAAGGCACTACGTGCAATGGTACAATTTTTGTTATACCATAACTGAAAATGTTTTATAGGTTTTTGTCTATTATCAAAACAACAATGCTATGCGGAAGATGATAATTATCGCCATGACGCTGCTTATGGCAGTCAACCTGCACGCGCAACAACCGGCTAACCGCCAGCAAGCTATGCAGCGGATCGAACAACAGGTGCAACATTACAGCGAGGCTTTTGCGCTGAACGAGGAACAAGCGCAGCAGTTCGGCACACTCTACAAGGCGTACAACAAACAAATGCGTACTATCCATGACCAATATCGTCACGAGCGCCCCGCGGCAGGAACTACGTTGACCGACGAACAGATAGAGCAACGGATATTGGATAATTTTGCCCAAAGCCGTGCTATCTTGGACGCGAGGGAGCAGTATTACAAGGAGTTTCGGAAGATTCTCACGCCTACGCAGATCAATCGGATCTTCGAGGACGAGAAAGCACGCCGTGCACAGATGAGACGATGAGGTTATTTAGGCCACATAGCGTCACGACCGAACAACTGATAGAGCAGTATCACCGACCGCTCTATTGGCACATCCGGCGCATGGTGGTCAGCCACGACGATGCGCAAGACGTGCTGCAAGAGACCTTTATTCAAATTCATACCCACCTCGACGAACTGCGCAAAGCGGATTCCGAACGAGCATGGGTCTATCGAATTGCGACCAACGAGGCGCTGCAATGGCTACGGTCCCGACATGAGTTCCTGTCGCTGGAAGATGACGATGCCTCGCCACTCATCAACACGCTTATGGCCGACACCTATACCGACACCGGCGACGCATTGGTATTGCTGATGCAAGAAGCTATTCTTACACTCCCGACCATGCAGCGCACCGTTTTCAACCTCCGCTATTACGACGAAATGCCGTACGAAGAGATTGCATCCGTCACCGGTTCTTCCGTTGGAGCCGCCAAAACCAATTACCATTTCGCCAAAGAGAAAATCAGTAACTATATACTCGCACACCAATGAAACAAGATATCTTTACACAAGTAGGCAAACACACGCCTTACCGCACGCCGGAAGGATTCTTTGATCAGCAAGAGCAGACACTGAAAAAAGTTATCAGGAGTCAGCCTTCAGTAGTCAGGCCATTACATCGCAAATGGTGGTACGCGGCCGCTGCAAGCCTCATCCTCATCGGCGGCATCTACGGTGTAAGCCGTTTGTTGATGAATCCCTCTACCGGCTCTTCCCTCTATGCACAGGACTCCGCTCCCGTCTACAGCCAGACCTCTTCCGCTTCTGACGATTGGTCCGACTTTGCCGATGCGGATCTATTCATGGACAATATGAATTGGTAAAAATCAAAAAAATAGCCGGCTACGTGCTGGGTGGGGTGATCTTTGTGGTGATTATGTTCGGCAAGTATTGACCGGAGAGAAACGCCTACGCCGTGACTTCGGCGAAGAATACGACGCTTATTGCCATCGTACCGAAAGATTTTTTTTTGTAATATTTTGAGATTTTTAACTGATTTTTAGCTTAAAATTTGCACATATCAAAAAAAAGCAGTACTTTTGCACCCGCTTTTTAATCGAGAGTGGCAACACTCGAGAAAAACGGTTAACTTAACCGCTTTCAATGGAGAGCATTAATTAATGCCACGAAGTTGTGATGACATATCCGGCTTCAGTGGTGATTGTAAAACTTAAAAATTGATCAACGTCATGTATTTGACTTCTGAGAAAAAAGCTGAGCTTTTTGCTAAGTATGGCAAAGATGCTAAGAACACCGGTTCGGCTGAGAGCCAGATCGCATTGTTCACCTTCCGTATCAACCACCTGACCGAGCACCTGAAGGAAAACCGTAAGGACTTCGGTACAGAGCGCGCCCTGACCGCCCTCGTTGGTAAGCGTCGTCGCATGCTGGATTACCTGAAGGCAAAAGACATCGAGCGCTATCGTGCAATCATCAAAGAGCTCGGTATCCGTAAGTAATTTTGCGAAAAAAATCAAGAAAAAAATGGCATACTCTTGCGTATGTCATTTTTTTTGTGTAACTTTGCACCGCAAAGTTCATACACACATGCGTAGGTGGGTCGTATACATAGGTTTATTCTTGGCGATGGCAGTACAAGCGGCCGTCTATACGCCGGCGTCGGTGCCGAATCCCAAGAAGCATGGACAGGCCTTCTATGTAGCGAATCCCGACGCTATTCTCCCCGACTCCAGCGTTGCTTGGTTGAACAACTGCGCAGCGCGCTTGGAAGACGCTACGCGCGTGCAACTATGCGTGGTCGCGCTTGAGTCCATCGGCGGGAGCGAAGCTTTCGACTTTGCGTATGAGCTCTTCCAGCGCTGGGGACTTGGCCGCGAGGGACAGAACACCGGCGTGCTGATGCTCTTTGTGCTGGACAGCCATGACATCCGTATCATGACCGGCGTAGGTATCGAAGGCGTACTGACCGATGCACAGTGCTCGAAGATCATCCACGACGATATGATTCCTGCTTTCCGCGCCGGAGCGTATGGCGACGGGCTATGCCTCGGCGCGCTGCGTATCTACGAGATATGCACCGATGGAGAAGCACCCGAAGAACTGCTATCCATCCGCTCTGTCACCAACAGGGGCGAGTACGGCGAAGACGAGCTGACTGACGCTGAAATCATGGGCATCATCGGGGTCTTCACGGGCCTCTTCATACTGATCGCCTTCATCCTCTATTGGGCATCCGTCAAGCGCTGCCCCAAATGCGGAAAGCGACGCGCACATGCAACGAGAGAGAAAATATTGGTAGCAGCAACCTATGCCGCAGCCGGTCAAGGACTACGCACCTATCGCTGCAGTAAATGCGGCAACACCTTCGATGTGCCGTTCGTCATTCCGCGCCGCACACACACGGTGATTATCACCGGCGGAGGTCGCGGCGGTAGTTTCGGAGGAGGTTTCAGCGGCGGCGGTTCCTGGGGCGGAGGTTCGACCTTCGGAGGAGGAGCCGGAGGCCGGTGGTAAGCACATTGCTAATTGCTAATTGCTAATTGCTAACAACTAATAACTATTTTTATGAAAAAAGCATTACCTTGGATTGTCGTATTAGGTATTCTGGCAATCATCGTTCTTTGGGTAGCTAACGCGTACAACAGTTTCGTAGCTGCAGAAGAGGTAGTAGAGTCCGCTTGGTCGCAAGTGGAGAACCAATATCAGCGTCGTGCCGACCTGGTTCCGAACCTCGTAGCTACCGTGAAGGGTTACGCCGCACACGAGCAAGAAACGCTCGAGGGCGTAATCGAAGCCCGCGCGAAAGCGACCC
Source organism: Paludibacteraceae bacterium (assembly GCA_017446455.1). Taxonomy (GTDB): domain Bacteria; phylum Bacteroidota; class Bacteroidia; order Bacteroidales; family Paludibacteraceae; genus Colicola. The sequence goes on from JAFSQV010000049.1 coordinate 5,551, forward strand.
AGATCACCATTGATCCGGAGCACGCGACAGCCGAACAACTGGCGGCTTTCCAGTCAGCACAAGGCGAGTTGAGTCAGGCGCTCGGTCGTTTGCTGGCTATCGCAGAGAACTACCCGGACCTGAAAGCCAACGAGAACTTCCGCGACCTGCAGGCACAACTCGAGGGCACGGAGAACCGTATTGCCATCGCCCGTCAGCTCTTCAACGAGTCGGCTCGCACGTATAACACGAAGATCCGCCGCTTCCCGAACAACATCATAGCGGGTATCTGCGGATTTGAGAAGAAACCGTATTTTGAGGCAGAGGAAGGTGCGAACAAAGCACCGAAGGTGGAGTTTTGATTGAGATAAAGCCGTATATAGAGCACGCGGTGTTGGTGGGTCTTATCACGCCTAACCAACCGGAAGATCGCACCAAAGAGTACTTGGACGAGTTGGCGTTCCTCGCGGACACGCACGGCATCGTTCCCGTCAAGCGCTTCACGCAGCGTCTCGACCAGCCGAACACGGCGACATACGTGGGCGAAGGCAAGTTAGAGGAAGTGCGTCAGTACGTCATCAGCCGCGAGCAGACAGACGAACCGGTGGACGTAGTGATCTTCGATGACGAACTCAGTCCGCGGCAGATACGTAACCTCGAGAAGGCAATCAACCATCGCGAGAAGCACCCGGCGAACGTACGCGTGATAGACCGCACGATATTGATCCTTGAGATATTTCTGCAGCGCGCGCAGACGAGCTATGCAAAGACGCAGGTCGAGATGGCGCACCTGCAGTACATGCTCCCGCGCCTGACGCGTATGTGGAGTCACCTCGATCGACAACGAGGCGGTGGAGGCACGAACCGCGGTATGGGTGAGACCCAGATAGAAGCCGACAAACGCGTCATCGGTCAACGCATCGCCTTGCTGCGCGAGCAACTCAAGACCATCGACAAACAGATGGCGACCCAGCGGCAACACCGCGGAAAGATGGTGCGTGTGGCACTCGTCGGGTACACCAACGTCGGCAAATCGACCCTGATGAACCTGCTCTCCAAATCCGAGGTGTTTGCGGAGAACAAACTGTTCGCCACCCTCGACACAACGGTGCGAAAGGTGACGATAGAGAACCTGCCGTTCCTGCTGTCCGACACGGTCGGGTTCATCCGCAAACTACCGCACCACTTGGTAGAGTCGTTTAAGTCCACGCTGGATGAAGTGCGCGAAGCGGATCTGTTGGTACACGTGGTCGATATCTCGCACCCCAACTTTGAGGAGCAGTACGAAGTGGTTGAGCAGACCATCGCCGACATATGCAAAGAGGACAAACCGACCATCGTGGTCTTTAACAAAGTCGATGCGTTCAGCTATGTGCCGAAAGAGGAAGATGACCTCACGCCGGTGCAGCGGGAGAACCTATCGCTGGACGATCTCGAGAAGAGTTGGATGGCGCGGTTGGGCGAAGATTGCATCTTTATCTCCGCGCGGCAGAAAGAGAACATCGATGCGTTGCGTGCACTGCTGTACGACCGCATCAAAGCGATACATATCAAACGTTATCCGTATAACGATTTCTTATTCCAACACTATGAAGACAATTGAAGAACAAGGTTACACCTTCCAGGAATGGCTTCTGCCGGAGCAGATCGCGAAGGATGTAGCGCAAGTAGCGGACAAGATCAGTGCGGACTATGCGGGTAAAGAACCGCTGTTTGTGGTCGTGCTGAATGGTGCTTTTGTCTTTGCAGCCGACCTGATACGCGCCCTCAAAGGCGTGCGCTGCGAGGTGACGTTCATCCGCGTCAGCTCCTATTTCGGCATGTCCACCACGGGCCAGTTGCAGTTCATCGTGCCGCTCCAGCAAGTAGTGGAGAACCGCGACGTGGTCATCCTCGAAGATATCGTCGATACCGGTTTGACTATTCATCAACTCAAAGCGCACATGCGCGGACTCGGAGCTTCGTCTGTCCGTGTGGCGACGATGCTGTTCAAACCCGGCAAGTTGGAGTACGAAGATGCTAAACCCGACTACGTCGGCCATGAGTTGACGGATGAGTTCGTGATCGGTTACGGTCTCGACTTCGATGGTTTCGTACGAAACCTGCCGTCTGTCTATAAAGTGAAAAAATAACCCGAATAATCAGAATAATCAGAATAATCAGATATATTAACAATTTAACTTTTAACAACCATGAACGAAGAATTGAAAAAAGTAATGGAGGTCGCTGAGGTCTGGACCAAGGAGCCCTTTGACGCAGAGACGCGTGCACAAGTGAAGGCCATGATGGAGACCGAGGACAAGACCGACCTCATCGATGCATTCTATCGTACCCTTGAATTCGGTACCGGCGGTCTGCGCGGTATCATGGGCCCGGGTACCAATCGTATGAACAAGTACATCGTTGCGATGGCAACACAAGGCTACGCCAACTACATGCTCAAGGTGCAGAAAGAAGGCGGTTTCCAGAACGTACAGGACGGACGTGTTGCTGTCGTCGTAGGCCATGACTGCCGTAACAATGGTCGTCTCTTCGCTGAGACCGTAGCGAACATCTTCTCTGCCAACGGTATCAAGGTCTATCTCTTCGAGTCCCTGCGTCCGACGCCGGAGGTATCCTTCGCCATCCGTCATCTCAAATGTCAGGGCGGTGTGAACGTGACGGCTTCCCACAACCCCAAAGAGTACAACGGTTACAAAGCGTACTGGGAGGATGGCTCGCAAGTGCTCCAACCGCATGACCAGGGTATCATCAACGAGGTGAACAAAGTAACCCTCGCAGATGTTAAATGGGAGGCAAACAAGGACCTCATCGAGATCATCGGCGGCGAGATGGACTACGACTACATGATGGCTGTCAAAGAAGTCATGATCGACCAGGACTCCATCCTTCGTCAGAAAGACCTCAACATCGTCTATACCCCGATGCATGGTGCCGGTCGTCAGATCGTACCGATGTGTCTGCGTTCCTGGGGATTCCAGAACATTCACGTCGGTCCCGAGCAGATGGTCATCGACGGCAACTTCCCGACCGTTGTTTCCCCGAACCCCGAGAACGCAGAGGCCATGACCCTCGGTATGAAACTCGGCACAAAGTTGGGTGCCGACTTGGTTATCGCTTCTGATCCGGACGCAGATCGTATCGCCATCGTCTGCCGGAACGACAAGGGCGAGTGGGTCATCATCAACGGTAACCAAACCAATATCATGTACCACTACTACATCATCAATAACATGAAGCGTCTGGGTAAGATGCGTCCTGACATGTACATCGTCAAGACCATCGTGACCTCCGAGCTTATCCGCAAGATTGCTGATGCGCAAGGCGTCACGCTGACCGATGAGTACACCGGCTTCAAGTGGATCGCCAACCGCATCCGTATGTGGGAAGGCAAACGCAAATATATCGGTGGTGGTGAGGAGAGTTTCGGCTTCCTGCCCTACGACGCAGTACGCGACAAATGTTCGCCTTCGGCTATCTGCCTCATCTGCGAGATCGCTGCGTACGCAAAAGACAACGGCATGACGCTGTATGACTACCTGCTCAAGATCTACGAAGACTACGGCTTCCAGAAAGAGACGACGATCAACGTCGTTCGCCCGGGTAAGACCGGCGCCGAGGAGATCCAAGCGATGATGGTTAACTACCGCAACAACCCGCCGCAGGAAATCGCCGGCGAGAAAGTCGTTCGTATCAAAGACTTCAAGTTACTCAAGCAACAAGACTTCAAGGATGGCAAGTGGGTGGAATCTGCTATCGAAATGCCGCTGAATGCTACCTCGAACGTACTGCAGTACTTCACCGAAGGTGGTCTGAAAGTCAGCGTTCGTCCTTCCGGTACCGAACCGAAGATCAAGTTCTACTTTGAGATCCCTGTAAAGAGCGGCAAACCGTTCAAGGGAGCGGACTACGAGCGTTGCTCCGCTGAAGCGGATGCCCGCGTTCCGGCTATCAAAGCTTCGCTTGGCTTGTAAGATCGCGGATAACGAGGGAAGCGAGTGTAAGGCCAAATGTGGCGGTCACTTGCATCAATGACCCTCGTGTCTCACAGCGCTGCGCCTGTTCAGTCGAATAGACGCAGCGTATTTTTTTGTTCAGATGCAAGCCTATCTTCTTCATTCGCGCGCGCACGGCTTTGGCGAGCGCATCACCTTGAATGGTCATCAATTCGCCCGTCGTCACTTGCGTCGGGTCGAAACGCAAAGCCGCACCCATCGACGAGAAGACCTTCATCCCGCGTACGCGCGACGCGTATAATATAAGGTGAACCTTATCATCGACACTATCTATAGCGTCAATGAGATATTGATGATGTAAGATTTTAGATTTTAGATTTTCGTCGTCATCGTGATAGAACTCCGCGACAGCTTCTATCTCGGCATCCGGATTGATACTCAGCAGACGTTCTTTGAGCGCTTCGACCTTCGGCATACCGAGTGTCGCGCGCGTAGCGGGCAACTGGCGGTTGATATTAGAAGGCTGCACCGTATCGCCATCGACAATCGTGAGGTGCGTCAGTCCGGTGCGCACGAGCGCCTCTGCGCACCATGAGCCTACGCCACCCACACCGAAGATGATCACGCGCTTCGTGCGCAGCGTTTTCATCGCTTCTGCACCTAAGAGTGCTTCACTTCTACTGAAAAAATCATCCATAATCATCAAATTTGCCTGCAAAAATACAAAAAAAGAGGCATGTATGCAAAAAAAATGCGTTTTTTTTTGGTCAATTCAAAAAAAAGCAGTACTTTTGCACACTTTTTCGCCAAAAGAAAAAGTACCTCGGGATGTAAAACGTCGTTTTGCAGACCGAAAAGCGTAGCATAGAACGTAGCGCTATACGAGTGCAGAGCACGAAGTCGCGCGAGTTCTAATGCAAGCGCGCCCAGGTGGCGGAATTGGTAGACGCGTTGGTCTCAAACACCAATGGGAAACCGTGCCGGTTCGATCCCGGCCCTGGGTACTACGAAAGGAGGTGTATGCAATGATTATC
>JAFSQV010000050.1 GCA_017446455.1 Paludibacteraceae bacterium
ACAACATAGCACTTCTGGAAGACCGTATTGCCATGCACGAAGGCAGACCGCAGCGCTATGGCTCACAAGTTGTGGAGAATTCCGAAGGAGAGCTTGTCATATATACGCTACTTGATAAAGACAGCGTGGATATATGGCGAGATGCTGTTGATGGTTGCACCTCGTTTGCCCCAACGTGTGGCTTCCATCATGACGCGTAGCACGTTGCAACGCTTGCTGTATTGGTATGCTTTGAGCGTGTCGGAGATGGCTTGCACGAAGTCCAGCGACAGCAGTTCTTCGGTCGGCGTGATAGCCAGCGCGTCCGACTGCTCTTGGGGCAATGCACCCAGACGATGACCGCTCTGCGAGGAGATGACGATGCCGCTACCTCCGTTGGCGATGACCTTACCAAACTCCTCTAACAAGACCGCTGTGCCGTACATATCCACGCGTAGGATCTCACTCACGGGTGCTTGCGACGGACTGACGCCTGCGGCGTTGACCAGATGGTAGATGTCGCCAAACTGCTGCGCGTGGGCAATGACTTGTTGTATGCTTTCACGCGAACCGAGGTCGGCTTGGATGGTCGAGCATGTGAAGCCTGCGTTCTCCAGCGTTTGTGCGGCTGCGCGTGCGTTCTGCTCGTTGTAATCCGCCAGCACGATATGTCCGCCTGCGGCTACTCTTCGTACGATGGCCAGCCCTATCGAACCGGCACCAAATAAAACGGTTACTTTCATATTTTAATAAGTTGATGCTTCGGAGCGGGTGAAGCGCCAGGTGCCGTTCTCCCGCCTCAGGCGCATATCGAGCGCAAGACGCCAAGTGTGACGACCGCCACCAAAGACGGCAGCGTTGACGCGGCTGTGGCCTGTGAGCGTTGCCTCGTCATTATGGATGTCTATCTGCAAGTCCTCCGTCTCGGCAGAGAAATAATTGAGTGTGCCATCCATGATAGCTCGGATATATTGCGTTTTCGGTTGGCGCATTCCGGTCATATGAATCAGCACAAAATCGTCTGCGTGCACCTCTTGTAGCTCCGCCTCGTCTTTGGCTACCATCGCGGCATACATCCGCTCGTATAAGGCCCTTATCGCTTGCTCGTCGCTCATCTGTTTGTTATGCGTTTGTGCTGACACCACTGTCGCCAGCAGCATCAGCACAATTATCCAGATCTTTCTCATTTATGCCAGCGGCGGAAAAGCGGACCATTCGAAATACTGCTCGCGCTCGGCAATCCACCAACGGCCGTCAATCTTCACGTACTTGTCGAAATAACGTACAGCGTGCACGGTCAGTTTGTCCTTGCCGTCCTCTTCGGTTACTAAAGTGGCGAGGGCATAGCACGTACCGGTAGCGTGCGTATCGTCCTGAAAATCAACGTTCTGCTGACCGTTCATATGGAACGATACTTTGGCTGCTCCAAATGCTTTGTACTGGCGAATCATGTCTTGCACGTCGCGAGCCTGCATGCCCAATTTGCCGCCGAAATAAACATTCAGTTTGATGTCCGGACGGAAAATCTCCACGTAGCAGTCTTGGTTGTTCTTGTCACTCTCGGTTGCGTAGAAATCTACTAAAGCCTTCAATTCTGCGCGGTCTTGTAATCTGAAATCCATAGGTATATTAGTCTAATGTTTTGATCACTTTTGCGGGACAACCGCCTACGATGGTACGAGCTGGCACGTCCTTGGTTACTACGGCACTCGATGCCACTACCGCTCCTTCGCCAACGGTCACGCCCGGCAGGATGACTGCACGCGCACCTATCCACGCGTTCTTTTTGATAGTGATCGTTTTGAACTGCAGGATACGAATGTCGTTGAAGTCATGGTTGGCGGTGATGAGCGCCGCTTCAGGGCCAATCATCACACCGTCCTCCAGTGTGATTCCGCCGTTGGACATACAGGTAAGGCCGTGGTTGATGAACACGTTCTCTCCGATGGTCATTTGGTGAGGTTGGTCGATATGTATCGGCGGCAGGATGGTGGACGACTGCGGAAAACGGCCTTCGAACAGGTCTTCGATCATCTTACGCGTCTCCGGTGCCGACGGCAGGGAGTTATTGATACGCCAGCAGTCGTCATTGGCCTTGAAGAGCGCCACACCGGCGATGTTCTTGTAATCTTCGTCGGTGCGCATGTCAATCCACTCACCGGCTTTCATTCTTTCGTAAATATCCATACTTCTTCCTTTCACCTTTCACTTTTCACTTTTCAATTCCCTTCAGCCAATTCTCCACTTTCGCTTTGTTGCTGCGGACTTCGTGACCGTAGATGGAGAATCCTTTCTTCACATCGGCGTTAGGATACGCACGACGAACATCGCTCACACAACTTCCGAGACCGCTTCCTTCGTGGGTAGTGAACGGATAGATGGTCTTGCCGTTCAGGTCGTAACGGCTGAAGAACGTAAACATCACTTGCGGATAGGTTCCCCACCATATCGGACCACCGATGAAGATGGTGTCGTACTGGTTGAAATCCACCTCCGGCACCAGTTCAAACTCCGGCAGTTCGTCGTTATTCTGCTCGTCCTGCGCGAGGTTCGTCAGCGGCGTGTAAGCCATGCCGTCGTACTTATGTGTCACGATCTCTGCTTGGTCTGCACCCGTGATTTCGGAGATATAATCGGCAACGATCTTGGTGTTGCCCACTTTGATGTTTCCTACTGCGTAGTTCTCACCGGCATGGGAGAAGAAGACTACGATTGATTTACCATTTGCCATATTCGTTTTTGTTTGTTTTTGTGCGCAAGACGGCATCACGAACGCCATTATTGCGCAAAGGATTACACTTAATTTTCGCATATCTTTCAAAATTTTGTGCAAAAGTACTGCTTTTTCGCGACCTGACCAAAAAATAACTACGGCAATTTTTGCACATTTTGCGTCAAAACACTTGCACATGTCGAAATTTTTTTGTAATTTTGCGCCAAAATTGTCGCAAAGCAATGAAGAATGTAGTTGTTAGCCATACTTTCTCCACCTCGGAGCAGGCGCAGATGCAAGGGTATCTGACACACGCCTTGTGCCTCAACGGAGAAGCCGATGTGCGCCTTAACCATCAGGAGTTCAAACTCAAGAAAGGCGACAGTTTCATTCTACGGAAGAGTGAATTGGGAGAATTGCTAAGCGCCTTCGACGACTTCGAGATTATCAATATCTTCGTTACAACGGAATTTACCGAACTGGCGACTCCGCTATCTAACTACGGTATGCGAGGCGGCATGTTGCTTTTCCAACAACCGATCATGCCGCTGACGGATGAGCAAGCTGAGCAACTCCATCAGTCGATGCTTTACATTGAGCAATGCGCCGCCAAAAACAGCCATCTTTTCTATCGGGATATGCTCCTCAACGCCGTGCAACGGATGATCATCGACTTCTTCGATTTCCACGCGGCACTCTATGGTAACGAGATTGTCACCACGCCGGCAGCTATTCTTATGGAAGGATTTCTGCAAATGCTCGAACAGGGCGAATTCCGCTCCCATCGTGAACTGAGTTACTATGCCGACCGGCTCCATGTGACTAGTAAGTACCTCTCCGAGACTGTCAAGAAATATAGCGGCTATCCTGCGAACCACTGGATAAACCGCTATGCAGCGTTGGATATCTCGCGCCTGCTGCGCAATCCTGCCGTCACCATCCAAGACCTCGTGGATATGTTCGGCTTCTCTTCTATTTCCCACCTCAACCGATACGTCAAGAACCAACTCGGCGTCAATCCCAACGACATGCGTCAGTAACCCTCAGTACACACCAAACCTTATACTCTTTAATCGTGTGACCTTCAATGGTCGGTGTAGTGGTAATTATCATAATATTCTTTCAACTCAATCATTTATTATCTCTGTATTCTTTCGGGGTCTGGCCGGTTTCGCGACGGAAGAACTTGGCGAAAAAGGCAGCATTTTCAAATCCCAAGTCCCATCCGATTTTATATATAGGTTCATCCGTAAAGCGCAACATTACTTTAGCCTGCTGTATGGTGTGACGGTTTATCCACTCCATGACCGTCTGTCCCGTGTATTCTTTGATAACCGCCGAAAGTCGATTGGGCGAAAGGCAAAGCCGCTTGGCATAGAATGGTACGCGGCGTTCGGTAGCTCCATACTGATTCAACAAATCGAGGAAGCGATTGAATATATCTTCAGCGTGCGTTGTACTGCCAAAAGTAGAGTTAGGGGAGAGGTCTGTTTATCCGAACGCAAATCAGAAAGCAGGGACATAAGCAGATAGCGCACAG
>JAFSQV010000051.1 GCA_017446455.1 Paludibacteraceae bacterium
CCATTACCGCACGTCGGTGGAGCAGGTGCTGAAGAACGACCCGACCTGTACGATCCTCTTCAAGGGGTATAAGAACCTCCATCACGAGCAGAAGATCGTCCTGCGTTTCTGCATCGTCACCCTCATCTTAGCCGCCATCACCATCCTAACCCTTAAAATACGTTAATTATGAGCAAGCGAATTGTTGTTTTAGGCGCTGGAGAATCCGGAACAGGCGCTGCTATCTTAGCCAAAACCAAAGGTTTTGACGTCTTTGTCTCCGATTTCGGCACGATCAGTGATCCTTATCGTGCCCTTCTTGATCAAAACGGCGTAACTTGGGAAGACGGCCACCATACCGAGTCCCTCATCCTCAACGCCGACGAAGTCGTCAAGTCCCCCGGTATCCCCCTCACCGCGCCGCTGATTCAAAAACTGCAAGCGCAAAGGACACCGATCATCTCCGAGATCGAGTTCGCCGCGCGCTATACCGACGCCAAGATGATCTGTATCACCGGTTCGAACGGTAAGACCACCACTACTTCGCTCATCTACTATATCCTCCGCAATGCCGGACTCAATGTCGGCCTCGCGGGTAATATCGGTAACTCGCTGGCCCTCCAGGTCGCTCGCGAGCACCACGACTATTATGTCATCGAGCTCTCCTCTTTCCAACTCGATAACATGTATGACTTCAAGGCCGATATCGCCATCTTGCTGAATATCACGCCGGATCATCTGGACCGCTATGACTTTAAGTTCCAGAACTATGTCGACGCCAAGTTCCGCATCACCCGCAACCAGACCGCCGATGATGCCTTCATCTACTGGGCGGAAGACCCCGTCATCGACCGCGAGCTGAAGCGTCTCGACCTCGGTGCCACCCTCTATCCCTATGGTTTCTCGTGTCCCAACCCGCTGCCGGTCGGCGAAGACGAACTGGCGCTCAAGGGTCGCCATAACGTCCTCAACTCCATGGCCGCTACGATTGCCGCGAACGTCGTCGGTATTCGCAAAGACATCATCCGCGAGTCGCTCAAATCTTTCCAAGGCGTCGAGCACCGACTCCAGTATGTTGCTACCGTCCGCGGCATCCGTTTCATCAACGACTCCAAAGCGACCAATGTCAACTCCTGCTGGTATGCCCTCGAGTCCATGACCACACCTACCGTCCTCATCCTCGGCGGCAAGGACAAAGGTAATGACTACTCCGAGATCGACGACCTCGTCCGCTCCAAGTGCCACACCCTCGTCTTCATGGGCCTCCATAACGAGAAGCTCCACGAGCATTTTGATTCGTTCGGCCTGAACATCATCGATACAAACAATTTACAGGATGCGATTCAAGGAGCCTATAAGGCTGCAAAAGAAGGAGATACAGTCTTGCTATCACCATGCTGTGCAAGCTTCGATTTATTCAAATCGTACGAAGACAGAGGAGAACAATTTATGACCGCGGTTAGAAATTTATGAAAAAGCCGAATCTTGCAAATATTGACCGAACGTACTGGTGGCTTTTTGCGCTGCTGATTGCGGTGGCGATCATCGCCCTCTTCTCCGCCTCCAGCACCCTCGTCTATTCCCACCACTCTGCCCTCGGCCCTATCGGCCAGCAGATGTTCTTCATCGTCCTCGGTGTCGCGGCAGCCTTCGGCATCCAGTATATCCCGTCCTATTGGGTCCGCTTCGGCGGCTATGCCCTCCTCGGCATCAGTACCCTCCTCGTCTATTCGACCATGATCCCCGGTAACCCCCTCGTCGTCACTATCAACGGCGCCGCGCGTTGGGTACGTATCGCCGGCATCACTTTCCAACCTTCGGAACTGGCCAAGCTCTCGCTCATCATCGTCGTCGCCGACCAACTCGCCCGTATCCGTTCCGAAGCCGATAAGTCCAAGTATTTCTACCGCACCCTTATCATCGCTGCCATCGTCATGCTGCCTATCATGGCGTCCAACCTCTCTACGGCGGTCCTCATTGGTCTGATCATCTTCTGCCTCTGGGTTCTCGCCCGTATCCCGTGGCGATATACGCTGTCGGTAGTAGGTATAGCTATTATCGCCCTATGCCTCGGCTATGCCATCGTCGAGTTCGGCTTCGTCCGTCCCGGCCGACCTATGCACGGCCCTTTCAAGCGTGCCACCACCTGGGTCAGCCGCATCGATCGCCACTTAAATCTTTCAAATGACAAATCACAAATGGCAAATGACAAATACGTCTTGACGGACGACAACATCCAGGAAGTATATGCTTCCGTCGCCATCGCCCGTGGCGGTGCCTCGCCGCTCGGGGTCCTGCCGGGTAACAGCAAGGAGCGCGACTATCTCCCCCTCGCTTTCGCCGACTATATCTTCGCCATCATCGTCGAGGAATCGGGTGTGCTCGGTGCGGGATTTGTCATCTTCCTGTATCTGGCGATCTTGTTCCGGGCTTGTAATATCTCCAGCCGGTATTCCGACATGCCGGCGATGCTCATGACCATGGGCCTCGCCCTGATGATCACCTGCCAGGCGCTGATATCGATGTTGGTAGCAGTGGGATTAGGTCCGGTCACCGGCCAACCCTTGCCGCTCATATCGCGAGGTGGCACTTCTGTCCTTATCACGTCGGTTTATTTCGGCATCCTGATGGGTGTCAGCCGCGAGCAGACCGAACTCCGCGAACGCGTCAACCTCACCCGCGAAGAATCCGCCGAGGACGCCCCTATAGTTACTTTAGAATAACATGCCCGAGATTTTACTGCACTACATATGGGAACATTGCCTGTGGGCTGGTTTTGAACAACAGACCACAGACGGCAGACATGTAGAAATACTATCCGTAGGCGAGCATAACCGCGATGCGGGGCCGGACTACAGTCATGCGCGAATCCGTATCGACGGACGGGAATGGGTGGGCAATATAGAGATTCATGTCTGTTCGTCCGATTGGCTGCGCCATAAGCACCATCTGGACAAAGCGTATGACACCGTCATCCTGCATGTGGTGCGCACAGCCGACAAACCCGTCTATAACTCCCGCGGAGAATTGATCCCGCAATGCGAGTTACAATACCCGAGCAACAAAGACTATCTCACGGAACTCTTCCAAGCCGCCCAAAAGATGGATAGCGCACAGGCTCGTATCGGGTGCGCAGAGCAGTTGTTACGCGAGCCGGCTTTGCTGACGGAAGGATGGAAGAAAACACTCCTGCGCAAGCGTTTCGAGTGCAAGCGTTCGTCGATAGAAAGGCTACTGACCATCACTAAAGGCAGTTGGGAACATGCGTTGTATATCTCGCTCGCGCGCAATTTTGGTTTTCACACCAACAGTGTGCCTTTCGAAGAACTGGCTATCAACACTCCGCTCGCATACCTGCAGAAACACCGCAATAACCTCTTCCAACTCACGGCCTTGCTGATGGGGCAGGCTGGACTGATCGCCGATGACGAAGCGATGGCGAAGGAGTATGATTTCTTGCGCACCAAGTTCAGCCTCACGCCGCTCGATGCCAGTGTTTGGAAGAATGCCCGTCTGCGTCCGCAGAACAGTCCCGAACTGCGCATCCGCCAATTCGCGCAACTGCTCTATCAGTCGGAGGCGCTACTCAGTAAGATTCTCGACACGGATGATCTAAAGGCTCTCGTTGCGCTTTTCGACGTGGAGCACATGGGAAAGAGCAGCATTGATATATTACTGATTAACACGGTATTGCCGTATAAATATGCCTATGCCCTCCATCGCAATGACACCGTTCAGGCGGAACATGCCTTGATGCTCATGGACCGCATCGCACCAGAGAACAACACCATCATCCGCCAGTGGCGGATCTTAGGGCAAGAGGCCATTTCTGCCGCCGACACCCAAGCCCTTTTGCACCTGTACCAGAACTACTGCCAGCACCACGAATGCATCAACTGCGAGGTTGGCTACAAAATCTTCGAACACAATCCTACACTCTTTGATTAATTGAAGAAAAAAAATACCCACAGGGTGTAACCTTTGCGTACATTGGGTATCTTGTAGGTAGAACATGTTGTTTCAACCAACGGACATAGAACTGATACG
>JAFSQV010000052.1 GCA_017446455.1 Paludibacteraceae bacterium
AAAAGTAGTATAAATAATTTATTTGTGCAAATTATTTTTTTTCGCTTGCATATATCAAAGATATTTAGTATCTTTGCAGCCGAATTGAAAAAAATATTTGAAATTTTTTATAGAAAGGACTTGCATGAATATCTTTTTAGTAGTATTATTAGTGCTCGCGGGCGTCGCGTTATTATTAATGGAGATGTTCCTTTTGCCGGGTTTCGGTATCGCGGGTGTAAGCGGTTTTCTCGCGTTGATAGGCGCGGTAGTAGTGGCATGGATCTGGATAGGTCATGTAGCGGGATTGATTACCCTGGGTGCCTGCGTGCTTCTGACAGGTCTCGCTATCTTCGGATTCGTGCGTAGTAATGCGCTGGATAAGATGGCGCTGGATGCCAAGATTGACAGCCATGTTGAGTTGGCGGACAACAAACTCAAAAAAGAAGAGAAGAAAAACAAAAATCATAAATCATAAATTCGAATTCCTATGGACATTAGTGCTCTCTCTATTGTGCTGTATGCCTTGATAGGCATCGCCGTGATTATTTTCTTGTACTATGTGCCGTTCATGTTATGGATTAACGCCGTAGTGAGCGGAGTGCATATCAGTTTGATTCAACTCTTCCTGATGCGTATCCGTAAGGTGCCGCCTACCAAGATCGTCAACTGTATGATCGAGGCGCACAAGGCGGGTTTGACGGATGTCAAGCGCGATGGTCTGGAGGCGCACTACCTTGCGGGCGGACATATAGAACGCGTGGTGCATGCCTTGGTGTCGGCTTCCAAAGCGGGCATTAACCTGCCCTTCCAGATGGCTACAGCCATTGACCTCGCCGGACGTGACGTGTTTGAGGCCGTGCAGATGAGCGTCAATCCTAAAGTGATAGATACTCCGCCGGTAACAGCCGTAGCCAAAGATGGTATTCAGCTGATTGCCAAAGCCCGTGTGACTGTGCGCGCCAATATCAAACAGCTCGTCGGAGGTGCGGGTGAAGACACCATTCTTGCCCGTGTCGGCGAAGGTATCGTCAGCTCCATCGGTAGTGCCGAGAGTCATAAGCAAGTGCTCGAAAACCCCGATTCCATCAGTAAATTAGTGCTCTCCAAGGGCCTTGATGACGGAACGGCATTTGAGATTCTCTCCATTGATATTGCCGATATCGACGTAGGTAAGAATATCGGTGCGCAACTGCAGATGGATCAAGCGGAAGCCGACAAGAATATCGCGCAAGCCAAAGCCGAAGAGCGCCGCTCCATGGCCATTGCCTCGGAACAGGAGATGAAGGCCAAGGCGCAGGAAGCGCGTGCGAAGGTGATTGAAGCCGAAGCACTGGTGCCGCAGGCTATGGCAGAGGCGTTCCGTAGCGGAAACCTCGGTATTATGGATTACTATCGCATGCAGAATATGCAGGCGGACACCGCTATGCGCGAACAGATTGCCGGAGGGGGAGAAAAGAAGAGTAAGAAATAAAAGGTGAAGATAGCGCTTTTACAATATCCTATTGAGTGGGCAAATCCGCAGGCGAACATAGGCCTGTTGGACGAGCGTCTGCGGGCAGTAGCAGGCAGGGCTGACATCGCCGTAGTGCCGGAGATGTTCAGTACCGGTTTTTGTCCGGACCGTCCGGGATTGGCGGAACCATGGCCTGAGGGACCGACATGTCAGGCTCTTCAGCATATGGCCGATACATATGGTCTTGGTATCGTCGGTTCGCTGATGGCGACGGATAACGGCAGGCTGTGCAATCGCGGTTTCCTCTTCCGTCCCAATGACACTCCGCAGTACTACGACAAGCACCACTTGTACGCCAGCGGAGGAGAAGCGGAGTTTTTTACACCTGGAAATGAGCGACCGATCTTTGAGTACCGCGGCGTCAAGATACGTCTGGCTGTATGTTATGATCTGCGTTTCCCTGTATGGCTGCGGCAGGACAAGAGCAACTTGTATGACCTGCTGATCGTCGTGGCTTGTTGGCCGACCGTGCGGATTCAGTATTGGGATGCGTTGTTGCCCGCCCGCGCCGCGGAGAACCATTGCTACGGTATCGGTGTGAACATGGTCGGTACGGACGGATTGCAGATGGATTATAACGGTCATTCGGCGGCCTATGACACCTGGCTCAAGGACGTAGCGGGCTTTGAGGACTATGAAGCGGGAACGAAGATAGTGGACCTGTCCATAGAGAAACTGAGACATTTTAGAGAAGTGCTGCCGCAATGGCAAGAAGCAGATGAATACCAATTGGCATATTAAACAACTGACGCCGGAAGAGCAGACGGCGGCGGAACGGCTGACGACCGAACTGGATATCAGTCCGGTAGCCGCGCGTATCTTAGCCGGCAGAGGACTGCGCACCGGTGCAGAAGCCCGGGCGTATATCCGTCCGTCGTTGGATAGTCTGCACGATCCGTTCCTGATGCGCGACATGGGCGCAGCGGTAGATCGGCTCTGCCGCGCCATTGATACCAACGAGCGCATTATGGTGTACGGCGACTATGATGTCGATGGTACGACGGCCGTGGCGCTGATGTATTCGTTTTTGCGCACGCAGACAGACAACCTCGTCTATTATATTCCCGACCGCTACACCGAAGGTTATGGTATCTCCACCAAAGGTATTGACACCGCCCAAGAGAAAGGATGTACGTTGGTCATCGCGCTCGACTGCGGTATAAAAGCCGTAGATAAGATCGCGTACGCCAATGAGAAGCATATCGACTTCATCATCTGCGACCACCATACGCCCGGAACCATCATCCCGGATGCGGTAGCGGTACTGAATATGAAACGCGCAGACTGCCAGTATCCGTTCAAAGAGTTGAGCGGTTGCGGGGTGGGCTTTAAGTTGGTGCAGGCCTACGCGCAGCGCCGCGGAATAGATATGCAGCAGGTTTATCGTCTCTTGCCGCTCTTGGCGATGAGTATCGCCAGCGATATCGTACCTGTCACGGGCGAGAACCGCATCTTGGCGTTCTACGGTCTGCGTGCACTCAATGCGCAGCCGTCTGTGGGCATACAGGCTATCATGCAGGTGGCGGGTATAGAAGGCAAAACGATCACCATCAACGACCTCGTCTATAAGATCGGTCCGCGTATCAATGCGGCAGGACGAATCAAGAGCGGCGCGGAAGCGGTGCGTCTGCTTATCACCAGCGATGCGGAAGCGGCATTACGTTTCGCACATGAGATAGACTCCTATAATCAGGACCGGCGTGATTATGATAGCAAGACCACCGATGAAGCCCTCGCGCAATTGGAAAAAGACCCGATGAATTCGAGCAAATTCACAACCGTGGTCTTCTCGCCTGAATGGCACAAAGGTGTGGTGGGTATCGCGGCTAGCCGTCTGACGGAGACCTATTACCGACCGACAATAGTCCTGACGGCCGGCGACGACGATATCATCAGTGGCAGTGCCCGTTCGGTAAGCGATTTCGATATTTACACTGCGATAGACTCTTGTAGAGATTTGCTCACCAATTTCGGCGGACATAAGTTCGCCGCCGGACTGAGTATGCACAAAGCCGATTTGCCGGAGTTCAAGCGCCGCTTCGAAGAGTACGTAGCTGCGCATATCACCCCTGAGCAACAACAACCGACATTGGAAGTAGAGGCCGAAGTAGAACTGAGCGATATGAACTGGAAGATGTACAAGATCCTGCAATGCCTCGAGCCTTTCGGACCGGGTAATGAGCGTCCGCTCTTCCTTTGCAAGAACCTGATCAACAACCGCAATACACGTGCGGTGAGTGACGGCAAACACTTGCACCTGGACTTGACAGATTGCATTGTAGCGATGGACGGAATCGCTTTCGGTCAAGGTGACAAGGCTGAGCATTTGCAAAACGGCAAGCGTATCGACGTGTGCTTCTATCTGGAGGAAAACAGCTATCGCGGACGAACGACCCTGCAGATGAATGCGCAGGATATTAAATTAGTTGAAAGTTGAAAGTTTAAAGATATATGTTTTCAGAACGAGACACCAAAGGACCGGTATTACGCCGCGGATCCATTGAAGTAGTATGCGGATCGATGTTCAGCGGAAAGACCGAAGAACTCATTCGCCGCATGAAGCGCGCGAAGTTCGCGAAACTGCGTGTGGAGATTTTCAAGCCCGCCATTGATGTGCGTTACAGCGAAGAAGATGTGGTGAGTCATGACCGCAATGTCATTCAATCGACCCCCGTGGATTCCAGTCAGAGTATTCTGCTTCTCGCCAATGATATCGATGTAGTGGGTATTGACGAGGCGCAATTCTTCGATATGGGTATCGTCGATGTATGCAAACAACTGGCGGAGCGCGGGATTCGTGTCATCTGTGCCGGTCTGGATATGGACTTCAAGGGTGTACCTTTTGGTCCGATGCCCGCCCTGATGGCGATTGCCGAAGATGTGTATAAAACCCATGCTATCTGTGTGCACTGCGGCGATTTGGCGTATGTGAGTCATCGTCTGGTAGCTTCCGAGAAACGCGTTTTACTCGGTGAAACCGATAGTTATGAACCCCTCTGTCGTGCGTGCTATAGCAAAGCCATCGCTGCCGAAGAAGCCAAATGACCAAATGGTAAATGACCAGATGGTACATCACATAGATGTCATATTACCTTTAGCCATCCGAGATTGTTATACGTATAGCATCCCGGATGGTTTGTCTATGCCTGCGCCGGGTGCCCGCGTGCTTGTTCCGCTGATGCGCAAACAGGTGCGTGGTATTGTGTTGCGGGAGCATATCGAACCGGTGGACGCAGACTTTGCTGCGAAGATCAAACCCATCCTCTCTATAAGTGAGACCGCACCGGTCGTATCGCCGGAACAGTTGGCTTTATGGCAGTGGATGAGCAGCTATTACATGTGTACACTCGGCGAAGTGATGGCGGCCGCGTTACCTTCCGGTCTGGACAACCGCTTGCTCAATCCCCCTAAACGCCGCCGCGCGCACCTCGCGCCCTACGACGGGCCTATCGAACCCATGCACCCGCTATCGCCCGCACAGACGAAAAGTGTCGATGAAATCGCGCGTTTATGGTCTTCCGGCAAACAGATCGTCTTATTGCATGGCGTCACCTCGAGCGGAAAGACGGATATGTATATCCATCTGATCCAATCGCAGTTGGAGAAAGGCAAGAATGTGCTGTACTTAGTGCCGGAGATAGCGTTGACTACCCAACTGACCTCCCGTCTGCAACATATCTTCGGGGACCGGCTGACAGTATATCATAGCCGTTTCACCGATGCGGAACGGGAAGAACTCTATCTGGCATCTTCGCGCCCTGAACCGCATGTGGTCATCGGTGCACGCAGTGCGGTCTTTCTGCCGATCCCGAATATAGGTCTGGTGATAGTCGATGAAGAGCATGATCCCAGTTATAAACAGGCTGAACCCGCTCCGCGGTATCATGCGCGCGCTGCGGCGATTCTCTTGGGACAGATCCATCAAGCGAAAGTGCTTCTGGGTACGGCTACGCCTTCCGTGGAGTCGTATTACTTGGCGCAGAAAGGCGTGTACGGATTGGTTTCCCTCACCGAGCGTTTCGGAGGCGTGGAACTGCCGGATATCCGATTGATCGATTTGAAGCGACAATACGAGCGCAAGGAGATGTACGGCCATTTCAGCGACCCGCTGGTAGCGCGTATCCGCGAGACTTTGGCGGAGCACAAGCAAGTCATTCTCTTTCAGAATAGACGCGGCTATGCGCCTCAGTTGCAGTGTGTGTCCTGCGGTCAACCGCCGCGCTGTGTGCAATGCGACGTGCCGATGACGTTGCATCTGCGTGCCAAGGAATTACGTTGCCATTACTGCGGGTATCATGCGCCTATTCCGCCTGTCTGTCCGCAGTGCGGCGGAGAACTGAAGTCTGTCGGTTTTGGCACGGAGCGCATCGAGGATGAGATACAGGCGCTCTTTCCCGAGGCACGGGTACTGCGCATGGACTTGGATTCGACCCGCAGCAAGACGGCGTATCAGGATATCATCAATGCTTTTGCGCGTCACGAATGTGACATCCTGGTGGGTACGCAGATGGTGACAAAAGGCCTGCATTTCGATGATGTACGGTTAGTGGCGGTGCTGAATGCGGATCCGTTGTTCAACCAACCTGATTTCCGTGCCTACGAACGCGCCTTCCAGATGCTTGAGCAGGTAGCAGGGCGGGCAGGGAGAAAAGGTACGAAAGGTGAAGTATGGATTCAGACTTTCGATACGAAGAATGCCGTGTTAGAGATGGTACGTAATCATGACTATGAGGCCTTATACCGGCAGCAGACAGCGGAGCGTGAGATGTTCCATTATCCCCCATTTCATCGGATAATTCGTATTCAGATGCGTGATCATAATGCGGCGCGTGTACAGGCAGTGGCGATGCAGCTTCAGGCGCATCTGAAGCAAGTCTTCGGAGCGCGTATATCGTCTGTTATCATACCGCCTGTCGAGCGTGTCCAGGCTTATACGATCCGCGAACTGAATCTGCGTATCGAGCAGGGCGCCAATATAGGCGAGGCGAAAAGACGGCTGAAGGAGTCGATAGACTATATTCTGTCGAATTCATCGAATAAAAATGTGAAACTAATCATAGATTGTGACCCGATATGATAGAAGAAAAGAAACGCCGCGTGGCTTATATCAACGAGATGATAGAGAGCAATCATGCAGCAGAATTGGTAAAAGAAGGTGAGGATTATCATTCCGAGCAACTCACGAGTATCGCCAAGGAGATATGCGCCCGTCCCGAAGTGCGCGTAGTACTGATAGCCGGTCCTTCGTCAAGTGGCAAAACGAGTACCAGTCACCGTCTGTGTCTGGAGTTGTTGGCTCAAGGCAAACAGCCGGTAGCTTTGTCGTTGGACAACTGGTACGTAGATGGTGCGCTGACACCGCTTAAGGCGGACGGGACGAAGGACTATGAGTCGGTGTATGCGATTGATCTCAAGCAGTTGGAGTCCGATCTGAAGGCATTGATAGCCGGTAAGGAGATTGCATTGCCGACTTTCAATTTCGCGGAGGAGAGGCGCGAGTATATGGGTGATACGTTGCAGTTGGAGCATGACGGTATTTTGGTGATTGAAGGTATCCATGCGCTTAATCCTATTCTCACGGAGCATATCGATGCGTCGAGTAAGTTCAAGGTCTATGCGGCGCCGATGAGTTCGATCTCGCTGGACGGCGAGCGTTGGGTGCCGACGTACGTGAACAGGTTGTTGCGTAGGATGAGCCGTGACTTACGTACGCGCGGCAAGTCGCCGCTCATGACACTTTCCGTCTGGCCGTCGGTGGTGGAGGGGGAGGCGCAATGGATAGAGCCGTTCAAGAAAGAGGCGGATGCCCTCTTCGATACCTCGATGACATACGAAATGTCG
>JAFSQV010000053.1 GCA_017446455.1 Paludibacteraceae bacterium
AAAATAAAATTCAAAACCAAAGTATTATTCTGCGCAATTGGCCTGCTCTTTTCAATAAGCGTGTGCGCAGTAAGCAAAAAAAACGCAAAAAGCGACAGTACAACCAAACAAACCAAAGTTGTCCAAGTCGAAGATGGCAATGTAGTTGTTGTTAACACCACCGAATCTGGCAAAAAACGCGCTACCTCGGTGACTGTTACCAGGAACGGTAATGAAAAAAGAAACAATGTGTACGTGGTAAAGAGTGACGGCGAAGCGACTATCGCTACTTCACTTGAAGCCGATGTAAAACCCGAACTGCCGGTTCTGTCGGCGGACAGCATGCCGGAATTCCCTGGCGGTATGTCTGCAATGATGACGTATCTGATGGATAATGTGAAGTATCCTGCAGACGCAAAAAAGGATAAAAAAGAAGGACGGGTTGCTTGCTCGTTTGTGATCACGAAAGAAGGGAAGGTGACGGATGTACACGTAGTCAAGTCCAGCGGCACGGAAAGCCTGGATAACGAAGCCTTGCGCGTTGTGAATAACATGCCGGACTGGAAACCGGGTAAAGAAAACGGCGAACCGGTAAATGTTCACTATACTATTCCTGTGATCTTCAAACTGAAATAATATCACGAACACCGTTTCAAATAAACACAGTAGGAATCTATTTATACCGTTTGTTAATACTACCTTATAAATATGGAACGGTGCATGCAAGTCCGCGAAAACGGACTTGCATTTGTGTTTTGCGATCACAAGGCACACTTTACTACAGCAAGCCTCCGCCTAAGAGGGCAATGAGGTAAAAGATAAGAGAGTTTTGAGCTCTCTTTTTTTTGTTTCCTCTACCCTTTAGGATTCGAAAGATGAGCGCCAGAAAGACGAGGTGATGTCTTGCCACTCGTCCCCTACCCGCTTGTAGAGGCGCTGGTTGGTTTTATTGCTTTTCAGACCTCCAAGAGACTCGATATACGGGCCGAGTTTGACGTAGTCAAAAGGAATCGGAGTATTCGGAACAACCTGATTGCTCGGTGTGTTCGGGAAAGCCGGGCGACCGCTATACCAAGCGGTTTTGAGACCGCGGTCCTTCACGAACTTTGCCCAAAGAGCTACTTCCTCCGGATCAGCATCGCCGCCCATGAATGCTACGCAGGTGATCATACTTCCGTAGCGCGCAAGAAGGCCGTTTAGTAATTCTTCATTTACTACCTCGCCGATGTCTTCCGCCAAGTGCTGGCTGTGACAACCCGGGCAGTGACAAGGACAATTCGAGAGATTAAGGGCGAGTGTTACCTCGCCCGGAATCTCCTGAAAGACTATATCAAAAGATGCAACTTTCACGTATTATCCTTTGTCTTTGTTAGCACTTCGGCGCTTTCGATTTCTCTGCGTAGTAACGCTGAGCCGCCTCTTTCTGACGCGCCTCCGAGAAGTTCGATACACGCTTCATGTAACCGATGACACGCGTCAGGTAGTCTACGTTCTTCGAGTGGCAGTGCGGGCATTCTTTCAAGTAGCGCTTGTCGATATGACCGCAGTCGTTACATACCGTGTTCGGGATATTGAAGGTAAAGTAGTTACAGCCTTCGATAGCCGCTACGCGGAGGAGTTGACGATACTGCTCTTGGCTCAGGTGCTCCTCCAGGTTGCAGTGCAGCGCACTACCTCCGGTGAGATGCTCGATATACTTGCGCCCATGCAGACGGAAACGATCCAATACGTTCAGGCTCTTGTCCTCCACGATGTAGAAATAGCTGTTGTAGCAGTCGCGCGGAACTACGTATCCGTCTTCTTTATCCCACTTCGCGTGCTTAACGCCCACGTTCTCTGCCGGGATCATCTCGCAGTTGAACATCACGTCTTTCGTGCGGTACTCTTTGTTCTTCTTCTCGATGATACCGAGCAACTCTTGTACGAAATGCGCGTACTCGGGGCTGTCCTTGATCTCGATGCCGAGGAACTCAGCTGCCTCTACGAGACCGTTCACACCGATCGTCAGGTACTGACGGCCGATGTTGATATATCCCGCGTCGAACAGCGGCAACATACCCTTCGCCTGCAGGCTCTTCAGGTTCTCGTTGTATGCGAGTTGTACCTTGTGCATCAAGTCTACTACATCTTCGATGTAAGCCTGATACGGGATGTTGTTGCGTACGGCGTACTGGATAGCGCGGTTCAGGTTGATCGTCAGCACGGATTTCGAACCCGTCGAGATACCACCTGCACCCAGCGTGTAGCTAAAACTGTTGTCCGTGATGGCGTTACGCAGACGGCAGCAACTTGACAGCGAGTCAGCATTGTCACTCACGTAGGTGAAGAACGAGTGGCCCTTCGCGTACATCTCTGCCGTGAAATCGCCGTACTCCTTATCCTTGATGTCGCCGTCCTCTGCGAGGAGCGCCATGGTCTCCACCGGGAAGGTGAGGACGCAACGGGTACGCTCTTCGTTGAACCAGTTCATGAAGCGTTTCTGCAACCAGTTGAGGCTGTCCCAGTGAGGAGCTTCGCCGTTCGGGAAGCGGAAGTTCTCAAACAGGCTCTGGAAATAGAAGCGATCGTAGTAACTGATGTTCCAGAATACGGACTGGAAGTTACGCGCACCGGAAGGTTGGTTGAGGCTGTAAACGACTTGCTGGAAGCAATCTGTGATCACTTTGTCGATGGTGCGACGTTTCTTGCTGAGGTCAACAACTTCGTCTGCACGCTTGTAGTAATCCTCGCCGTACTCCTGCTCAATGAAATAGTTCATATACATAAGGAACTCGGGCGTAGCGCACGCGCCTGAGAGCATGCTCGACACCATGAAGACCATGTTGATGAACCCGCCGCAGAACGATTTGAGGTTATGAGGAGGCGTAGCATTACCGCCGATGGACTTCGTACCGCCGATGAGCCACGGATACATCGTGATAGATGCACAGTAGTTCGCCAGGTTCGTCTCGTCGTTCTTGTAGATGAAGTGCTGGTTGAGCAACTGCATGTAACGATCACTCAACTCTTTGCCGAACATCTCTTTGATACGCTCGGTGAGCAAACGACGGTTCAGACGGATGAAGCCTTGCTTCGGAAGTTCACCGATCAGGGTCGCGATGTTCTTGTGCTCCACGTTAGCGTTTGCGTCGAACTTACTACCCTCTGCGGCGTTGGATGCCTGCACGTAATTCATCATGAAGTCCAAACGGCGCTGCGTGTCGCGATCCTCTGTGTGCTGATGGCGATAGAGCATGTATGCTTTCGCAACCTGATAATATCCCTCTGCCATCAACGCAACCTCCACCTGGTTCTGGATCTCCTCTACGGTCGCATTGTTATGTACTCGCAAGTGCGAGAGGATGGACGTCAACGCCTCCTCGGTCGCAAATGCCCCCACTGCTAAGAATGCCTTCGAAATGGCATTTTTGATTTTGTCGATGGTGAACAATTCTTTCTTACCATCACGTTTGATAATGTATGTTTCCATATATATAGTATAAAATAATTCCAACGTCAGCCTAAGCAACCTCCCGACGTAAACCGGCAAAGCATTTGCGGCGGGAAGAGCGGAGGCACAAGTCGCCCTTCCATTTAGCGGAGCGGTATGGACTCTTGCGAGCTTGTTGCCGAACGCGAGCCGAAAACGGGTGCAAAAGTAGTACAAATTTTTGAATTGTGCAAATTTTTTGACAAGTTTTTTTTAAAAAAAATTTACAAAGTTTTCCAAAATTTTTAGTTATATTGCTCATTTTCAACACTTTACATTTTTTATCAACAGAAAAAGTTGTCCAAAACGCAAAATCGTTGATAACTACACGTCTCCCCTTTCGGAAAATTTATTATCTTTCGAGCTTATGCTTTTTATCTCACATCGCAATCCTCCTGTATTATATACTATGTATATAATACTATATCAAATATATAATTGAATCATTTAGTGCGTGATAAGTGCGAGATAAGTGCGAGGTAAGTGCGCGGTAAGTGCGTCATAAATAGGATCAAGTCATGGATGGAAGCACATAAAATG
This sequence comes from Paludibacteraceae bacterium, assembly GCA_017446455.1. Taxonomy (GTDB): domain Bacteria; phylum Bacteroidota; class Bacteroidia; order Bacteroidales; family Paludibacteraceae; genus Colicola. Next base: position 3,989 of record JAFSQV010000053.1, read on the forward strand.
AGGACCGCGCATCGCGCAGCCCTCATTTTTCCTCATACGAGCGTCAATTCTTAACGAATTTGAGCACCCTGAACGTTAAACATCTTGTTGTCGCGGATGATGAACAGTTGACCATCAACAACCACTTTTTGTACTTGCTCGGTCAGCGTGATGTTCTCGATACCTTGCGCACTTCCGAGCGAGAAGGTAATTATTGCAGCAGGTGTGTTGATACAGCCGTTAACACCCCATACAACGAGCACGTACTCTCCCTGATCAAGATTCTCTTGCAGGTCGGCGAATGAGAACTCATACGAACCCGGCTCTGCATAAGCCTCACCGTAGTAGTCAAAGACAGCCTCGGCTACTGCGTCCGGATCATTAGCGAAGTCCTCAGCGAACGACTCTACACTAAGAATGTAGGAATCCCAAGGATCTTCTTCGTTGGAGGTCTGTACCTTCACACCTGTTTCGGTGAGGCTGAGCGAGAAGGTAAGGTCGGTTTCTACACATTCTTTCTCCGGCAAGGAGAGATGAACCGAGTCAGCAGGAGTGGTTACGCGACCATCAGCACCCCATACGACTAAGATTACCTCGCCCGAAAAGGCAGAAGAAAGGGTCTCAAAAGTGAACGTACGGGGACCGGCTGCAGCATACGCATCTCCGTAGTAGTCATATGCATCGGATGCCAGCGCATCGATATCGTTATCCCAGTATCCCTCCAGGTCTTCCGGAGTTACGAAGTAGTAATCCCAAAGATCTTCATCGTTGGACGGGATGATGGTAACCGCCTCATCCGTTACCTCAAATTCGAAGGAAAGATCAACAGGCTCAATAGGAGCAGCTCCGGCAATCGTCAGATTGAGCGTAAAGAGAATCTGATCTGTCGGATCGTCATCGTTCGCTGTCAACATCGTTCCGGTGAATGCATAGGTGTTAGTCTCCGAATTGAATACCGAGGTAAACGAAGCGTCGCCGGCCAAGGAGTAGAACGCAATATTTTCGCCATCAACGTACGCTACAAAGGTGTAGTATGCGTAGAAGTCATCTGCGGTAAAAGTACCTGCTATCTCATTCGACATAATAAACAAGTCCACGATGATCGAGGAGTCCGCGGTAGCAGCCTCAATTTGCGAGAAGCTAGTTCCTATATCGCTGATACCTTCCAAGGTCAGCGTTTCCTCGCGTACGGAGGGTGCACCTTGCGCATAACTTAAGTTCCAAGTGTTACCCTTTGTATCGATTACCTTCACAAGCACCGTGAACGAGCCATTAGCAGCAATCGTCTTTACAAACGATACACTCTGATAATATACGTATTCTGAATTAACATAATCGGCACCCTTAGAGTAATTGTCAAGCATGTCATCCAGCGTATATTCCTGGCCGGATACCAATGCATTCAAGCCTTCAGGCAAAACGATATCGAAGGTGAACGAATAATTGTAGTCACTACCTGCCTCATCACGCAAAATGACATATACATCATTGTCAGTAGCATAAAAACTCTCCGACTCAAAAGCCATCGTCAAATCATACGTCTGCGGAACAAATGCTTCACCTGCATAACTCAGGTTCCACACATCACCATTAACATCCGTGGCACTTGCAACGATAGTGAACGAGCCGTCTGCAGCTACCGTCTTCGTGAAAGATGCTGCCGTAAATGCGGTTCCGTTGTAAATATCATCCGTCGGAACCCACTCGCAGTAATCTGCCAACATATCGCCCAAAGTGTATGTCTGGCCGGATACTACATCATTTTCACCCTCCGCACACACGATATCGAAGCAGAAAGCGACGGTTTTATCCTCGTTGTACAACGCATAGTAAATGTCATTGTCTTCCTGATAAAATGTCGAAGACACCTTACTTACTGCGACATTCGTCTCTGTTTGCTTCGCCTTCGGAGCACGCGCTGCGCTATTTACACTTACCGGCGCGAACTTTGCGGGTTGCTTCACTTCCAAGGCTTGCTTCTTAGCCGGCGCCTTCTTTACCGACAATTTCGCAGCCTGCTTAGGCTGTAAGTCTGCCTTCTTCACCATTCGAGGAGTAGAAAAATCCACTGCCTTGACCGGGCGAGCAGGTACTGCACTTGCGCTCGCTAATACCACCAGAGCGCACAAAAAAGAGAAAAATTTTTTCATACCTTAAATCAATTTTTTAGGTTAGTAATGTTAATAATGTTAGTTATTTTTGTTATTTGTTTACAAAAAGCAACAAAACGGCACAAAAGTAATACAAATTTCTCATTCACACAAACACTTTTTGTCAAAATGTTTATTTTTCTGTATTTTGCAAACTACACTTTGCATTTTTATCCCATAATTATTTGCGTATGTCGAAAAAAAGTAGTATTTTTGCACCGTAAATCAGAAATCCAATCATTTATGACGCGGAAATACTCCTCATTAGTTATCGCGCTCCTATGCGTATATACGCAGGCGCAGACCCGCTATATAGGCGGGGACATCTCCATGCTCCCCAAGTACGAACAGTATAGCTCGGGCTACAAAGATGTGAACAACAAGAAAGTCAACGATCTGATTACTTGGCTGATCTCCGATTGCGGCTGGAACACTTTCCGCGTGCGGCTCTTTGTAAACCCTAAGCAGAAAGCCCCGGATTACACGACGACCGACTACGCTATCGTACAGGATCTTGCCTATGTCACCGCGCTCGGCAAACGCATCAAAGAGGCAGGCGGGTACTTCTTGCTTGATTTCCATTATTCTGACTCGTGGGTGGATGCCGGACATATACAAGCTCCTAAAGCTTGGAAAGGGCTCTCCGATGAGTTGATGGCGGACAGTCTTGGCCAATATACCCACCGCGTACTGCAGGCCCTCAAGGAAGCAGGCGCCACGCCGGATCTTGTACAAGTAGGCAATGAGATCATGTACGGTCTTTGCGACATAAGGGTGCATCCCTACAACTACAACGGAGATAACTGGGACGGCTACCTCGGACTGCTGCGCGCCGGTTGTAAGGCAGTGCGGGAAGAATGCCCGAATGCGCAGATCATCATTCACACCGACCGACCTTCCAATACAGCCTATAATACCTATTATTACAACAAACTGAAGAATAATAACGTTGATTTTGATGTGATCGGGCTCAGTTATTATCCCTTCTGGCACGGCTATCTCAACAGCGAACAAGTGGCTGACAAATCGGATAAGAACAACCTCGTTAACGCGCTGAAAAATCTCAAGACGATTTTTCCTGACAAACGTGTGCAGATCGTTGAGTGCGCGTATAACTTCCAGTACTGGCCGTCCGAAGGCGTGAATTATGACACCCGCGATGCATGGCCGTGCTCCAAACAAGGGCAGTATAATTTTGTCAAAGATCTGGTGGACAATCTCAAACCGCTGGAGAACGTAGACGGCATTAGTTATTGGTTTCCGGAAGATGCCGGTAATGGCGACTATGTCAATTGGACGACCAAAGCGGGCTTGGTAGAAGAGAAGTGGTCTAACCGCGGTTTCTGGGACGAAGGTGCCACAACTTCCGGACATGCCATCAATAAGACCGGTTCTGTATCGGCGACTAAAACCGCCGCAGATGTGTGCGCCCCCTATTACATGCGCAATTTCTATAACGAAGGACAAGGCATAGAGGATGCGGTTGATCGTTCATCGTCCAATCGCAAGTTTGTGAAAGAAGGACGGCTAGTGATTGAGCGCAACGGACAATGGTTTGACCTGACCGGCGCACGGATAGAATAAAAAAAGAGCTCGCAAAATTGCGAGCCTTTTTCTTGTGTAAGAACACTAGGATTTCCTAGACTGACCTAGGTAAACCTAAGTTACTTCGCAGCTTTCTCTGCTTTCTTTTTTGCCTGATCAACGACTGCTTTGAAGGCAGCGGGTTGATTCATAGCGAGGTCAGCGAGAGCCTTGCGGTTGATAACGATACCTGCTTTCTTGAGGCAGCCCATGAGTTGGCTGTAGCTCAGACCCTCGAGGCGTGCAGCAGCGTTGATACGCTGAATCCAGAGAGCGCGGAAGGTGCGTTTTTTGTTCTTACGATCGCGGTAAGCGTACTGCAAACCTTTCTCCCATGTGTTCTTTGCTACGGTCCATACATTAGCGCGGCCACCAAAGTTACCACGGGTAAGGCTCATGATCTTTTTACGACGGTTGCGCGAAGCAACGTGATTAACTGATCTTGGCATTTTCTT
>JAFSQV010000054.1 GCA_017446455.1 Paludibacteraceae bacterium
GTGGTATGCTCACCAACTTCCCGACCATCCGTAAGGCTGTGAAGAAAATGAGCCAGATCGACAAGATGACGACCGACGGTACGCTCTATAACGTATCTAAACGCGAGAAACTGCATATCGCACGTCAGCGTGAGAAACTGGAGAAGAACCTCGGTTCTATCGCAGACATGACTCGTCTCCCGAGCGCTGTGTTCGTAGTGGACGTAATGAAAGAGCATATTGCAGTAGCAGAGGCTAACCGCCTGGGTATCCCTGTATTCGGTATCGTAGATACCAACTCGAACCCCAACGACATCGATTTCGTAATCCCGGCTAACGACGATGCAACCAAGGCTATCGACGTCATCCTGACCGCTGTTTGCGACGCTATCAAAGAGGGTCTCGAGGAGCGCAAGGTAGAGAAAGCAGACGAAGGTGCTGCTGAGGAGCAGGCTGCCAGCGAGGCACCCGCACCCAAAGAGCGTCGTCAGCGTATCCGCAAAGCTGCTCCGAAAGCAGAGGCTGAGAAAGTAGCTGAAGCTAAGGAAGAACCTAAAGCAGAAGAGGAGGCATAATCATGGCAGTTACATTAGCTGATATCAAGAAATTACGCGACATCACCGGTGCCGGTATGATGGATGTAAAGAAGGCCCTCGAAGAGGCTAACGGCGATTTCGAAGTTGCGAAGGATTTGCTCCGCAAGCGCGGACAGGCTATCGCAGCAAAGCGTAGCGACCGTGAGGCTTCGGAAGGTTGCGTACTCGCAAAGGTAAAAGACAACTTCGGCGCTATCGTTGGCGTGAAGTGCGAGACCGACTTCGTAGCTAAGAACGAGGACTTCATAGGTATGGTTAAACTGATCCTCGACGCCGCTTTGGACAACAAAGTACGTACGCAAGAGGAGCTCAAGAACCTCAAGATTGGTAACTTCACCGTAGCTGAGATCATCACCGAGCGCTCCGGCGTGACGGGTGAGAAGATGGAGCTCGCTGACTACGCATACCTCGAGGCACCGGTAGTGGACGCTTACAACCACCTGGGTAACAAACTCAGCTCGCTCGTTGCTGCTAACGAAGGCGCTGATCACGAGACCGTTCACGGTATCTCGATGCAGGTTGCTGCTATGAGCCCGATCGCGCTGGACGCTGATCACGTAGCTGAGGACGTTAAGAAGCACGAGTTGGAAGTAGCTATCGACAAGACCAAACAGGACGAGATCAACAAGGCTGTTGAGAACGCTCTGCGCAAGGCTGGTATCAACCCGGCTCATGCGGATAGCGATGACCACATCGCTTCTAACACCGCTAAGGGTTGGTTGACCGAGGAGCAGGCTCAAGTAGCTCGCGACATCCGCGCTAAAGTGCCCGCAGAAGCAGAGGCTAACCTCGCTGCTCAGGCAAAGAAGATCGAGATGATCGCACAAGGCCGTCTGAATAAGTTCCTCAAAGAGAACACACTCGTTGAGCAGGCTTATATCATGAGCGAGAACAAAGAGCTCGTGAAGGATATCCTCAAAGCAAAAGGTGTTGAAATCAAAGATTTCCGCCGCGTCACATTATCCGCTGAATAATGAAAACATTCTGGAAGATATGTGGATGGGGAGCGCTAGTAATAGTGCTCCTCTTTGCATTGATACTGGCCGTCGCTTCGCCGGCAGCCAAATACGTCGTGAACAACTACGGCGAACAGATCGTCGGCCGACAAATGCACGTGGACCGCGTGATCATCAATCCTTATTGGGGTGGAGTGACCATCAGCGGCTTTGAATGCAAGGAAGCCAACGGCGAGACGAACTTCGTCTCCTTCGACCGTTTGTACGTGCATATCGCCTATCCGCAACTGCTCGGCAAGACCGTCAAACTGCGTGCAATCCATCTTGACGGCTTCGACGGACAAGTGCTCAAGCACAACGACAAGGTCAATTTCTCGGACATCATCGAGCGCTTCTCCAAAAACGATTCTGTGCCTGCGGATACTGCGAAGAGTAAGTGGACAGTTAGTTTAAAGAGTATTCGAATTAATAACAGCAACATCCGCTACCGTGATGTAGTGAGCGACAAGCAGTGGAAACTGGAGGATCTGACGCTTCGTATACCGGGCCTGTATTTCGATAACACGCAGACGAACGCCGGTATCGAATTCGGTTTGCCGACAGGCGGCCGGGTAGGTATCATCGCTGGTATGAAGTTGCAATCCAACCGCTATGCGGTGAAGTTGAACCTGCATGATGTACATACCGATGTGGTGTTGCCGCTCGTTCAGGATTATTTGGATGTGACGGGTCTGGGCGCTAAGATGAACGGATCGCTGCACGTGGACGGAAGTCTGGATGTGATCAGCAATATCCTGCTGACCGGAAACCTGTCTCTGACCGGCCTGAGTCTGCGCGACTCGCATAAGGACGAGGTAGCGGCGCTGGATGAGCTGCGCGTAGCGATCAGCAAAGGCGACATCGCCAAGAACACTTTTATCCTCGACAGCCTGACCATTAACGGTCTGACGGCCAATTACGAGGTACACGAAGGCTGGACGACCTTGACGCGGCTGATGAAGAGCAAAGAGGAAGTGGAGGCCGACAGCGCGGCGACCGACTCGATAGAAACACCGATAGAAGTACAGAAACCGCGTGCAACCAAACCTCTGGTTTGGATGGCCAAGCGCGTGACCCTGACCGGACATGACATCAGTTACCACGACTACTCGATGAAGCATAACTGGAATTATGCGATCCAGACGCTGCGCGTAGACGGTCAGAACGTCGCCAGCAACGGCCGTAATGCCATCAAACTGCAGGCTACGCTGCCGAACGGAGGTAGTCTCAATCTGGATTTCAAGGGCGGCTTAGACCTCAAGAACCAAGACACACAGGCGGATCTGAAGGTTCGCGGCGTGCATATCGAGGATTTCAGTGCGCTCTGTCGCAATTATACGGGCTATCCGCTGGACGGAGGTCTGCTGACTATCGACAGCCATTTAGACGTCGCATCCGCCAAACTGAACGGTACGAACCGCATCGAGATTGACCATCCGCGGGTAGGTCGCAAAGAGCTGCTCACCAAAGCGCCGTATAAGAATATCCCTGTGCGTCTGGGCTTTAAGATGCTCACTTCGGCGCAGGACATCATCCTGATTGATGTGCCGGTAAAAGGAGACGTGACGAATCCGAAATTCAAATTGTCGAAAGTGATTGGTCGCGCGTTGCTGAAGGTGTTCTTCGGCCCGCTGATGGGCGTGAATGACCGTAATAAATCGGTGAATGAGGCAGAAATGCGGGAATTGCAGCAGTTGCTTGGCGAAGACTCTCTTTCACTCAGCAATGATACGGTGGGTGATCTCGCGACAGACGTCGCAATGACCGCAGGGGATAGCGCTCGTCTCACCGAAGTAAGCGAGTAGCACCTGTTCGCGGCAGAACTGATTCTGCTCGGCATACTCGACCATCGCGTGGAGTTGCTCCGCAAAGAGTTTCTGACGATCATCGAAAATAGCAGGAGAGAGGTAGATTTCTGCCTCTCTTTCTTTTGTCATCGTCAGGCAGCAACCTACAGAGCGCGGGATATAGGTGATGATACCGCGTTGCGCCAAGGAGACGAGCAACTCATGGTCCTCGGGGTTATCGGCCTCGCGCACATACTGTAGGTCGGTGAAGATACCCGAATATTGGCGCATCAGACGGTCTAGCAACTCGATTTGCGGCGACGAGAGGTCGTACTCGCCCAATTGGGCACGTGGTACACGCAGACAGACGCGCGGCTGGGTCTCGTATTCCTCTTGGAAATCGATATATCCCGCTTGTGTCAGTAGATGCAGGGCAGAGTAGGCCTGTATGACGGGCAAGTGCATGACGTGACATAACTGGTCTATATGCAGCGCAAAACGGTGCCCTAAGCCGCTTCCTTCACCTATCTGCAGAAAATCCATGGTCTTGTGATAGACCTGCTCCACAAATTCCTTGGGCGGGTAGGTGTCCACCACGCGCTTGCGAGCCTTGGCTTTATCTTCGTCGTTATAGAGCAGCACGGCATAAGCCGTCATTCCGTCTCTTCCGGCGCGCCCTGCTTCCTGGTAATAACTCTCCAGATGCGAGGGCAAATCATGATGGATGACGAGCCGCACGTCGGGTTTGTCGATACCCATGCCGAAGGCATTCGTCGCCACAATGACGCGTGTACACCCTTCTTTCCACGCTTCTTGGCGCTCATTCCGCTCGCGGGTAGTGAGTCCGGCGTGGTAATAATCGGCGCTCTCGCCGTTGGTTTTCAGCCATTCAGCAAGTTCCTGAGCCCGCTTGCGGTTGCGTACATAGACAATCGCCGAACCGGGCACTTTCGATAAGATATGCGCGATTTGATCGGGTTTATTCTCCGTGCGGCGCACGATATACTGCAGGTTCTCGCGGCGGAAGGACATTTTCAGCACATTCGGTTCTTGGAATCCCAAACGGCGCTGGATGTCTTCGACTACAGTCGGCGTTGCGGTCGCTGTAAGCGCCAAGATCGGCACGTCGGGCAATAGTTCCCGCACGGCAGCAATATTCAGGTACGAAGGCCGAAAATCATAGCCCCACTGTGAGATACAATGTGCCTCATCGACGGCTATCAGGCCAATCGGCAGGTCTTTGAGGCGCTTGCGAAACTCTTCGCTCTCTAATCGCTCCGGGGAACAATAGAGAAAATGGTATGGGCCGAAGAGGCAGTTATCTAAGGCCGCACGCTGTTTGTCAAAACTCTGACCCGTATAGATGGCTTCAGAGTGTATGCCGCGTGCCCGGAGATTGTCCACCTGATCGCGCATGAGTGCGATGAGCGGCGTGATAACCAGGCATAAGCGCTTCTCCGGATCCTCATTTCCCATCACAAGGGCAGGGATCTGGAAACACAGACTCTTGCCGCCGCCCGTAGGCATCAGGGCCAAGGTGTCGCGATGCGCTAAAACAGAAGCGATGATTTCCGCCTGTAAGGGCCGAAAATCATCGTATCCGAAATACTTATGTAATGCCTCTTTGGGGGTCATAGGTATGCCTAGGTCGTCCTAGGTAGTCCTAGGTTAACCTAGTTTAGTTAAAGCAGTTTTTACGCGCTTCAGGGTCTCATCTTTGCCGAGGACGTCGGTAATCGCCCAGATATGCGGACCACGGGCTGCGCCGACAAGGCAGATACGGAAGGCGTTCATCACGATACCTACGCCGTACTCTTTAGCAGCAATCCAACCCATGACAATACCGTCCAAGGTCTCTGCGTCCCAAGAAGGAACGGATTCAAGCACCTCAAGCAACTCGGTCATATGACGCGGAGAGTCTTCTTTCCATCGCTTTGCCAGCGATTTCTCGTCGTACTCGGTCGGAGCCACAAAGAAGAAATTCGTCTGCTCCCAGAGTTCCGGCACAAAGTTTACGCGATCCTTGGTAAGTCCGATGACTTGGGCTACCATTTGCATATCAGGGTTTTCAATACCATGCGCCGCGAGGGTAGGCAGGAACATCTGAGCGAGTTCTTCATTGCTGCGCAGTTGCAGATATTGGTGGTTGAACCATTTGCCTTTCTCGTAATCAAATTTTGCACCGGCCTTGGAGACACGGTCAAGCGAGAACTCCTTGATGAGTTCATCCATCGTGTACATTTCCTGATCGCCTGTGCCGTGCCAACCGAGCAAGGCCAGGAAGTTGATGACCGCTTCGGGCAGGTAGCCACTCTCGCGATATCCCGATGAAACCGTGCCATCTTTCTGATTATGGAACTCTAGCGGGAAGACGGGGAAACCGAGACGATCGCCGTCACGCTTGCTTAATTTGCCGTTTCCATCGGGTTTTAACAGCAAGGGCAGGTGGGCAAACTCGGGCATCGTGTCTTGCCATCCGAACGCGCGGTAAAGCAGCACGTGCAGCGGAGCGGAAGGTAACCACTCCTCGCCGCGGATGACATGCGAAATCTCCATCAGATGGTCATCCACGATATTGGCAAGGTGATAGGTTGGTAGGTCGTCTGCGGACTTATAAAGCACCTTGTCATCGAGGATATTCGAGTTGATCACCACTTCTCCGCGGATCAGATCATGCACATGCACGTCCTCGTTGGGTTCGACCTTAAAGCGAACGACGTATTTCTCACCTTTATCGATCAGCGCCTGTACCTCTTCGGCCGGCATGGTCAGCGAATTGCGCATATCCATACGCGTACGGGCATCGTACTGAAAATTAGGTGTCGCTGCGCGCTTGGCCTCGAGCTCTTCGGGCGTATCAAATGCGATATACGCATGACCGCTATCCAGCAGTTGCTTCACATACTGATGGTAAATCTCGCGACGCTCCGATTGACGGTAGGGACCGTGAGAGCCTACGGCTTCAATCTCTTTGGTGCCTTTCTTCTGACGAAGACCTTCGTCAATACCGATACCGAGCCAATCGAGGGCTTCGAGGATATATTCTTCTGCGCCGGGCACGAAACGGGTGGAGTCCGTATCTTCGATACGAAGCAACATGTCACCGCCGTGCTGACGGGCAAAAAGATAGTTGTACAAGGCAGTTCGTACACCGCCGATATGCAACGCGCCTGTAGGGCTTGGCGCAAAGCGAACTCTTACTCTTCTTTCCATAATCAAAACTTTTGCGAGTGCAAAAGTACAATAAAAAAATGACATACGCAAATATTTGCACATTTTTTCGCTTTTATTTGCATATATGCAAATTTTTTACTACCTTTGCGCCGCAATTTAATTTGGAGTAATATGTTCGATAATTTATCAGAAAGATTAGAACGCTCATTTAAGATTCTCAAAGGTGAAGGACGTATCACCGAGATCAATATCGCGGAGACCGTAAAGGACATCCGTAAAGCCTTGCTGGAGGCCGATGTGAACTACAAGACCGCCAAGCAATTTACCGACCAGGTGAAAGAGAAAGCACTCGGTCAGAACGTCATTACCGCCGTTCGCCCCGGACAACTGATGGTGAAGATCACCCATGACGAGTTGGCGGAGTTGATGGGTGGCGAGGCACAAGAGATTAACCTCAAGGGTTCACCGGCAGTTATTCTTATGGCAGGTCTGCAGGGTAGCGGTAAGACGACCTTTGCATCTAAGTTGGCTAATTTCCTTCAGACAAAGAAGAATAAGAAAGTGATGCTCGTAGCGTGCGACGTGTATCGCCCCGCTGCTATCGAGCAGTTGCGCGTCCTTGGCGAGCAGATCAACGCAAAAGTCTATACTGCGGAAGAGGAGTCTAATCCCGTTAAAAAGGCGCAAGACGCGATATCTGAGGCCCGCAAGTTCGGCTATGATGTGGTGATCGTCGATACCGCCGGTCGTCTGGCTGTAGACGAGCAGATGATGACCGAGATAGCGGCTATCAAAGAAGCTATCCAGCCGTCCGAGACCCTGTTCGTGGTGGACGCCATGACCGGTCAGGATGCGGTCAATACCGCCAAAGAGTTCAACGACCGTCTGGATTTTGACGGTGTGGTACTGACCAAACTGGACGGTGATGCCCGCGGCGGTGCGGCGCTTAGTATTCGCTCGGTGGTCAACAAGCCGATCAAGTTCATCGGTACAGGCGAGAAGATGGAGGCATTGGATGTGTTCCATCCGAGTCGTATGGCCGACCGTATCCTCGGTATGGGTGATGTGGTGAGCCTCGTAGAACGCGCGCAAGAGCAGTACGACGAAGCGGAAGCACGCCGTATCTCGAAGAAAATCGCCAAGAACCAATTCGATTTCAACGATTTCATCGGACAATTAAACCAGATTAAGAAAATGGGTTCGATGAAAGACCTGATGGGTATGATCCCGGGTATGGATAAGGCGCTGAAGAACGTCGAAGTGAGTGATGATGCGTTCAAACCGATAGAGGCGATGATCAACTCTATGACGCCTGAAGAGCGCGCCAACCCGAACCTGCTCAACGGCAGCCGTAAGAACCGCATCGCCAAAGGTGCAGGCGTGGATATCGTAGCGCTCAACCGCTTCCTCAAACAGTTCGAGCAGACTAGCAAGATGATGCGCAAAGTGCAGCAAATGAACTTTAAAAGAAGCTAATGGCAGACGAGATAAAGACATATCAACCCGGGTGGGAGAAGCACAAAGAACGCAAACATCATCATCACCATCATCATCGCCGCGATGACCAGTACACCAACAGTTGGGGCGGTTGGATAAAGATGAGGGATAAACAGGCGTATTACGGCTTGATGCTCATCGTGATAGCTGTGCTGGGCTTTGGTATCTACATGATTGTCAAGATGTATATGGACGAATGGCGTGCTATGCCGCATGATGATCCGACGACGGAGCGAACGGTAGATGAGTTGCGCATCCATAAGGCCGATGAGCGCGACGCGCTGCTGTATTCCGACAGCTTGTCGCAGGCCTATAAGCTTGATTCGCTCAAGCGTAATGTCCAGATAGAGACGCGCCCTGTATATCGCCCGCCACGTAAGGAAGATACATGGTATATCACCCAGCGCGAGTGGAAGGATATATGGAAGAGACTGAAGATTTGGAAAATCAGCCAATCAAAAGACAAAGATAACGAATGATAATTGACGGAAAACAAATAGCACAAACGATTCGTGGCGAGTTGCGCGAACAGATAGCTGCCCTACGAGCAGAAGGCAAGCGTGCGCCTAAGTTGGCGGTCGTTCTGGTGGGACATAACCCGGCTTCGGAGACCTATGTGGCCAATAAGCTGAAGGCTTGCGCTGAGGTAGGTATCAAAGCGGAGAAAATCGCGTACGACGAGTATACCACCGAGCAGACACTGCTGAACGAGATCCACCGCCTTAATAATGACGATTCAATCGATGGTTTTATTGTGCAACTGCCCCTTCCGGCGCATATTAACGAACTGACTATTCTCTCGGCAATCGACTATCGCAAGGATGTGGACGGTTTGACACCGGAGAACGTGGGTCGCACGGTACAAGGTTTGCCGTCCATCGTGAGTGCGACACCGCGCGGTATACGCGAGTTACTTGCGCGCTACGGTATTCCTACAGAAGGCAAACATGTCGTGGTGATTGGTCGTTCGAATATCGTCGGCAAACCTATCGCCATGCTGCTGATGCAGCGTCCTTACTTGTCTCTGCCGGGCATGAGTGCCGCTTCATTAGGTGATGCTACCGTTACGGTTTGTCACTCGAAGACCCAAGACCTCGCATCTATTTGCCGCACCGCCGATATCATCATCGTAGCGGCCGGAAGTCCGAACTTAGTGACAGCCAGTATGGTCAAACCCGGTGCCACCGTCATTGACGTAGGTATCAACCGTATTGACGATCCTGCTTCTCCTCGCGGTTACCGATTGGTGGGAGATGTGGATTTCGAGCACGTAGCACCTGTCGCAGGATTCATCACCCCTGTGCCGGGCGGAGTAGGACCGATGACGATTGTCAGCCTGATGCAGAATACAATCCAAGCTTATCATGAATATACTCGATAAAATCGACGGTTTAGAGGCTAAGTTCCATGAGGTGAGTCTGCTTATCACAGACCCGTCGGTTATTGCCGACCAAGCCCGTTATGTGCGTTTGAACCGTGATTATCATGATTTGGAGCGCGTCTTGGAATGTGCACATCGCTATAAGAAAGCCGTGCAGAACCTGCAAGACGCCAAAGACCTGCTGTATAACGAGTCCGACGCGGATCTCAAGGAAATGGCGCGCGCCGAAGTGGAGGAGTTGGAACCACAGATCCCTAAGTTGGAGGAAGAACTCAAACTCCAGCTCTTACCGCAAGATCCCGAGGATGGCAAGAACGTCGTGATGGAGATTCGCGGCGGAACCGGAGGCGATGAAGCGGCGATCTTTGCCGGCGATCTCTTCCGGATGTACACCAAATATTTCGAAATAAAAGGCTTCAAATATACCGTTTCTTCCTTCAATGAAGGTGCGGCAGGTGGATACAAGGAGATTATCTTCAACGTGACCGGTCAAAACGTCTATGGTACGCTCAAATACGAGAGCGGCGTGCACCGCGTGCAGCGGGTACCGGTTACCGAAACACAAGGCCGAGTACACACCTCTGCTGCTACGGTAGCCGTCCTGCCCGAGGCGGATGAGTTCGAGGTGCATATCAACGAAGGCGAGATCAAGTGGGAGACCTTCCGTTCAGGCGGTGCCGGCGGACAGAACGTCAACAAGGTCGAGTCGGGTGTGCGACTGCGATATAACTGGCGCAACCCCAATACGGGCGAAGTCCAGGAAATCCTTATCGAGTGTACAGAGACCCGCGACCAGCCGAAGAACAAAGAACGTGCCCTCTCGCGTCTGCGCACGCAGATCTATGATAAGGAGCATCAGAAATATATCGATGACATCGCTGCGCGCCGTAAGACCATGGTCTCCACGGGTGACCGCTCCGCCAAGATCCGTACTTACAACTACCCGCAGGGACGTATCACCGACCATCGTATCGGCTATACCGTCTATAACCTTGCCGCCTTCATGGACGGCGATATCCAAGGCGTCATCGATGCCCTCCAGGTCGCCGAAAACGCCGAACGTCTCAAAGAATCAGAATTATAAACAATCAATACAATTATGAAAACTCGTATCTTATACGCCTTGGCTGCGATAGTCGTTGCCATTGGCATGGCCTCTTGCGAAGGCGGAGGCGGTAAAAGCGGCATAAAAAACATCCAGTTCAAACGCATGCATCTGGACGGTGTCAACACGCTCGCCCTGGCTACCGTCGGCTCATCCAACGCAGCACGGATGCCTCAAGCTAAACTGGACACCACCTATAACGTGCAAAAACCCGTCTATTCGGTTTCCGAGGACGGCACGCTCGTAGAAATCACCTACACCATCGATGCTCGCGGCAACGACGGCGAACTGGTGGATATGGTCAAAGCGCACATGCGACTCGCGGTCAAGAATATCTTCGCCATCGGCGACGAGTGGCTTTGGTTGTACGATTGCCATTATGACTACCCGGACTTAGACAAACTGCAGGAACCCTACCACTCCATGATCAAGGAGATTGTGGAGAAGAACTACTGCAATTTCCTCGTTCGACGTAGCGACGGCGCCCTCTTCTATTGGGACGGACGCGACGGACGGCCTTGGTATAACTCCAGAGGCGTCACTTTCGAGCGTCAAAGTGATATCTACGGCGTGGTAGAGTGCCTCAAAGGGGAGATTTATTCCAACTGTTGGCTGACCGATGCCAAAATGCTCTATCGCCTCAAAGACCAGGGCGACGAACTGGCCGTAACGACCATGCTCGCCAGTACGATGTACACCACCGATATCATGCCCGATACCCGAGGCGCTTTAGGCCTGCATATCTGGTATCACGACCGGGGTAACATGACACCGGGCGTGCTCTTCCCGGATGGTCCGAAAGACAATAATATCGTAGCGCTTAATAATACAGCCATCGATGCTCGCTTGCAAAACAACGAGAATGTGACCGTCAATATTATTTCTGTGGATAACACGATCTATGCCGTTTACGGTCGCGATGATATCGGTTCTTATTTCTATTCGATTGAACTGAGCGAATCGCCGTCACCGACCGCGAAAGCGAAAGAACTCATTGCACATACCACGGACCATCTCTATATCAAAGTTGGGGATCCGGTGGTTAGCAAGCAGAAGACGATGTCTTTCATGGAATATGGATATAAATACACGTTTGACCCACAAGCCAAGAAAATTACCCGTGCTACGCTGCCGAACCACTATCCGAGCAATATCAACGCCTATTATGACGATATCGCCTATGTGATGCGGGATGACGAGAAAGCGTTCTTTATCTGCGACCTGGCTAAGAATGTAGCCGAAGAGGTGATGATTGACTTCAGCGCGCTGGATAATGACGGAACTATCAATCGTTCGTCGATGCGCAAGTTCGGTGACTATAACCCTGCCACGCAGTCGTTTACTACGACCGCTTACACCATGACAGGAAAAGCAGTAACCGTTATCGTTGATGTGGCCGGTAACAACAAAGGTAAAGCCCGTGTAATCAAATCAGGCGACACCACCGCAGGTACGGTAATTTCCGTCATGCTCCGCTTGAATTAATTTAATGTATAAGGACATTAAACCCGCTGCGCTTCACTGCGTGGCGGGTTTTCTATAGGCATTTACCAGGCAAATACCAGCACTTACACTCATTTATCTCGCACTTATGACGCACTTATCACCCACTTATCACGCACTTATCACGCACTAATCACGCACTAAATTATGGCATTATTTAGCACTTTATACTATATTATATATATTA
>JAFSQV010000055.1 GCA_017446455.1 Paludibacteraceae bacterium
CTGTATTCGGAGTGCTTGCAAACGGGGTCAATCACTTGTTTCTCCACCACACCGTATTCCATCAGTTCGCTCAACTGCTGCGCCAGCACACGCTCACTGGCTTCCGGAAGCGCACGTTTCAGTTCGCTCGGACGGCGTGGACCGTCCAGCAGTTCATAGATGATATAGGGCTTCCACTTACCGCCCATCACTTCCAACGCGATACGAAAACCGCAGTTGATATCCACCGGTATTTTCTTATTATACATGACGTGATTCTTTTCCGATTGCAAAGTTACTACATTTTTCTGAATTATACAAGTTTTTGAAGGTCTTTTTGACCAAAAGTGATGTTTTTTCTGAGATTTGGTTATTTTGCGCTGCAAAGTTACTACAAATATTTGGAATATACAAGCAATCTCGGTATCTAATAATCTCGGTAATTGCTGCAAAGTTACTACATTTTTACGACATATGCAAGTTTTTCGTCATTTTATTTTTACCCTTTAAAATCACACTCCTTTTACCTCCCTATCGCCCTTATTACTTGTTCCCTTTTTGCCCAAAAATATCTCAAATCAACTAAAATGGGAACAAGTTGTTCGGGGCTTGATGGGAGGGGTGATGGGTTATTTAGAGGAAAGAGTGTTTGTGATTTCAGCGAGGAAATCCAGGCCGTTGGCGGTGAGGCGGTAGGCCTGCTCCGGCAGATTGGGGTGAGACGGGTGAGCCATCACTACATATCCCTTCGCTACTGCGGGCTTGAGGTAGTGATAAATGAAAACACGGCGACTGCCTTGCTTTAACCCTAACACGGACAAGATATACGTGCGCGGCACCGTGCGTTTGCCGATTGCTTTTACGAGCCGACACACACGCGCATCTATCTTATCTATGGTAATAGAGCTCATATCCTGTTCCTTCTTCAATCGCTCCTCGCGCACTTTCTCCACATGCTTCCAGTACTCCGTTTCCTTCTTCAACTGACCGCCTTTACGCACGTCAATACACAGATGCGCTGCCTCCACAGCATCCGTTTCGTCCGTCACATCTTCCTTTTTGACTACGTCAATACCCGCCTTCCGTAAGGCTTTCTCCACCTTCGCGATGTACACCTCGCACTCTTCCGTGTTTCGCAAAAATACTTTCATACTATATGTCTTATTTCTTATGTCTTATCTCAAGTATAGCTTGTTCCCTTTTTGTGCAAAAGTTACAAAATGAACAAGAAAAAGGGAACAAGTTTAATTTGGGTGCAAAAGTACTACAAAAAAATGACATATACAAGTGTATACCTCATTTTTGTCGTTTTTTCCTCTCCTCCTTCCCCTTCTAGCTTGTGTCTTTTTCACCTCCTCGTTTTTTCATATATGCAAGCAATTCTATTTTTTGACTTAATTATTTGCGCAATTGCGCATTTTGTTGTACCTTTGCAGCGGATTTTGGGCGATATGCTTATGAAACGGGAAATAGTTGTTTTTGATTTAGGCGGGGTGCTGATAAACCTCAATGTGGGCCGGTGTATGCGTGCTTTCGAGGTACTGATGGGTGAAGCGAATATGCGTGCGGTACTCGGCATGGATGTGCGGGGCGAAGGTGTCAAAGCCGTGAGTATAGCTACGAAGCAACTCATGGCGGATTTCGAGCGCGGAACGATCAGTGCGGAGGACTTTCTCAGGGAAGTGCAGGCTTTCTGTCGCCCCGGGACTAACAAAGAAGCGATAGTAGAGGCGTGGATGGCGATGCTGGATGAGTTACCTGCCGAGCGCTTGGCGTTCGTAGACGCGCTTCGCGCGAAAGGATACAAGGTCTATCTGCTGTCCAATGGAAACGATCTGCATTTCGAGTTCATCAACCGCACCTATGGCTTGGATGCACATTTCGACGGGATGTTCCTCTCGCAGAAGATGCACCTGGCCAAGCCCGAAGAAGCGATCTTCCGCGCTGTGGATGCGGCAATCCGGGCGGATGCAGAAACAGAAGTGTGCTTCATTGACGATATCGAGACTAACCGCCGCGCCGCGGAGACTTTCGTCCATTGGACCACTTTTGCCTCTATCGGCGATTTCGCAGAAAACTTTGCCTAAAAAATATGCCTTCGAAGTTGTTCGCTATCATGCAAATATTTAAGAGAAAAAAGGCTAAAAATGTGATTTTTTTACTAAAAAAATAACAATTGTTAATAAAGAAATTTGCATAAGTCAATTTTTATGTGTAATTTTGCGGCCGTTTTACTGTATTTATATAGATACACACAATGACGCGATAATAATATAAAAGACTATGATACGCAACAACAAATCTCGATTCGTACTATTGATGCTGGTTCTGCTTCTCGGGATGAGCGCTCGCGCGGAGCAGAAGATTATCGACAACACGGTGCTGGACAAACACTATGGTTGGCTTTCGTTAGGCGGAGGTTATTTCACCTTGTTGGAGCAGTTTGATGATATCACGACGCAAGGCGGCGGACAAGTGAGCCTGAGCGGCGGATATGAGTTGCGCTATGGTATGTTCTACTTCTCTGCGGGTGTGGATTTTGCCTTCTGGCTCTCTAATGCGACGACCCAGGCTTGGCGTTTTGACCGCGCGATGTATGACACCCAGGGTAAGCTGATGACGTATCACTATGACCTGGATCCGAGTAGGGAACATTCGTTCGGTTTGACCGCCCGTATACCTCTCATGATCGGTATGACCGTGAAAGGGTTTTATTTCGGTGTGGGTGCGAACGTAGGGTATCATATCCTATCGGAGAATCATGCTACCCGAGCCTATAGAGGCTGCGCGACGTACGATCAGTACTTCGAGGATTTTACCGATATGCCGAACCATTTCTACACGAACTATGTAGCAACCAAAACGGAACATCTGCGCATGAATATCCCGGTGAACCTGATTGGCGAGATAGGGTATGACGTGCTGGCTAACTACAGCTACAGCAGTTACAGCCGCGACCAGGTGCTGAAGATCGGCGCGTATGTAGAATACGGCTTGACCAATGCGTTCAACAATAAAGAGGACGGATCGCTGTTTGATCCCAATCCGGAGCATCCGATTCAACTGGACATATGGTCCTATTATACGAAAAAGGCAACAACGACACACCGAGTGGTGCCTTTGAGCGTAGGTATCAAGTTGACGTGGATGCTGCGTATTCCGACGAAGAACTGTAATTGTAAACCATTCTAGAAGAATCTATTGGAGCGTATGAAAAGAATATCGACTCTTTTTAGCGTTATAGTCATACTCGCCTGCTTGTCTGTCGGTTCTGCATCGGCAGCGGTTGTCAATCACGATATCAGCAGCGAAAGTCTGGTGATTCCCGGTTCCTCGACAAACGATTATGTCGTGACAGGAAGTACTACCCGCAATTATATCCGTGCAGAATTCGGTTACAAGGGTACTATCACGTTGAAGAACTGCAGTTTCCGATTCACCTCTTCCGGTTCGAACTCTCCTATCCGAATCGTAGGTAGGGATAATATGTCGAACACCGATCCGAGTCGTACGAACGTGAACCTGATATTGGACGGAACGAACACCATCTATAATTACGGTTACGGTCGTGCGGGTATTCAGGTGGATCAAGGTGCGCAGATTAATATCAGCGCTATCGAGCAATGCGATAACACCAGCGGTACATTAACCATCACCCAAGCGAGTGATGATGGAGGCGCCGCAATCGGTTCTCTTAACCATAGCAGGAACAGTAACGAAACGACCTCCACGGCCATATTGAGTGATGGGTATTCAGGAACCACCGCCGGAGGAAACATCGTCATCTCCAGCGGAACTATCACGTGCCATGGAGGACACGGAGCCGGTATTGGAGGTGGTTTCCGCACGTATTACGACGGAATGATCGTGATATACGGAGGTGTCATCAAAGCGTCTTCGGTGCGCCACTCTGCAGGTATCGGTAGTGGATGTCCGACCGGTGTAGGTGTGGTGGATGAATATACCCCTAATTCGGCTGTGGTCGTTCTGCCGCCTGCCGCTATTTCCGCTACGGGTGCCGGAGGAAGCAGCGGAGAAGAACAGATGGCATCGTTGGGACTGGCGGGAACGAACGTGCGTGTGTATATCGGCGACCCGGAGAAACCGGCCATTCGCGTGAGCACGGTGGATCACCTTCCCAATGCGAACATCTATTTCGATCTGAGTCAGGATCCGGATATCAACCGAGTGATTACCACGACCATCAGTTCGTCGATCCTCAACGTGAACAACGTGTTGTTAGGTCAGACTGATGCGAGCGGCGTGTTTGCCACCACCGGTTCGCTTACCAACCCGACGACGTTCTTTACCGATGCATCCAGCACCTACGAGGCGACAGCAGGTAACCCCTATGTGCCTATCACCCAACGCATGCCTAACGGAGGTACAGTAGAGTTCCCGTTGTTGGAGACGAAGATCGGAATCAGCCTGAAAGAATCGAAGATGCTGGAGACGGGCTATACCAACCGCGACGCACAGAAAGCTGCTGCTATCGTGAAG
The DNA here is from genome assembly GCA_017446455.1 of Paludibacteraceae bacterium. Lineage (GTDB taxonomy): Bacteria > Bacteroidota > Bacteroidia > Bacteroidales > Paludibacteraceae > Colicola. The sequence goes on from JAFSQV010000055.1 coordinate 4,480, forward strand.
GTAGTCTACAACGATCCGAGTCCGATGACGAGCGTGACGTTTGACCTTGCATCCGGCGAGACTACACCGTTCGGCGACCTGATCTTCTTAGGTGCAGACAGCGCTACGGTTATCCCTGCTCCGACGACTTTGAACCAAGGGGATGTGTTCTACGTGATAGTGCCGGCTAAGTTGGGCTTGGAGGCCAAAGTGCATTCGGACGTATTACGTATGTCCGGTATATGGAAGGGTTCGGACACCGGTTATATCCGACAAGTCATCTCTCAGGTGGTTACGGATGTGCAACCGGTTTATATATGCGAAGGTGAGTCGTACTATTTCAACGGCGAGTATCTGACCGAGCCAGGTATCTATACCGAGGTGAGCTCCAGTTCGTCCACTTGCGCAGTGGAGTCCAACGTGACGACGATCAAGTTGATCATCGACAGCCCCAAATACATCAAAGAGACCGCCCGTATATGTAGCGGCGAGAGTTATACATGGTATGGAGAGAAACTGACGAAGGGCGGTACGTATACGAGAAATCTGAAGACAGCCACCGGTGCTTGCGACAGTATTCTGGAGTTGGAACTGATAGAATACAAGACGTATCTGAACACCCAGAAGGCGAGTGTCTGTCAAGGCGAGAAATACTATTTTGCCGGCAGGGAGTTAACGACGAGCGGAACCTATTACGATTCGCTTCAGACGATTAACGGATGCGACAGTGTGACGAAGTTGGTACTGACGGTCAACCCGACCTATCTGTTCGAAGACGATGCGGAGATATGCGACGACGAGGTATTTACGTTCCGCGGCAAGAAACTCTATCAGACAGGTACCTATTTCGACAGCCTGAAGACGAAAGCCGGATGCGACAGTATATACAAACTCAACCTGGTTGTTCATCCGACGTATTTCTTCCCGACAGTCGAGACGACCTGCGACAACCATCCGTATACCTATCGCGGCAAGGTGTATAACGAGACAGGCGTGTACTACGACAGTCTGACCACCGCTTTCGGATGCGACAGTATATACCGACTGGATCTGACGGTATATCCGAGTTACAGTTTCGAAGAGTCGGCGACGATATGCGATTACGAGAAATACAAGTTCCAAGGGCGATTGCTGAACAAGACGGGTGTATACGTCGACACGATCCCGACCGTACATGGTTGCGACAGTGTGTATACCTTGCACCTGCAGGCCACACCGACGAAGAAGGACTCGATCAACGTATCGATTTGCTTGGATGATTACTATCTGTTTGGCGGAAACAAGATCTATGAAGACGGCGTGTATCGAGACACGTTAACCGACCCGCAAGAGAACGGGTGCGAGATCCATACGCTGCGGCTGAGGACCGTAGCGAGCACGATCATCTCCAGAGCGCGAGTAGATGATGCCTGTGCGGACAGCACGAGGTATCAAATCAAATATCACTATAACGGTCCTGCGCCGATTAGCTACAGTCTGTATTACGATGATTACGCGAAGGAGATGGGCTTCGAGGACGTACTGGATGCTCCGTTCACGGGATATATCTACGACAACATCCCGCAATTCCCGGGCAAAGAGTACCTGAAGCCGGACATCTATCATGTGCGCCTCGAATTCAACAACGGCGTTTGTAACCCCGGGGAGTCGGCATTCGATCTGTCGTTTATGATCAAGTATCCGTCGTGGATTCTCGAGCAGAACTGGAACGATGTGGTAGCCGTGCTGAATGAGAACTACAACGGAGGTTATAAATTCAAGCAGTTTGACTGGTACGTGAACAACCGCGAGCATGAGCACGATGCGAAATCGTATATTTATACGCCGCATTATCTGCATACCGGCGATTTGGTATATGCTCAGTTGACGCGTTCGGAAGATGACTACGCTATATGCACCTGTCCGCTCATGATACGAGACAAGTCGAACTCGTATGCATCCGATGAGCCGGTGCTGGTAGCAGTCAATAACATGAGTAAGATGCTGACCGTAGCGGTGCAGAAGCCGATGTCGTACATGATCCTGAGCGCAAGCGGAATCGTAATGCAAAGCGGATCTATCGAGACAGCAGGCACCACCACCATTCCTTACTCCCTGCCAAGCGGACTGTATGTCATTGTCTTCACAGAGGGGAACACGGTGAGAAGTTATAAGTTTACGTTGTAATATATCGGGCATATGAAAAGAATAGCAAGCCTTTTAAGCATTATAGTTATCCTTGCGTGGTTGTCTGCCGGTTCTGCATCGGCAGCGGTTATCAATCACGATATCAGCAGCGGCAACCTGATCATTCCCGGTACGTCGAAAAACGACTATGTGGTTACCGGAAGCAGTACCGGCTATTATATCCGCGCTGAATTCGGCTACAAGGGTACTATCACGTTGAAGAACTGCAGCTTCCGATTCACCTCTTATGGTTCGGAATCTCCTATCCGTATCGTAGGTAAGAACGGGTTGTCGAACACCGATCCGAGCCGCACGAACGTGAACCTGGTATTGGACGGAACGAACACCATCTACAATGACGGCTATGGTCGTGCAGGTATCCAGGTGGATCAAGGTGCGCAGATCAATATCAGCGCCATAGAGCCGTGCGATAACACCAGTGGTACCTTAACGGTGACGCAGGATAATGATGGAGGAGGCGCCGGCATCGGTTCTCTCAACCACTGTGGCAACTACGAAGAAACGACCTCAACAGTCACGCTGAGCAATGGCGAAAGAGGAACCACGGCCGGAGGAAATGTCGTTATCTCCAGCGGAACCATCACGACGAAAGGCGGTCATGGCGCCGGCATCGGAGGAGGTTTCTGTACCTTCTATGACGGTATGATCGTCATCTACGGCGGTATCGTGAATGCCACGGCTATCTTTGATGCCGCAGGTATAGGTAGCGGTTGTCCCCTTGGAACAGGTGTGGTAGAGGAGCATGCTCCCACCTCGGCGATCGTTGTTCTTCCCCCTGCTGTTATCTCGGCGAAGGGCGCCGGAGAGTCGGCAACCGGAGGTGTGGGTTATAGCCTATTCCCTGAGTTAGGATTAGCAGGCACGAACGTGCGTATCTATATTGGCGACCCGGATAAACCGGCCATTCGCGTGAGCACGGAGGATCACCTGCCGAATGCGAATATCTATTTCGATTTGAGTCAGGATCCGGATATCAACCGCGTGATCACCTCTACGATCAGTTCGTCGATCCTCAATGTGAACAACGTGCTTCTGGGTCAAACGGATGCGAGCGGCGTGTTTACCACTACCGGTTCGCTCACCAACCCGACGACGTTCTTTACCGATGCATCCAGTACGAATGAAGCAACGGCGGGTAACCCCTATGTGCCTATCACCCAAAAGATGCCCAACGGAGGAAGCGTAGAGTTCCCGCTGTTAGAGACGAAGATCGGTGTCAGCCTGAGCGAATCGAAGATGTTGGAAGAGGGCTATACGAGTAGCGAGGCGCTGAAAGCAGCTTCCGTCGTGAAGGTGACGTATGACGATCCGAACCCGATGACCAATGTGGTTTATGACCTTGCCTCCGGCGAGTCGACACCGTTCAACAGCCCGAGGTTCTTCGGACCGGACAGTACCACCCTTATCTCGGCTCCGACGACTTTGAACAAGGGGGATGTATTCTATATCATCGTACCTGCCAAGCAGAACTTGCCGGCCAAAGTGCATTCGGACGTATTACGTATGTCCGGTATATGGAAAGGTGCGTCCACCGGCTATATCCGACAAGTCATCTCGCAGATAGTGACGGACGTAGAACCCGTCTATATATGCGAAGGCGAGTCATACTATTTCAACGGTCAGTTCTTGACCGAGCCGGGTATCTATACCGAGGTGAGTTCGACCACATCCACTTGCGCCGTTGAATCCAGCGTGAAGACGATCAAGTTGATCATAGACAGCCCCAAATACGTCAAAGAGAGCGCCAGCATCTGTAGCGGAGAGACCTACATGTGGCATGGGGAGAAGTTGACGAAGGGCGGTACGTATACGCGTAAACTGAAGACAGCCACCGGCGCTTGCGACAGTATCATGGAATTGGAATTGACGGAATACAAGTCATACATGATTGACCAAGAGGCGCATATCTGTCAAGGCGAGACCTTCCAGTTCGCCGGCAAGGAGTTATCGACGACCGGTAACTATTTTGACACCTTGCACACGGTGGACGGATGTGATAGCGTGATACACCTGCACCTGGTAGTTAATCGCAAGTATCTGATGGAGAAAGAGGTGAAGACCTGCTCTAACCAATACGATTTCCGCGGACGTATCTTGGATCATACCGGCGTGTACTACGACAGTCTGAAGACGAAAGCCGGATGTGACAGTATCTATAAGTTAGACCTGTTTGTATATCCCCGGTATTACTTCCCGACGATAGAGACGACCTGCGACAACCACCCGTATTCCTACCGCGGCAAGACATATAACCGGACAGGTATTTACACGGACAGCCTTACCACCACTTGCGGATGCGATAGTATCTACCAATTGAACCTGACGGTACATCCGAGTTACAGCTATCAAGAGACGGTAACATCGTGCGATTACGAGCCATATAACTTCCGCGGAAAACTGTTGACCCAATCGGGCATATACAGCGACACGATACCTACGATCCATGGATGCGACAGTGTGTATACCGTTTACCTGCGTACACGGCGTACTATCCGGGATTCGGTCAGCACCTCGATATGCTTAGGTGATTACTATATGTTCGAAGGCACCCCGATCTACGAAGACGGACTCTACAGGGATACCTTGTCCGAGCCACAAGGCAACGGGTGCGAGATCCATACGCTGCTGCTGAAGACCGTAGCGAGCACCGTTATCTCCCATGCACAAGTGGATGATGCTTGCGCGGACAGCACGGTATATCACATCAACTATCAGTATACCGGTTCTGCCCCGATCAGCTATAGCTTGTATTACGACAAGTACGCGCGGAGGATGGGATTCAATAACGTATATGATGCTCCGTTTACAGGCGAGATATACGATAATATCCCGCAGTTCGTGGGTAAGACATCCTACCTGCGGCCGGATATCTACCACGTGCGTGTGGAACTGAACAACGGCACGTGTGATCCTTCGAAATCGGCCTTCGATCTCGCGTTTATGGTTAAGTATCCGTCGTGGATCATCGAGCAGAACTGGAATGACGTCGTAGCTGTGCTGAACGACAATTACAACGGCGGTTATGAATTCAAGCAGTTTGACTGGTTTGTGAACAACCAAGAACAACAGCATAACTCCAAGTCGTATCTCTATATGCCGAACTACCTGCGTAGCGGCGATGTGGTATATGCTCAGTTGACTCGCCCGGAGGATGATTATGCAGTATGCACATGCCCGATCGTGATAACCGATATGTCTAACTCGTATAAATCCGAGGAGCCGGTGGTTATCGCCATCAACAGGGTAAGCAGATATCTGACCGTAGCTGTGCAGAATCCTGTGTCCTACATGATTTTGGACACCAACGGACATGTGATGCAAAGCGGATCTATCGACACAATAGGAGCTAACACGATCCCTTATACCATCTCGCAAAGCGGATTGTATATCATCGTCTTCACAGAAGGAAACAAGGTAAGCAGTTCTAAGTTTGTGCTGTAAGCATGAAGTTGTTGGTCATTATACTGAGCGTGATGACGTGGACCGTGGAGAGCAAGAACACGGTGACGTTAGCAGAAGGCGGGACAAAGCCGAACGACATCGAGGTCAGTTATGCGAATACGTATAACAAGGGCCAGGTACGAGTGGGCGATGAGGCTGTGTTGACGCTGAGTAACCTGGGTCGTATTACCATAGAGCGGGTGTCGCTGGCGATGCGGGCTAATGCGAAGAGCGGGGCAGGGACGATAGAAGTGGCGTGCAATAATACGCAGCTGGCGGAAAAAAGCGTGAGTTGGCAGAGCGTGAGCGAAGACGTGGAGGTGTTTCGCGGTCAGCAGCATGGCGTGGACAAACTGGAGATTAAAGTGACGGGTGTGCAGAGTTCTGTATACATCGATGCGTTCACGATCGAGTATACCCCGCGCGCGCCGCAGAGTGTGGTGCTGATGCGCGGCGACACACCGATTGATACGCTGATGGAGGAACAAGGGATGAGCGGTGTGATGCTGCCATGGTTGGAGGACGAAGACCACTGGCGGTTCCGAGGATGGAGTAATACGGCGTTTTGGACGATCTATGAGGAACCGACATACCACCGTGCGAACAAACGTTACAACCCTGCGAATGACACGCTCTGGGCGGTGTACCAATGGGAAGAGGTGAATACGAGCGAGAGGGCGTTTGAAGAGGCGGGTACTTCGGGCGTGTATATGTACGTCCACCGCGCGACGAATATAGCTTTGACGGGTGTGCCGGTGAATGGCGAGATGGGACGCGCGGAGGTGAATGTGTACGACGATAATCAGCACTATCAGATCACGTTTATAGGCACAGACACGGCTTACCTCACGCATGTGCCGACAGGAACGCCGATAGGGTATACCGGTACGCAATTGGATGCAAAGGCTTCGCCTTGGAAGGTATATCACGAAGGCGACCAGACACTGTTTTGGACGACGATAGCGGGAAAGAACTATGTGCTGTGGCTGGATATAGCTCGTAAAGGAGACTATCAGGATATGTATGCGGGTTTGTTCCAAGCCGATCCGGGCAATTCGCCGATGGGGCTGCTGGGGACGATGATGCCGACAGAGCTGTTTGCGTTCACTTGTCACCCTGAGGCGATGGTGGGGATTGAGAGTGTTCAGGATTCAGAAATCAGTTATCAGAAGATACTGCATAATGGGCAAGTGCTCATTCTCCGACAAGGAGAGACATATACATTAACGGGAATTAAAGTTGAAAGAGTGAAAGAATGAAAGGATTATTGATTATATTTACGGTGTTGACCGGGATTTTGGGCGGAGAGTATAACGCGAAGACGCTGAGTGTGGCGGAGCAGGACTCTATTTTAGGTGTAGAGGTAACCGGTCGTTATCGCCTGGAGAAAGAGAACGCGCAGAAGATCTTCCGTCATTCGGAAGTGGCGGATTGGTATATTGTAGATACGCTGCGCAAGACGCGGAAACAGTTAGGGGTTAGTGGATCAGAGGATGAGCGAGTGAGGGATGCGGTGATGAGTCCGAACGGGCGCTATGTGGCGTTTGCGAAAGGCAATAACCTGTATGTACACAAGTTGGATTTCGGCACAGAAGTGGCGGTGACGAAAGACGAGAATACGGATATCATCAACGGAGTGGCGGATTGGTTGTACGAAGAGGAGTTTGCTACGACGGCTTTGTTCGCATGGAGTCCCGATTCGAAGAGCCTGGCGTTCGTGAAACTCGATGAGACGGAAGTGCCGACATTCAGTTGGGAAGTGTATGCGGATACGCAGTATCCGAGTTTAGAAAGTTTAAGATACCCGAAGGCAGGTTGTGCGAACGCAAAGGCGAGTGTGTGCATCTATGACGTGGCGACGAAAGGGATACTAACGTTGAAAGACTTAGTGAATGAGCGAGAGAGTGACGTGTATTTCCCGCGGCTGAGATGGTATAAAGAGGACCGTTTGTTCGTGCTTCGTGTGAACCGTGACCAGACGAAGATGGAGGTGTTTGATTGCAATGCCAAATCGACTGTTTCGGCTCCATGGTACCGCGAAGAGAGCAAGAAATACTTCGTGGACTACAGCCTGTTCGATCAGTGGTTGTGGTTGAACGACGGTAAGATCATCGTATTGAGTGAGCAGGAAGGTTGGCGAAGAGCGTATCTGTATGGCAGCGATGGCGTGAGAGTGCGTGCTTTGACGCCGGAGGGTATGGATGTGACGGCAATCTATGGGGTGAATGAAAAGACGCAAACGCTGTATTACCAGGCTGCGGCTACGCCGAGTACACGACAGATATATGCGGTGAATATTAAGAAAGGAGCGGTTTCGCAACTCACGGATAAAGAAGGCATGTGGTCTGCGCGATTTGATAAAGAAGCGACGAAAGCTGTGTTCTGCTACCAGAGTTTTGAGACGCCGAATACCTATAGTTTGTGTAAGGTGGATGGCGTAAAGTGTAAGGTAGAAAGGACTATTGAAGATAATGCGGAAGTTCGCGAGGCATGGCAGGCGAATGAGCTACCGGAGCCGGAACTGATGAACATCAACGGCCTTGAAGCGATGCTGATAATGCCGAATGCAGATAAATGTCCTTTGGTCGTGATGCATTATAGCGGTCCGCAGAGTCAGCGGGTGCTGAACCGGTGGCGTAAGAAATTTGAGTATGCATTGGTGGAAGCCGGTTATGCGGTGCTGATCGTTGATCCGCGGGGTAGCGATTGCAAAGGTAGAGCTTGGCGTAATGAGACGTATATGAATCTGGGTGTGAAAGAGGCGGAGGACCTGATTGCTGCGGCGAAGGAGATAGCTAAACGACCGGATATCGACGGAGAGCGCATGGCGATTATGGGGTGGAGTTACGGCGGTTATCAGACGCTGATGACTATGAGTCAGAAGGGGCATCCGTTCAAGGCCGGTGTAGCGATTGCGCCTGTGACCGATTGGAGACTTTACGACTCGGCTTATACGGAGCGATATATGCGCCGCCCGCAGGTGAATGCGCGCGGGTATGAACAGGCTTCGCTACTGCCGCGCGCCAAGGATTTGACGGGAAATGTGCTGATCATTCATGGTACGGCGGATGATAATGTTCATGCCCAACATACCTGGCAGTATATCGACGCGTTGGTGCAAGCCGATAAGCAATTCGAGATGCAGATCTACACGGATGATAATCATCATCTGCGTAAAGGCAATAATGCAAAACATATGCATAACAGAATATTAAACTTCTTAAAAAATAATCTATGAAAAAGTACGCTTTAGGAATCGACTTGGGAGGAACAGGTACCAAGTTCGGTCTAGTCAATGAAGAAGGTAAAGTTCTTCGCAGTAATTCAATCCCTACCCAGCAGTATCCGGATATAGACGAGTATTGCGATGTGCTCTGCGCGGGCCTGAAACAGCTTGTGGCAGACGAAGGTATCACGATGGCTGACGTAGTAGGAGTAGGTTGCGGTGCGCCGAATGCAAATTTCTATTCGGGTTGCATCGAGCAGGCTCCGAACCTGCCATGGAAAGGTGTAGTGCCGTTTGCTAAGCTGATCAGCGAGCGTATGGGTGTGAAGTGCACGATTACCAACGACGCCAATGCAGCAGCACAAGGCGAGATGATCTACGGTTCGGCGCGCGGCATGAAGAACTTCATTGTGATTACCTTAGGTACGGGTGTTGGTTCGGGTATTGTGATTGACGGTAAGTTGCTCTACGGACACGACGGTTTTGCGGGTGAGTTAGGTCACTGCAAGATCGACCATAGTGGCAATGGTCGTCTCTGCGGTTGCGGTCAGAAAGGTTGTATCGAAGCGTATGCTTCGGCGACAGGTGTGGCGCGCACCGCGAAGGAGATTGTGACCAGTACGACGCAGCCGACGATCCTGCGCGAGGTAGCCGACATCGATCATATCACGAGTAAGGACGTGTTTGACGCAGCAGAGAAGGGTGACTTGGTAGCAAAGCAGATCTTCGATTATACGGGTCGTCTGCTCGGAGAGAAACTGGCTGATTATGTACATTTCTCCAGCCCGGAGGCTATCATCCTCTTCGGCGGTCTGACTAAGTCGGGTCACTGGATTATGGATCCGATTCGTGAGGCACTGGATGCGAACCTGATGCCGATTTGGAAAGGCAAGATCCCTGTTTCGATTTCTGTACTCAAAGACAGCGACGCGGCGATTCTCGGCGCATCGAGTTTGGCTTGGTAAAACTAAGAGATTAGAGATTAGAGGGCTGCGAGAACGTAGCCCTCTTTTTGTAGCCATTCGATCGCTTGCGGAAGGACGGTAAGCATTCGCTCGTTCGACTTGAGCGAGTCATGGAAATTGATGATGGACCCCGGTCGCGTATCACGCTGAATGAGACGTAACATCTGTTCCGGCGTTACAGAAGCATCATAGTCGCGCGTGAGGATATCCCAATAGATGAGGGTATAGCCCATCTTATGCAATGCGATGCGTTGACGGAGGGTGGCTTTGCCGTAAGGAGGACGGAAAAGGGTAGTTTTCTTCGGCCACTTGTTCACATTCTCCATATAGGTTTTGAAGGATGTGCGCCAACCCTTGAGGTGGTTGTAGGAGTGGTTGCCGATGGAATGTCCGGCTTGCACGACTTGCTCGTAGACCTCGGGATGTTTGTCGATATTCTCACCCACCATGAAGAAGGTTGCTTTGACCTTGTACTTCGCTAATATCGCGAGCACTCTCGGCGTCACTTCAGGGATTGGACCATCGTCGAAAGTGAGGTACACAGCGCGTTTATCCGCACAGAAGACTCCATACGGATAGAGCGCTTGGAATATCGATTTAATAACTCTCTTCCGCATTTGGGAAAGTACTGTCTTTGACGCCGGAGATATATTCGCCTACGGCGGATTTGACTTCGTCGGCCAGGTGCGCGAAATGGCGCAGGAACTTCGGCTTGAAGCCTTGGTTGAGACCTAACATATCGTGCAACACGAGTACTTGTCCGTCACATTGGTTTCCCGCACCGATGCCGATTACGGGGCAAGAGACGGCTTTGGTGACTTTGGCGGCAAGCGCTGCCGGAATCTTCTCGAGCACGATAGAGAAACAACCGGCTTCGTCCAACAGTTTGGCGTCGTGCAGCAGTTTGTCCGCTTCTTTCTCTTCTTTGGCACGCAGCCCGTATCCTCCGAATTGGTTGACAGATTGCGGCGTGAGTCCGAGGTGGCCCATTACGGGTATGCCGGCCTGAATCATATGGCGAATGGCGGGCAGGATCTCTTCGCCACCTTCGAGTTTGACCGCATCGCAACCGGACTCTTTGAGGATCTTGATGGCATTACGCACCGCGTCCTCTTCGCTCACTTGGTAACTGCCAAAGGGCATGTCACAAACCACGAGGGCATGTTGCGCCGCACGTACAACACCTTTGGTGAGGAAGATCATCTCGTCCACCGTGATAGGCAGGGTATAGTTGTTTCCGCAAACGACGTTGCTGGCACTGTCGCCGACAAGCAACATGTCAATGCCGGCTTCGTCCACGAGGGAAGCAAGGGTGAAATCATAACTGGTCAACATGGCGATCTTCTCGCCGTTGGCTTTCATCTGACGCAGTTTAGCCGTCGTCATTCGGCTGTTTTGAACGTGAACGCTCATGATTTATTTCTTTTTTAATATGATCCAAATGATGATAGGTGCTCCGAACAACGCACTGACCGTACTGATAGGCAGCGGGTAGATGAAGAGCGAGCAGAGGACGTCGCATACCAACAGCAGGCACGCGCCTATCAGCGCCGATGCCGGAAGGGTGATACGATGGTTGGAGGTGTTAAAAAGACCTCGAGCGATATGTGGCACCGCGACACCGATAAACGCGATGGGTCCGCAGAAAGCGGTGACACCACCCGCCAAGAGGCCTGTCGCCAACACAATATATAAACGTGTGCGCGAGACATGGATGCCTAATCCGCGCGCATAGTCTTCGCCCAAGAGCAAGCCGTTCAGGGGTTTGACCGTGAGGAGCACAAAGAGGGTGCCGAGCAAGAGGATAGGTGCCAGCATCTGCATATCGCCCCATCCGACGCTGCTGAGACTACCGAGTGTCCAGACGATGAACAGCTTGAGCGCATCGGGGTTGGCGAAGTTCTGCAACAGGCTCACCAACGCACCGGCGATAGAGCCGAACATCAAACCGACTATCAACAGACTGACGTTATTGGTCACCCGCCGACTGACCGCCAACACGAGCAGTAACACAGCGATTGCGCCGATGCAGGCCGCCGTAGGAAGGCTGAAGGAATGAAGGAATGAAGGAATGAACGCTCCCAGCATCGTGAGCAACGCGACTCCCAGGCTGGCGCCGGAACTGACGCCAAGCGTATAAGGTCCGGCTAAGGGGTTGCGGAAAAGCGTCTGCATGATCAGACCCGAGACGGATAGAGCGGCACCGGCTAAGATCGCCGTGATGGCCTTCGGCAAGCGGATAGCATGCAGGATGTTTTGCTCCATCGGATTGAGTTCGCCAAAGGGCCACAGCCAGAGGCTGCCGCTGCATACATCGAGGCAGAAAAGGACAGCCAGTAGGGCACTCAATCCGATAAATATGATTGCGTTTCGCTTCATCGTTTTCGAAAAACGATGCAAAGGTACTGCTTTTTTTTGATATACGCAAAAAAATTTGTTATTTAGATTCGCTCTTACCCCTTACTTACCCCTTACTAAACCTTTGTTTAAGTCTTGTTTAAGTCTTGTAGCCTCCGTTTACGGTTTCACTATCGTGACCATCACGGGACCATCTCCCGAGATAAACCCAAGAACCATGAAAAAGACACTTCCGGCTTGCATACTTTCCAAGAGAAATTTCATCCTCATCGATCTGTTATGGTGGGCGAAGAAGGCATTCCCATTGAGACTTTCTTGAAATCAGACTTAAAAGAATTATTTACGTAATTCAATGATTTGTAGCGCTTTTGTTGTGAAATAAGGCTTACAATCATAAAACAAGCGGGCGACTCATTACATTGAGCCGCCCGATTTGTTCCTTTGTACTTGGTACTTAGTCCCTTGGTCACGTTATTTGACTTCCTGTCCCGTGAGGGTATATACCTTCTCCCCGCGGAGGATGAAGATTTGACCGTTAATGAGAACCTTTGTACACTGCACATTATCCCCTTGTACATCTTCAAGGCCAGTTCCTCCACCGCGCACTTTCAGTTCAAAACTCATCTCTGCCTCTGAAGTACAGCCATTACTATTCGTAACAACATAACGGATGGTATATGTACCTACTTCATTGGCCTTCGGGTTAAAGAGTTTGACCTCTGCATCGTTGATGTAGAACTTACCACCGGCCGGCGTTGCCTTGCCTGTGAGCGAGAATGCGTTCTCGTCGGTATAATACGTCTCGGAGAGCAAGAATTCAATTACAGGAAGCGCATAGACAGTCTGTATCAGTCTGGACGACAAGGCGGTCTTGGTTTCCGCACAGCGGTTAGAAGTAGTCAACTGCACTTGGATGGTATCTTTGTCTTGCAAGTCATTCAAAGTGAGAACTGCTTCTGCCGCTCCGGCAATCGCTACGCCATTACGCAACCATGTGTAAACAGGCCGATCACCTCCGTTTGTAGGTGTAGCGGTAAATGTGACACTTTCGCCCGCACAGCTATTGCTCTTAGTGCGTGACAATGAAATAGATGGAGCTGATTTGGATTGTATCACTACTTCATGCGAATAAACACTTTCGCATCCTTCATCGGTCTTTAATGTCAAGGTCACATTATATTTGCCGGCTTTGCTGAATGCATGAACCAAATCGCCCTTGTCGGTGTAGTCTGTTTTTCCGTCTCCGTCCACATCCCACGCATAGGTCGTTTCGGGCTGCACATCCTGACTCTCGTCCAGAATAATCAATTCGTCGCCTAAACAAATCGTATCTTGAAGCACTGAGAATTGCGGAATAGCATTCTTGCATACCTCATAGCGGTTAATTATGCTCCAAACACCATTGGCTTTGGCATGAATATACAAGTAATGAATACCGTACGACAAAGTATCCGTCGGAAAATCATATTCCTCCACAACGACCGAGTCGCCGTCTTGGACAAATGGGACAACAGCTACGTGCGTAGTATCTGCATCCCAATAAGCCTCAATCGCTTCAATCTGCGTTTTGATAACATGCTTTTCCGTACGGAAGAAACGGTGGGTATAGGTCTGTGACCACACATTGCCATAACGCATGCGAACGCCTAGGGTATGGAAGCCTTCAGTGAGAGTATCTAATTGCAATATATCTAATGATATATTATTTTGTCCCGCACTAACAGCCAAAGAGAAAGCATTTCCCAACCCTGGGTCGGCATCCAGCCAATACTCAGCAGCCGATAACTCACTTGCAATGTCCTGTGGCGCAATAAAAAACCGATGAGTGTATGTCTGGCTCCATTGGTTGCCGTAACGAACACGAAGACCTGCGATATGAAAACCAGCATCAAGTCCTTCTGTTGGTATATTGACCGCTAATTCTGTTTGACCAGCCGCGAAAGGAATTGCTATCGCGTTTCCTTGTCCCGGATCATTATTTACCCAATACTCTGCACCGCTCAATGCACTTGCTGCTTGTGGAGCAATTTTAAAGAAGCGGTGAGTATATGTCTGACTCCATCGGCTCTGATGAACTCGTATGCCTGCTATATGCCAACCGTAGGATAAGGGACCTGTAGGGATATCTACAGAGGCGGCATCGGCATTGACCGTTACCACTGCAGCTTTCCCGTGTCCCGGATCAGCATCTATCCAGAACTCGGCGCGTGTTTGCGCAGGGAGAGTATAGACGAAGCATACAAACAACAGAGCGAGGAGATATTTTCCTTGCTTATTCATTTTGACTTTTTACTTTGAATGAAACACGAAGTTTATTATCGGTAGGTTGCGCAGGAACCTCTACATCATAGATGTACGGAATGCCTTGCGGGCGACCGCAAATCACATATGGAGAAACACCTCCGAATGCGCCACAGTCTCCTCCGTCATAAGCGGCATTTTTTGCATGAGAATCATCTCTTAGTAGATAATATTCTTCTGTGCGATATTTTGCATTCTCTTTGCATGTAAAGGTGTTGGCAATGGTTGCTCCAACGTAGTAATTATCAGAATATGCTTCACTTATAACTGCATTGACATTTTCAGCATTTAAAGAAAATACGTTCTTGCGTATAACATTACCGGCGTTATTAAAATCCATCACAAAAGTTTGATTAGCGGTATTAATAATAATGTTGTCTTGAATGAGAGCATTAGTAACTGAAATAACGCCGCCACCATCAGATTTATACGCAAGCCCAATTATAGTATTATGAAGAATATTCAAATTATAAGTACACGAGCGGAGATAACTCTCCACACTGATGCATGGCCTAGAATCGCTATAGTTATACAGATTATGAATAATATTATTAGTGATATAGACATTGTGTAGTTTTGTGGATGAATAATCTCCTGAAAAATAGATGACAGCTCCATTAATTACACCCTTGATAATACTATTAGAAATAGTAAAATTCTCTAGGGCTCTTGCATTGGTTGATATGGAAGCCACATTGCATCTATTGATAACAATGTTATGTAGTCCTGTAACATAGATTGCACTATTACACTTAATTCCTTCAACTTTAACATTATTGGTTGTAATCTGTATAGTGTTTGCAAAGCATGCTTCCGGAATTGTAGAGGTGTTCCCATAATTAGGTTCATATCCCCATCCCGGACCTAATACGGTCATTCCGTTACGAGAGATGACATTAGCGGCCGCTGCACCATTGTGCAGACATGGCTCGCAATAGAGTGTGTCGGTGTCTGCAACTTTTGCAGCTGTGCACGCATCAGTAATAGTCAAAAAATCGGCTTTAGCATTGTCATCATAATTGATTCGCCAAACTTTGGCATTGGCAGTGGTTACAGTGAGTAACGCAGCTGCGAAAAGGAGAATTTTTCTCATTTTAATTTTAATTTTTAGGTTAATAAATTCGGTTGTTTACTATGTATTGTTATACAATAATATTTTGCGTATATACATACACGAAAAAGCGTGAAGTCCGTTCATTCTTCACGCTCATCTAGGGCTTCGCAATCCCTGTAACTGGTAGAAAAACAACCGAATTCCACGCCCGATATGCTAAACCCACCCCGCCAATAGCAGGGCGTGGCATGTATAACATACCCACGTGACATTCATCTTGCTGTCTGGACCAGTTACGAATTTTGCGAAGATTCAGATGAGTCGCAAACAACGTCAATAAACGCCTTTTATGTAACTGCTTTTTTACGTTGCCAGCCTCAACGTCTCCAGTTTTACGTCATGGAGCGGGGACGATATTAACAAGTGAGCAAATACTCAGGTGCGATATCTAATTTGCCATTTAGCCAACTCACGGTCCAACCATCCAGTTCAAACTGGCTGAAGGTCTTCTGATCTTGCAATGCCGCAAACAACGGATGAGACGCAATATAGTCTTTTGCGTTGAACACCTTAACTTTGCCATTTGAGAACGTCAGTTCCAAACAGTATTCGCCTAAATACTTGGCGCTATTTATCCAAACCAGATTCATATTCCATAAAAACGACTGATTTCCGGCATAATGGTATGGGTTAATGATTTTGCGCTGCAAAATTACACAAAAAAAATGACACTTGCAAATAAAAGTGCCATTTTTTTGGATTTTTGTTTTATTCCTTTAGTTGCGGAAGTGCAACTCTCCGTCTTTGAGTTCGACGATGATGGGTTTGTCTTGGGTGACCTTACCGCCGATGATAGCTTTACTCAACTCGTTGAGTACGAGGCGTTGGAGGGCGCGCTTGACAGGACGCGCACCGAATTGCGGGTCGTAGCCTTCTTTGGCGATATAGCGTATTGCATCGTCGGTGACACGGAGGTCGAAGCCTTGGTCGGCGAGCATCTTATGGATGCGGTTCACTTGGAGTCCGACGACGTCGCGGATATTGTCTTCGGTCAGTTCGCTGAAGTGGATGATATCGTCGATACGGTTGATGAACTCGGGCCGAACCTGTGCGCGGAGTTGCTCTTCCGTGAGGTTGGAGGTCATAATGATGAGGGTGTTCTTGAAGTTGACTACCCGTCCTTTGTTATCCGTCAACCGCCCGTCATCCAGCACTTGCAGCAGGACATTGAATACGTCGGGGTGCGCTTTCTCGATCTCGTCGAAGAGCACGACAGAGTAGGGTTTGCGGCGGATCGCTTCGGTCAACTGACCACCTTCGTCATAGCCTACATAGCCCGGAGGAGCACCGATGAGTCGGGTAGCCGAGAATTTCTCTTGGTACTCGGACATATCAATACGCGTAATCATGTTCTCGTCGTCGAAGAGGTAGTCTGCGAGGGCTTTTGCCAACTCGGTCTTACCCACACCGGTGGTACCGAGGAAGATGAAGGATCCGATGGGTCGTTTGGGGTCTTGGAGACCTGCTCTCGACCTACGTATCGCGTCGCTGACAGCCGCAATAGCTTCATCTTGACCGATGATACGCTTGTGCAGTTCTTCCTCGAGGTGCAGCAGTTTGTCGCGCTCCGATTGCATCATCTTTGCTACTGGGATACCAGTCCAGCGCGCTACTACCTCGGCAATATCGTCTTCATCGACTTCCTCTTTGATGAGGGCTTGGTCGCTAATGGCGTGCAAGGACTCTTGCGCGGACTTGATATTCGCTTCAGAGGCCGGAATCTGGCTGTAACGGATTTCCGCCACCTTACCGTAATCACCTTCGCGTTCGGCTACTTCGGCCTGATGTTTCAGTGTCTCGATACGTGCTTTCTCGTTCTGGATAGTAGCTACATAGCCTTTCTCTTTGTTCCAACGCGCGTTGAGTTCGTTGGATTGCTTCTTGAGGTCCGCGAGTTGCGTCTCGATGGTTTTGAGTTTTGCTTCATCCTTATCGCGCTTGATCGCTTCGCGCTCTATCTCGAGTTGCTTGATCTGGCGGTCGAGTGTATCAATCTCTTCGGGTTTGGAATCTACCTCCAGACGCAGTTTGGCAGCTGCCTCGTCGATGAGGTCAATCGCCTTATCCGGCAGGAACCGGTCGGTGATATACCGCGCAGAGAGCGTGACAGCCGAGATGATCGCATCGTCCTTGATACGCACCTTATGATGGGTTTCATAGCGCTCTTTGAGTCCACGCAGGATGGATATCGTCGCCGCCTCATCGGGTTCATCGACCATGACCTTTTGGAAACGACGCTCGAGGGCTTTATCGGTCTCGAAATACTTCTGGTACTCATCGAGTGTGGTCGCACCGATCGCGCGCAAGTCGCCACGTGCCAGCGCAGGTTTCAAGATATTGGCTGCATCCATCGCGCCGCTGGATTTACCGGCTCCTACGAGGGTATGTATCTCATCGATGAAGAGGATGATCTCGCCCGCAGCGGCCACTACTTCGTTGACCACACCTTTGAGTCGTTCCTCGAACTCACCTTGGTATTTCGCACCCGCGATGAGGGCACCCATATCGAGCGAGTAGATCTGTTTCTTCTTCAGGTTCTCCGGCACATCGCCGCGCACAATACGATGGGCTAAGCCCTCCGCAATGGCGGTCTTTCCGACACCTGGTTCACCTATGAGGATAGGATTATTTTTTGTGCGCCGCGAGAGGATCTGCAACACACGGCGGATCTCGTCATCTCGTCCGATGACCGGATCCAGTTTACCTTCCCGAGCCCGCTCACAGAGGTTGATAGCGAACTTCTTGAGGTTTTCGTTTTGAGTGTTCGTGTTCGGATTCATAGTTATATGTTGTTTTAAGTTATTTACTAGGGACCTAGGATCCTATGGACTAGGAAACTAGTTCACCCATTATAGCACAAACCTCGCGCCAATCCCGGCAAAACTGACAAAATGGCAGTATTGCGCTTTTTTACTGACAATTATTTGCACATATGAAAAAAAAGCAGTACTTTTGCAGTCTCAAAAATTTCGGACATGAATCGGTACACGATCGGTAAGATATGTAAGTTCTTTTTTCACTGGCATTACGACATTCAAGTGACTGGTGAAGCGTGCTTGCGCGACGAGGCGACGCACCTGGTGTTGCCGAACCACACGGCGTATATAGACCCGCTGCTGCTGTTTAGCGAAATGTGGTGGTTGCCTATTCGGCCTATGACGGATGAAGTGTTCATGCGGCATAAGTTCTATGGTCATATTTTGCGCAAAGCCGATGCGATTGAGGTGCCGGACCTGAAGAAGAGCGCTATGACGCGTGAGGAAGGCGCTGCGGCAGCAGGTCAGTTGAGTCGCATTGCGATTGACAGTCTGGCGGAGGGCAAGCAGATATGCTTCTATCCTTCGGGGCATGTCAAACTGGTGGACAAAGAAGTGATCGGGAACCGTCGTATTGCATACGAAGTATGCAAGGAGTTGCCCGCGGGTGTGCGCGTAATCCTATGTAGAATGCGCGGGTTAGAGACGAGTTTATGGTCCAAACTCAAACCGAAGCAATGGAAATGGCGCCGCACGGTGACGATGGTCTTCGAGGACCATACCGACGATGTGCGCAACTGGGCACAGACGCTCGACCGACGCGCGTTTAACGAGCAACTCGAGAAATGGTATAATCAGCAATCATAATTTATACATCATACATGAACAAATATACATACATTATTATCTTTTGTCTCTTGTGTTTTGTTTCGGCAAAGGCTCAAGACACCTTGGTGTACACCCTCACGCAATGTCGTGAAATGGCGTTGACGAGTGGTATGTCGGCCAAATCGCAGGAGGAGTTGCGTCTGGCAGCGAAATACAACCGTCAGGCAGCGCTGGCGGCGATGTTCCCGCGTATCACAGCGAACGCTTCGTATATGTGGAATAACGCTAACGTACACCTCTTGGAGAACTCCTCGACCTTCAAGTCCGGAACCGCAACCGTCAATCCCGACGGAACGGCGAATTTCGTATGGAGCGACGAGAGCGTAGTAGGACAGATCGAAGAGGCCGCA
>JAFSQV010000056.1 GCA_017446455.1 Paludibacteraceae bacterium
ACGAGTTCGTTCCGCATGATCTGAAAGGTCAGGAGCAGATGGCGAAAGAGATGGGCGTAAGCGTAGAGGAGATCCAGACCCGTGTAGCTCAGTTGGCAGAGAACAACCCGATGCTGGGTCACCGTGGTTGCCGTCTTGGCATCACCTTCCCGGAGATCACCGCTATGCAGACCCGTGCTATCCTCGGCGCTGCTTGCGAGTTGAAGAAAGAGGGCAAGAACCCGATGCCGGAGATCATGGTTCCGCTGATTGGTATTCTTTATGAGCTCAAACAACAGAAAGAGATCATCCAGAAAGTAGCGAAAGAAGTGTTCGCCGAGTACGGCGTAGAGGTAGAGTTCGAGATTGGTACGATGATCGAGATCCCACGTGCAGCGCTGACCGCAGACCGCATCGCTACCGAGGCTCAGTACTTCAGCTTCGGTACCAACGACTTGACGCAGATGACCTTCGGTTACAGCCGCGACGATATCGCTTCCTTCCTGCCGGTTTACCTGGAGAAGAAGATCCTGAAAGTGGATCCGTTCCAGGTTCTCGACCAGAACGGTGTTGGTCAGCTCATCAAGATGGCCGTTGAGAAAGGTCGCGCCGTTCGTCCGGGATTGCGCACCGGTATCTGCGGTGAGCACGGTGGTGAGCCGAGTTCGGTTAAGTTCTGCGCTCGCGTAGGCATGAACTACGCATCCTGCTCACCGTTCCGCGTTCCTATCGCTCGTTTGGCAGCCGCTCAAGCAGCCGTAGAAGAAGAGGAGTAATGAGTTAACGAATTAGTGAGTTAGTGAATTAATGAACGAATTCAAGAAATTCGCAATAGTAACCGGTGCCTCTTCGGGCATCGGTTACGCTTTTGCGGAGCAACTGCTCAAACGCGGCTATAACCTGCTCATCGTCAGCAATGTGCCGGAGATAGAGGAGGCGGCAAAGAGGTTGAAGGACGCTGCGCTACAGGACGGTTCTTCGAACCTACAGGTAGTACCTTTGGTACTGGATTTGGGTCAGCAGAGTTCCGCGCGCGAACTATATGAGTACACACGCGCGCACAAGATGGAGATTGAGGTACTTGTGAACAATGCCGGCGTCTATCACGACAAAGACATTCTGGACGACAGCGAAGGCTTCACGAGCCTGATCATGAACCTGCATATGTACACGCCCGCAATGCTCTGTTACCTCTTCGGTCAGGACATGCGTACGCGCGGCAAGGGCTATATCCTCAACGTCTGCTCCGTGACCGCCAAGATGGCGGCGCAGCGCTTAGGCACCTACGGCGGCACGAAAGCGTTCCTCGCGCATTTCACCCGCGCGCTGCATATCGAGTTACGTAAGTACGGCGTGAGCGTGACCAACGTCAGCCCCGGCGCCGTGGATACAGGTCTCTACTCTATCTCGCCGACGCTCACGAAGATCGGCAAGTGTCTCGGCATCATCGTCAGTCCGCAGACCCTCGCCCGCCGAGGACTGTTTGCGCTCTTTCACGGATGGGCAAAAACAACAGTACCCACCATCTTCTGGCAGGTACTGTGCTTCCTTATCCTTCTGGCACCTACGTGCCTGCTCCGATTAATCAGAAGACTCGGATGGTTCTGAGTTTTGATTAATCTAAGAAATAATCCACCGTTGTTACAACGCGTACGTGTTTTACCCAAGGTTGGTATTGGTCGCTCTCGACCGAGAACTGACCTTGGCTGGCACGGCGTATACTTCCCAGACTACATTTCGCATCTTCGGCGAACTTCTGCGCTACGGCGCGGGCATTCTGGGTAGCCTCTTCGATCATCGACGGCTTGAGTTCGGGCAGGCCGTTGAACTGGTAGTCGAGATTCCAAGTCTCAGTCTTGACGATGATACCCTCTTTGAGCAGCGAAGCCTCTTTGCCTTGGCTGGCTACGACGAGATCCACTTTGTCCGTCGAGACGATGAGCGAGGTACTCAGCGTGTACTTGAACTCGGGGCGGTTGCCGTAATAACTGTCCCAGTTGTTGTTGACGGAGATCGAACCCTGACGGATGTCGGCCTCCTCAAAACCCAACGCGAGCAGGTGCTTCTTCACGCGTGCGGTCACTTGCTCCACCTTCTCGTAGAGGGCAGGCAGGTCATTTCCGCTCCATGCGAAAGACAGCGGCCACACGGCATAGTCAGCCTTCACCTCGCGGGTACTCAGACCCTTCACACTCACTGCGCGATCTTTGCTCGCGATCTTACTGATACCCAGGTAGATAAAGAGTCCACCCAAGCATAAACCTACGGCGATCAATGCGCCGGCTAAAAGATTACTTTTCATATCTCTAAACATTAAACATTATTTGTCGTGTTTGTGCTCGTAAAGTGCTTCATCAACGTTGATGATGTAGTCACCCATCTTCTCGAGTTCGAGGATGATATCCATGTAGTTGACGCCGGTCGAGTAGTCGTACTCCTTATCGGTGATCGCCTGCATGTTGCGGCTCTTGAGTTCGTCGCGGAAGGTGTTGATCTCGTTCTCCATGTTCGTCATCTCGTAGAACTCCTCCTGCGTGATGTTGACACGCTCGAGGGCCTCCACCATCTTCGCCTGTGCGCCGGTGAGTAAGTAAATCATCTGCTCTACGTTCTTCTCCTGCGTCTCGGTATAGACGATGTTGCCTTCGTGCTTATGCTTGATATAGCGCGAGAGGTTGAAGTTCGCATCGCCGACCGACTCCAACTCGCTCACGATACGGAGCATCTTATGCACCTCATGCTTGGACTGATCGGACAGACGACCGTCAGCTACCTGGTTCAGGTACTGCGCGATCTCGTACTCCATTCGGTCGCAGATACCTTCGTATTTCTCGATACGCGAGTACACCTTCGTGAACTGAGTGTCATCGTTCTCGTAGAACAGGTCATGTACCATACCGATCATACGCTGTGCGCGCAGGGCAAAGACATGTACTTCCTTCCAAGCCTGAAGGATAGACAACTCGGAAGTGGACATAAGGCCACCGGAGATAAACTTGAGTTGACTGTCCGTATCTTTTTGCTCGGGTTTGGACGGGATGATGAGCATCACCAGTTTCTCCAACCAAGGAATGAATCCGATGAGGATACAGGTGTTGAGTACGTTAAAGGTGGTGTGGAAAGTCGCCAATATAGCGTTCAGCTTATCCGGCGAGACGTCAGAAGGCACACCCGGGGTGAAGTCCACGCCCCATATCCGACATACGCCGCCTACAAACCAACGGAACACGCAGAGCACCCAGATGACACCGAAGAGGTTGAACACCAAGTGGGCCATCGCCGCACGGCGTGCCTGTATCGAAGCCGAGAGGGCCACGATATTCGAGGTGATGGTTGTACCGATGTTCTCGCCGAGGACGAGCGAGATACCCATGTCTATCGGCAGCACGTGCGTCGAGCAGAGCGTCATCGTGATCGCCATGATGGCCGCCGAACTCTGTACCGCAAAAGTCAAGATACCACCGACGAGCAGGTACAGGAAATAACTGCCGTAGCCCCAACTGGAGGTAGCCAGGAAGAAATTCCGAACGGGTTGCATCTGGTCGAGATGCATCTCCGTCGCGTTGATCTTCAGCGTCGTGAGGCCTAAAAGCAAAAGCGAGAGACCCATGAGGAAATCACCGAGGTTGGCGTTCTTCTTCGTATAGATCAGTGCGACGGCCAGTACAATCGCGGTATACACCACTAATCGCAGGTCAAACGAACCGCCGCCGAGCACCATGATCCACGCCGTGAAGGTCGTTCCGATGTTCGCACCCATAATGACGGAAATCGCTTGCGCCAGGCTTAGAATACCCGCCGAGACGAAGCTCACCGTCATCACCGTCGTCGCCGTAGAAGACTGGACAGCCGCCGTAATAGCCGCTCCGGTAAGTACGCCGGTAAAGCGATTCGTGGTAGCACTTCCGAGTATCTTACTCATCGTACTACCCGCCATCTTCTGCAGGCCTTCAGACATCACTTTCAGTCCGTACATCAACATCGCGACGGAACCGATCAACGTGATAATTTGTAAAACTAATTGCATATAGTATTATTTGATTAATGCTTTGTTGTTATAGCCGTCGATATACATCTCGAGCGGTTGTTCGAGACGCACGTGACGCACGAGCTCCGTCTCTTCGATCGCCGGCAGTTTTTCCAGCGCTTCGATGTCGTAGACATCGTCCGGACGCGCCCAAGGGTCGATATTCATATATCCGACGTTGAAAGACGTGAGGTTCTGGAAGAAATGACTGCCTTGCGAGGGCTCGATACGGAAGTTCTCCAGACTGCACTCCGCAATCGCTTTCGCTTCGCTGATATCACCCCAAACGACGGGTACACCGAGCGTGGAGATCTGTGAGCCCCACCGGCCGTAGCCGATGAGCAGGTACTGCCGTCCCTCTTTGCGCATCGCGGCGTTCCACTGACGAATCGTCTCCGCCATCTCGCGCGTGCGTAAAATATCAAAGGTGTCGCGGCGGAGGTAGATGATATCGCGTACGTCGTCTATCTGTCCCACTCCCAGCGCATTGCCGCTGCGAAGCAGCCCACCGCTCTCGTCGATTTTGTCCCACTCCACTTTCGCCGTCAGACTGTCAGCCGAGATAGGACGGATCTGCAGCACATGGAAGATCTGCGGGTCGCTCTCGAGGTTGACTGCAAACTCGATCTCCACCGGGCACTTGATCTCCTCTTGCGCCATCTCGAGCAGTGAGCGGATGATCTCCGCGAGCGGGAAGGTGTTGAACTTCAACTGCGGCGCAAAGGTCACGATACGCGGGCCGTCCGGATAACAGGAGTCCACGATGCGCATGTTCTCGCGGTCGTAGGTCGAAGCAATGAGTTTGAGGCTCTCGAACTGCCCGCACTCGTGGATCGGGAAGCGCTCGAGGTTCACCGCGTCGTCTATCGAGGTCTTGAATTTCTCGGGGTTGAGGTTCAGCGCCAGCATCGACTGCTGCGTCTCGCGCATAGCGAGGTCGATGGTCGAGGTCTGCATCACGTTCTTCGGGTATTTGGGACTGAACCGCAGCACCTGCTCGCCGTCCACCACGACCTTACCCAGACCATAGGCGACCTTGACGATGCCGTCTTCGGGTTTCTCTTTGCCGACGGGATAGAAATTGATGCTACGCGCCACGCCGGAGATGACGGGGAAGTAATAATTGCCTTCCGGTTCGCCGCACACCTCCTGCAGCACGATCGCCATCTTCTCTTCGCTCAGCACATTGCCCGTCGAAGTGATGTACCCGCGCGACGCGGCGTAATAGACGGAGGCATAGACCGACTTGATCGCTTTGGTCAGCAGCCGCAACTGTTGGTCTTCGTTCTCCGTATGCGGGATCATATACGTGCTATAGACCCCTGCGAAAGGCTGGTAGTACGAGTCCTCGAGTTTGGACGACGAACGCACCGCCAGCGGTTTGTTAGTCACCTTGATGAAATGCCGCAGGGCTTGAATAAGCGCCGAAGGCAAAGCCGCAGCTACGAACTCCGAGAGCAACTCTTCATCCGTCAGGTCGGCGTTGATGACGTATTGCAGGCCGTTGTCGTGAATGAACTTATCGAAGAACTCCGTCGTCAGCACCATCGTTCGCGGCACGAGCACGCGGATATTCTCCCATCGGTCATAGAGGTCGTTTTTCTGCAGCACATGGTTGAGGAACGCGAGTCCTCTACCCTTGCCGCCCATAGGTCCTTCGCCCACCCGCGCGAACCAGATCGTATCGTTATAAGTGTCTGGGCTGTATTTGGCTACCACACCCAGCGCCTGGTTGATACGGTAGTCGTGGATGAGGCGTATGTTGAGTTGGCGGACGTTCTCGATATCCGACTCGTCTTGGATCTTCAGCGCACTCACGGGGCGTCCTACGGAGAAAAGTCCGCGGGCAAAGAGCCATTTACTGAGGTAGTTATTATCACTCGAGCGACGGAAAGCCGCCGGTGAGATAGTCGATATCACGCGTTCGAAGGCCTCGAGGTCACTCGCGCGAGCGATCTCCTTGCCTGTCCGCGGGTCTTTGGCGATGAAGTCTCCGAAGCCGAACTCCGACTCGATATACTCGCTCACCTCCTGCGTCAAGGTCTTCGAAGTCTTCACCACAAATCCCACCTTCAGTCTGTTGGCTGTCGCGCGCATCGACTCCTGCGAACTCTGCATGAGGAACGGCATCGTCGGGTTGTCCTCGCGGATGAGTTTACACAGGTCCACACCCGCATCGAGTTTCTCGCTCGAGGAAGGGTCGCCTTTATGCAGCACAAATCCGATATCGGAGATCACGCCGATCATGTTCTTGCCGTAGCGCTGGTACAGTTCGACGGCTTCGTCGTAGCAGGTCGCCATCAGCATCTTCGGACGCGCGCGTTTACGCATCAGCTGCTGCTTCTCGTTAAGCGCATCGCGGATGGCGAGGCTGTTCTGCTGCAGCACCAGCTTGTAGAGCAGCGGCAGGTAGGTCGAGTAATAGCGCACGCTGTCCTCCACGAGCATGATCGCCCGCACCCCTTCTTCGAGGATATCGTGCGGCGCGTTCAAGCGGTCCTCTATCAGTTTGATGATCGCGATGATGAGGTCGGTGGAGTTGTTCCAGTTGAAGAAATAGTCGATGTCGCGCTTGTCGTGCTGCTCGATGCGGTTGTATATCTCTTTGCTGAACGCTGAGAGTAAGACGATCGGGCAGTCGGGCATCAAGGTCTTGGCTTCTTTGGCAAACTCGAACACATCCAGTTCGCCAACGCTATACATCGTGATGATGAGGTCGAACGGCAACTTCTTCGCCGCCTTCCTCTCTTCGATGATCGCCAGCGCCTCGCGCGTCGTCTCCGCACGGGTGATAGCCGGCGGGTTGCTCAGGTTGAGCTCCGCGTACTCCTGCGCGATCTGTACGTCGATACGTCCGTCCTCCTCGAGCGCAAAACTGTCGTAGTTATTGCACACGAGCAGGATGCGCTTCACGCGCCTCGCCATCAATGATGTATAGTAATTTGTTACCAAATTGAATTAAGAATTAAGAATTAAAAATTAAGAATTATTTTTCTCCGTGGTTAATTTAATCTTAGCGATGATATTTATTATATCCTCTAAATCATTTACTAAACTATAATATTCCTTATCGGATATATAACTTGTTTTGTATAATAATTTAATCCAATATTTGGATTCACGGGCTTCTTTGTATGCGATACCCAATTTCGCTAAAAAATCCGCAGTGGATTGTCCCCCTACTGCTTCCTCAATATTGGCTCCAATGGAAGTTCCGCTACGCAATAATTGCTTACTTATTACATATTCCTTATTGATAGCATTGTAGCACAAATGTTTGTATAATTTTACACACCTTACGGCAAAATCAAACGATTTTTGCGCTACAATATTATCTTCCGGAGCCTTCATTTGAATTTTTAATTTCTCATCCGAAATTGAATTAATTTTGAATTTTTAATTTTTAATTTCTTATACTAACCCCTGCTCGACCATCGCATTCGCGACCTTCATAAAGCCGGCGATGTTCGCGCCTTTGACGTAGTTGATATATCCGTCTTCTTCGGTGCCGTACTTGAGGCAAGCGGCGTGGATGTCGGCCATGATAGTACGCAGACGCTGGTCTACTTCTTCGGCCGTCCACTTCAGACGCATGCTGTTTTGCGTCATCTCGAGGCCGGAGGTAGCTACGCCGCCGGCATTGGATGCCTTACCCGGGCTATAGAGAATCTTTGCGCCCTGGAACAAAGCAATCGCTTCCGGCGTCGTCGGCATGTTTGCGCCTTCGGTCACGCAGAAACATCCGTTCTTGAGCAGGTTCTCTGCATCGGCTTTCTCTATCTCGTTCTGGGTCGCACAGGGCATCGCGATGTCGCACGCGATCTTCCAAGGACGCTCGCCGGGGAAGTACTGTGCTTGCGGGTACTTAGCCGCATACTCTTTGATACGTCCGCGACGCACATTCTTCAGTTCGAATACATAGTTGAGCTTCTCTTCGTTGAGACCCTCGGGATCGTAGATGAAGCCGTCGCTATCGCTCAGCGTCAGCACTTTGGCTCCGAGGCGCATGGCCTTCTGTGCCGCAAACTGCGCTACGTTACCGGCGCCGGAGATACATACGCGCTTGCCTTCAAAACTCTCTCCGCGGGTAGCGAGCATCGCCTCTGCGAAATAACATGCGCCGTAGCCCGTTGCTTCCGGACGCATGAGGCTACCGCCCCAGTTCTGACCTTTACCCGTCAAGGTACCCGTGAACTCATCGCGCAGGCGCTTATACTGACCGAACATAAAGCCAATCTCGCGACCGCCCACACCGATATCGCCGGCCGGCACGTCGGTGTCTGCACCGATATGACGTTGAAGCTCCGTCATAAAACTCTGGCAGAAACGCATCACCTCGGCGTCACTCTTGCCGCGCGGCGAGAAGTCCGAACCACCCTTGGCGCCACCCATAGGCAGGGTCGTCAGCGCGTTCTTAAACGTCTGCTCGAAAGCCAGGAACTTCATGATACTGAGGTTCACGCTCGCGTGGAAGCGGATACCACCTTTATACGGACCGATGGCGCTATTCATCTGCACGCGGAAACCGCGGTTGATCTGTACCTCGCCCTGATCGTCCATCCACGGCACGCGGAACATGATCACGCGCTCGGGTTCTACGATGCGCTCCATCACTTTCTGCTCACGCAGATACGGGTATGCCATGATCATCGGAGCTACGCTCTCTACTACTTCGCGAACAGCTTGGTGAAACTCCTGCTCGCCCGGGTTTTTACTTATGAGGTTCGCCATAAAAGCGTCCACCCATGCTTGTGTTTGCTTGTCCATAAAGCTAAAAAAATTAGTTTCCTTTTTGTACCTAATGCCCTACTAAGGCAAATTACGGCGCAAAATTAGCAAAAAAAAATAATATATGCAAGCATGCACGAATTTTTTATAAAAAATTATGCGGTAACTTGTCTATATGCAAAAAAAGTAGTACCTTTGCACTCGCAAAAGATGTTGTATGAGGCGAGTTGTTTTATTTTCTCTGATGATGATGGCGCTGCCCTTATGGGCAGGCGAGGCGGCGGACACGACTGACCTCCGGCTGCGCGAACTGAACGAAGTGAGCGTGACGGGGCATGCCGATGAGGACTTGGCGGTGAGCGGTTACCGTCTGGTGGCGACGATGACGCAGGATGAGATACGCATACTGCCGGTGACGACCATAGCGGACCTGCTGCAGTATATCCCCGGTGTCGATATCCGTCAGCGCGGCGCAAGCGGTGTACAGGCCGACCTGTCTATCCGCGGCGGCACAGGCAAACAGGCGAAGGTCTTTCTCAACGGCATCGATATGACCGACCCGCAGACGGAGCACTATACGATGGACCTGCCGATCGACGCACTGCTCATCGAGCGTATCGAGGTGCTGCAAGGCACCAACTATGCCCTCGATGCCTTCTCCGGAGCGATTAATATTGTGACGAAAGGAGGTAAAGAATTAGTGAATGAGGGAGTTAGGGAGTTAGCGAGTAGAGGTGTAGCGCTTAGCGGCAAACTGACGGCCGGCGAGTACGGTTTGGTCCATCCGGCCTTGGCGGTGAAGGTACGCAAAGACGCGTGGTATCTGAACAGCGCCGTGTCCTACAACCGCTCTGGCGGCTATGCCGTCAACACCGACTACCAGATCGTGAATGCATACCTGCAGGCCGGTTGGAAAGACCTAGACTTCCAAGCGGGCGCCCAGATGAAAGATGCGGGTGCTAACTGCTTCTACTCCACCAAATACCCGAACCAGTTCGACGCCACGCGCACCGCTTTTGCTACGGCCGCGTACCAGCACCGCTGGACGAGCGGTTGGGCGATTCATGCCAACGCCTATTACCGCGCTCACTACGACCGCTTTGAGTTGTTCCGCTCCGGCAAAGATGCCGAAGGCCAGGCCGCTCCCGCATGGTATGCGCCGAACATCCATTGGACTCATACCTCCGGGGCACACCTCGAGGGCGCGTGGTCGAACACGTGGTCAAAGACCACGGCAGGCGTCGAGATCCGCGATGAGTTCATCCGTTCGTCGAATATGGGGGTACACAACCGCCTGCAACTCCGCTACTTCGCCGAGCAGCGTTTCTACTGGCGCGGACTGAGTGCCGCCGTCGGCGGTGCAGGTATCTGGAATTCGCAGTTCGGACACGACTGGACGGCGGGCGCCAACATCGGCTACGAACCCATCCGAGGCCTGCAACTCTTCGTGAACGTCAACCGCGCCATCCGCGTGCCGACTTTCACCGACCTCTACTACCATTCCGCCACCCAAGAGGCAGACCCGCTCACGCGGCCGGAGAAAGCGCTCCAACTCGAGGGTGCTATCCGGTTCGCGCGCGGCTACTGGTACGCCTCCGCGGCGGGCTATTACCGCTGGGGACGGGACATCATCGACTGGATCAAAGTGCCGGACCCTGCGGTCACCGTCTGGCGCAGCACCAACAACTCCCGCGTCAACGCGGCGGGCGCAGAAGCCACCGTCGGCTTTCAGGGACATGAGTGGATCAAGCGCATCGAGTTAAGTTATGCCTTCTACGACGTGCAAGCCGATGCCGGCGGGATGCTGTCGATGTACGTGCTGGACTACCTGCGCCATAAGGCGACCCTGCGCATCGAGCATAAGATATACAAAGGTTTCGGTGCCTCTTGGAGTCTGTCTTTCCGGCAGCGGGAAGGCGAATATACGTCCGTGGAGGGCACGATACAGCACTACCGCCCCGTGTGGTTGCTGGACGGATGCGTCTATTGGCAAAACCCGCATGTCAAGATCAGCGTCGAGGCGCATAACATGGCTGACCAACTCTATTACGACTTCTCCGGCGTGCTCCAACCGCGGCACTGGGTGGCCGGAACGGTGCAGTTTATGCTGTGAGAAAAGGCAAATATGCATGCAAATCATTTTTTTTAGCCAAATTATTTGCACAATTGATTATTTTTGCGTATCTTTGCGGCAAATTTGAAAAAACATAATTAACAATCATAAAACACAAAAACAATTATGGTGCGTACAACTTTCAATCGTCTCCGTGCAGTTAAGGACAGTCTTCCTCACGGAAGCATGGATGCCATCGCCGCAGAATTGAACATCAGCGGTGATGAGGTAAGAGCGTATTTCAATGGTGAGGGTAATGCGGACTACCACATTGAGCCGGGTCCCGACGGAGGTATCGTCGTATTCAGCAATACGCGGATCTTAGAGGTCGCTCTGCGCAAAGCTTGGGAGGTTCAGAATGCCCTTTAAACGGCAGTGAACGGTATTCGACATTCGATTTTGAAACGGGTAATAGCTCTGGTGCTGTGCATCGGGGCATTACCTTTTTTGAATTACGCACGCGTATACGCGGGCGAAGATACGCGAATTGAGGACGAAGAGGTGCTTACGAGCACGCCGGTCAGTACGGAGAGCAAGTGGTTGGATGACTACCACCGGCATATCGGCTTCACCTACGGCGCCGATGTGACGCTCAACGCCAACTATCTCTGGCGCGGACTGTATGCCGGAGGCTTGTGTCTGCAGCCGAGCGCGAACGTAGGCTACGGAGGTCTGTACGCCAAGATGTGGTGGAGCGTCGGTACTACCGACTGGGCTTTCACGCACTTCCAACCGGAGTTCGACTTCATCGTCGGTTTTGCGCGCTGGGGACTCGATGCCTCACTGGTGTATATCCATAATTTCAACTGCGGGTTCTTCGATTTCCATAACTACCCGGACCATGGTAATGTGTTAGAGCTGGATGTACGCTATACCGTCAGCAGTAAGCTGCCGCTCAGCATCCTCTGGGCGACGCGCTTGTCGGCCGCAGACGGATATCTCAACGCCGCAGGCGACACCGTGCGGGCCTACTCCACCTACATCGAACTCAGTTACACCCATCGCTTCCCGTACGACATCCGTCTGTACGGCGGCATAGGTATCACGCCCTGGCGCAGTCTCTACACGCTGTTCGAGCAGGATTTCGGGGTGGTGAATATCGACATCCGGCTACGTAAAGACTGGAGCCTGAGCGAGCACTGCGGGATGATGCTGCAGGCGCAGTTCGCGATGAACCCGTCCCGCCTGGCGGCCGACCTCAGCACCGCCGAGTGGCACCCCTCCAACCCGCACCGACAGAGCATCAATGCGAATATCGGATTAGGATTCTATCTCAAATAACATAACAAACAATTGAAATGAAGAATTTTCGTAAAATTAATCGTGCCCTTGCGGCTAAGAAAAAAAGAGTATTAGTTCTTGTTGCCGCTGTGATGGCGGTGGTTTCTTCTGCTAAAGCAGAAGTGGCGTTTGCTTACGAGGCAGGCGCAGAGATCGTCAGTGCGTATATCTGGCGTGGTCAGTATAACGGCGGTTTGTCGTTCCAACCGGAAGTGCTGATCGGTTATGACGGCGAGCACACCGCTTTCCGTATCGGCGCATGGTCCAGCCTCGGTGCTTCGGACTGGACGTTCAGAAAGGATCAAGGAGACGGAACCGCTTTCACCCGTTTCATGCCGGAGTTAGACATCATCGGTTCGTTCTCTTTGTACGGTCTGACGGTCGGTTTTAACCACTATTACTACTGCGACGGCACGAACTTCTTCAACTGGAAACCCGTAGCGGAGATCGCCGAGCAAGGCGGAACATCGACCACGGAAGTGTGGGCCGGATATAACTTCAGCCATTTCTTCGGCGGCAAAGCCGGTGCGTATATCAACTGGTACACCACCGTAGCCGGTGGCGACCTGCTCTATGAAGAGACGACCGGTGAAGCACGCCGCGCATGGTCGAGTTACCTCGAGGTTGGCTATGACTACACCTTCGAGAGCGTTGGCATCACCCTCGGTGCGCAGGTAGGTATGTCGCCTTGGGCCAGCGATCTGTACGGCAACTCGAAGTTCGCCGTAGTGAACGTCAGCGCGAAGTTCGACAAGGAGTTTGAGTTGGATAAGTGCTCTATTAACCTCTTCGCGCAGGGTTCTATCAACCCCAACGGCTTGGTGACCGACCCGAACAACCCGGAGTACAACCTCCTGTTGTGGAAAGCAGCCGGCGATGACAAACTCTATACCCAGCGCCTGAACGGCGTCATCGGCCTCGGTATCTGGTTCTGAGGAAGGTGAAAGGTGAAAAGTGAAAGGTGAAAAGTGAAAGGTGAAAGGTGAAAGGGACAAACAAACAACATGTTATCAGTGCTCTGCTCGGTTTAGCCGTAGCAGCGCTGCTCATATGGGGTTGGAAAGACGAACCTCGCTTGCAGTATTTCCGCAACGAAGGGAAGGTCTTCGGGACATACTATAATATTCGCTACGAAGCACGGGCGGATTTGCAAGACAGCATAAAAGCTGCCTTGACGGCCTTTGACAACAGCCTCAGTATGTTCAATCCCCACTCTATCTTGAGTGCTATCAACGACAATCGCGACACGACGACCGACGCCGCCTTCGAGGCGATGTGGTCCGAAGCCGAACGTGTCTATGCCCTCTCCGGCGGCGCCTTCGACATCACCGTCGCACCACTCGTCAACTTCTGGGGTTTCGGCCGGCGAGTCGCCGGAGACAGTTATTCCAATCTCCAATCTTCAATCTCCAATCTCCAATCATCCATCGACAGCCTTCTGTCGTTCGTCGGTTTTGAGAAAGTGGCGCTCGTCAACCATCGCGTCGTCAAAGACGACTACCGCACGCAGATAGACGGCGGAGCGGTGGCGAAAGGACAGGCATGCGATATGATCGCTGCGGTGCTGAGTAGGCAGGGCTGCACCAACTGGCTCGTGGATATCGGCGGAGAAGTGGTGGCGCACGGCGTGAATGACAAAGGCGCGCCCTGGCATATAGGCATCACCAAACCCAACCTCAATAACGAAGGGGCGCAGGAAGACCTGCAGCAGGTGCTAGCGGTGAGCGATATATGTATGGCTACCAGCGGTAACTACCGCAACTACTACTATGCCGACGGCGAGCGCCGCAGTCATACCATCGACCCGCGCACCGGATACCCCGTCCAGCACTCGCTTTTGAGCGCTACCGTGGTCAGTAGCTCCTGCATGCGTGCCGATGCTTTAGCGACGGCGTGTATGGTGCTGGGAGCCGAAGAAGCACTCGCGATGATCGACCGCGCCGGCGATGCCGCTTGCTACCTCATCGTCGCAGAAAATGACAGTTTACAGGTCGTTGAGTCCGCAAAATGGGCAGAAATGACGACAAAATAAAGAATTTATTTGCATAATTCAGAAAAAAGCAGTACCTTTGTGGGCTGGTTTGTAATCGAGTGTCTACGGACACGAGAAAAACCATAGCCTTTGCGGGCTGGTTTGTAATCGAGTGTCTACGGACACGAGAAAAACCATAGCCTTTGGCTGGTTTGGCGAGATGCGCAAAAAATTATACCTCATATTACTACTTATGGTAGTCCTCACGAGTTGTGGGGAGTACCAGAAATTGTTGAAGTCCCGCGACCCGGAGGAGAAATACCAGGCGGCGCTGCAGTACTTCAACGACAAGCAGTATGTGAAGGCCCAGACGCTCTTTGACGACGTCACGGCGTACTACCGCGGTTCGGAGCGTTCGGAGGACATCCTCGCCTATCTGGCGCGCTGCTACATGGGTCAGAAACTATGGGAGTCGGCTACCAATTACTACGAAGCCTACATCCGTAATTACCCAAAGGGTAAGTACGCGACGGAAGCCTATTTCCAGGTAGGTCACTGCCAGTATCTGGACTCGCCCGACGCACGGCTTGACCAGACGATCACCACGCAGGCTATCGGCGCCTTTGAGACCTTCGTGGAGCTTTTCCCGGAGAGTCCTTACGCCGAGCAGGCCTACCGCGAGATGGCGGAACTGTACGACAAGTTGGCGTATAAGGAGTTGAAGAGTGCGCAGCTGTATTATAACCTCGGTTCGTACCTCGGCAATAACTACCTCAGCTGCGAGATCGTATGCAAGAACGCCCTCAAGAACTACCCGAGCAACCAGTATCAGGAGGAGTTCAACTGGCTCATCCTGCAGTCCAAGTACCAGCAGGTGGTCAACTCGTTCGAGGAACTCAAGCAGGAGCGTGCCCGCGATGCGCAGGATGAGTACTATAACTTCATCACCGAGTACCCCGACTCCAAGCACCGCAAAGAAGCAGATAAGATGCTCATCACCATTCGCAAAATAATAAAAGATTAATTAATAATTTAAACCTCCTGGGCTGGCTGGGAGTGGCCCTTCCCTAACGAGGACTGAGGATAGTCCGAGTTAAGAGCGAGGGCGTCCGAGTACTTACTACTAAAATGTAGTTTTAGTACATGTACGAGGACAGCCAGCGCGACATGAACTACAAGGAATCAAAAGCACCGAAGAACACGGTAACCCGTGACATCAACCAGCTCACCGAGCCGGTAGGTAATGTATACGAGACCGTAGCTATCATCGCCAAGCGCGCAAACCAGATCAGCGCCGGCATCAAGAAAGAGTTGGACGCGAAGCTGCAGGACTTCTCTATCCCGCAGGACAACCTCGAGGAGACCTTCGAGAACAAAGAGCAGATCGAGATCAGCCGCCAGTACGAGCGTCTGCCGAAACCCTCGCTGATGGCTACTCAGGAGTTCATCGACGGCGAACTCGTGTACCGCTCCGGCAACCGCGATGACGCGTTAAAATAATGTCACTCTCCGGCAAACACATCGTAGTCGGTATCAGCGGCGGCATCGCGGCGTATAAGATACCCGAACTCATCCGTTCGCTCGTCAAGGCGGGTGCGGAAGTACGGGTGGCGACAACCCGAAATGCCCTGCAGTTCGTGACCGAATTAACCCTGCAAACCGTTTCGGGCAGCAGGGTTTATTCAGATGTGTTTGCGGCTATCAACGAGCATGCTACGGAGCATATCTCCCTGCCCGAATGGTGCGACGCGATGATCGTGGCGCCCGCGACGGCGAACGTGCTCGGCAAGATGGCGTCCGGCATAGCCGACGATGCCCTCACCACCACTATCGCTTCGTGCGTAGCGCGTAAGCCGATGGTCATTGCTCCGGCGATGAACGATAAGATGTGGGAGAACCCTGCTACTCAGGCCGCTATCCGCACTATCCGTGAGTGGGAACACGTACGCGTGCTCGATCCCGCTGAGGGACCGCTCGCATGCGGCACGTCGGGCAAAGGACGCATGCCGGAGATCGAAGAACTGCAGGAAGCGCTGGAGTACGCCCTCGCGCCGCAGACGATGAGCGGCCAACAGGTCCTCATCACCGCCGGAGGCACGCAGGAGCCTATCGACCCCGTGCGCTTCATCAGCAATTACTCCACCGGTAAGATGGGTTTCGCCCTGGCGCAAGCCTGCGCGCGCCGCGGGGCGGAAGTGACGCTCGTATGCGGAGCTGTGAGCGCCGCGCTCGCCAATCCTTTTGGTACTATCCGCCGCATTGACGCCCTCTCGGCGCAGGCGATGTACGAGGCCTGTGTGACCGTTTGGCCGCATATGGATAGCGCTATCCTCTGCGCCGCCGTAGCCGACTTCACCCCCGCCTCCCCCGCCGCCGAGAAGATCAAAAAAGAGGCCCTTGCCTCGGATTCGTACACCGTACACCCTACACCTTACACCCTCTCTCTTAGAGAGACAGCTGATATCGCTCGCGCCCTCGGCGAGAGCAAGCGTCCCGCGCAAAAACTCATCGGTTTTGCCCTTGAGACGAATGATGAAAAAAAGAATGCGCTCCATAAGCTGGAACGCAAACATCTGGATGCTATTATCCTGAATTCGCTTCGCGACAAGGGCGCAGGGTTTGGAACGGATACTAACGTCGTTACTATCCTCCAAGCCGACGGTACGGTTACCGCCCTACCCCTTCAATCCAAAGCGCTTATTTCCGAAGAAATCCTAAGAGTCCTTTTTTCTTAGACTCTTCCTCCACAGCCGCCTCTTCTTTTGCTTCCGGAGTCCACTCCGGACGCTCCTCGATCGTACCCAGTTGGTCCCGGATGTATCCGATCACCTCGTTCAGGCCTTCCGTGAAGTGCGCAAAATCCTCTTTATAGAGGAACAGTTTGTGCTTCTCGAACGACGGTGCTTCTTCGCCCTCTGCCTGACGGCGCTTGCTCTCCGTGATGCACAGATACAGGTCCTCATTACGCGCTTTGCGTACGTCTAAGTAATAGATACGCTTGCCTGCTTTCACCGAACGACTGAACACGATCTCCGGCTCTCTTCTCTCATCTTTTTCCATCTTGTTCTTCCTTTTTAGGATTAATTCGCCGCAAAGATACAACATTTTTTTTGAATACGCAAATATTTTGTTCATTTTTTCCAAAAAAAAGAGCCTCTCCGAAGAGAGACTCCATTTCGTTAGCCGTTGAGAGCTGCGTCGTAGGCATCGCCGCAGACCTTCCAGAGGTACGCGCGCATGGTCTTTTTGCCACCGGCGGTGTCCTTCTGCGCGAGGAAGTCGGCGATGTCGGTCGCCTGCTGCATCAGGTCCTTGCTGCGCGCTTTGACAGCTGCTGCTACCGAAGCGAAGCGAGCACGTGCTGCGAGCTCTTTCGCCTGCGGCACCGTCGAGCGAGTTACGGAACTCAAACCGCGGATGTACAGGCGGTTGCAGTGGGTGTCCTCGGTTGCCGCTACGCGGTGAGTAGCCAGAATCATCTTCTGGTCTGCCGCGTGCTGCGACTTCTTGTTGATTTTCACCAATGCGCCGGATACAGATTTCACGGCGTCATT
Organism: Paludibacteraceae bacterium; assembly: GCA_017446455.1. Taxonomy (GTDB): domain Bacteria; phylum Bacteroidota; class Bacteroidia; order Bacteroidales; family Paludibacteraceae; genus Colicola. The sequence goes on from JAFSQV010000056.1 coordinate 17,655, forward strand.
CCATTCCACTTTTGCCATTCGCTGCTGGCTATTACTCGCGCGACTTCGGGCAAAGCCCTCGTGGTAGCGCTACGTAATGCCCTCGCTCTTAGCTCGGACTATCCTCAGTCCTCGCTAGTTAACTTAAGCGAGAGCCCCTCTAAGCCAGATGAGAGGGAATAAGGTTTAGATTTAATGACAGACGCATTCTTTGGATAGGCGCGTCCTTTACCTACAGTTTCTTCGAAGCGTCGTAAGACTCGGTGGTTTTCGTTTGAATCATTACGCTTGTGTCGCCGCGCTGATAGAATTCCGACTTGTTCGTGATAGTACGAACGACGTTGCAGGACGTGAGTCCCATGGCGGCTCCAAGGGCAGTGAGTGCTGCGATCAGTACCGAGATGACGATTTTGATGATTTTGCGTTTGCTCATAATAGGGTTCCTTTCGTTTGACGCTGCAAAAGTAGTATAAAAAAGCGAAGCCACCAAAAAAGTGACTTCGCGGAGCGTAAGAACCTCACGCTTTTCTCAATCACGGGTCAAATCATACCCGCAATACTGCGAAAAATGTTCGGCTTCGGAGGGCGTTAACCATTCTTCTCCATCGGTTACTTTACGCTGTCTGAACTGTGCTCGGGAGCACCGTCCGTGCTTGGTTATCCATCCGTAGAGGAGAATGTTCAGTCCTTGCAAGCCTACGTCCGCGTGGATGGCTCTTTCGAGGCGCGCGGTTAATTGCGCGAATGTAATGGCATTCTTTTTCATAAGTCGAATGTGGTTTTGAGGTTGAGGATGTCGCGGGCGTTGTAGGTGGCTTTGCACTTATCGGCATAGTTGCGCCGTACCTGCTCGGAGGCGGTGAAGTGCCTGGCCTCATAGAGGGCGGTTTGCAGTTCGAGCCAATGGACTTTGATGTCGGTGACATACAACTTGTTGCGTGTGAGTTCGGCACAGAGGGCGATGAAGCGCCAGTGGCCGTCGGAGGGCACGAAGCCTTTCGAGCGCTGACTAAAGAACCGTCCTTTTTTCGTCGAGCGAAGATAGTAGCCCGTTCCTCGGTCTAACATCCCTGTTAGGGCTAAACATTGTTCGGATAATAGTACTTCCATATTAGTAAAATTTTAAAAGTGTACACGTAAACGGAAGCAGAATGCCTGCATATACTCTGCATATACCCTGCATAATGCCTTTATTTTACTTCATTGTTTTCGATAGAATACCATCCTTGGTCGTCTTTGGAAGGAGAGGATTTCTCAAACTCTTTCCGGAAGTCCTCATTGTCCTTCAGCCGGTCTTCGAGGAGGATGTCGAAGGATGTTTCGATGTCTTGGAAGGCACCTGCAACTTTGGGACCATTGTCTACCAGCGCTAATGCCCCCTCACAGGAGAGAGTTTCCGTGTTGTGCCAGGCAACATCCGTGCAAGTTTTGTCACCGATGATAAGGAAGAAGAAGGCATCGTTGCCCCATTCTTCTGCCCATCCTAAGAGCACACGTACGATAGCAGTAATAACTGCGTTAATTGCTTTTGAGTGAAAAGATTGTTTCTTTGCCATAATGATTTTAATTTAAGGGTTTAACATCAGTCATTTGCCATACGCGGGCTTCGTCGAGCGTGTAGATGCCGTAGGAGCCGTTGTAATATGCTCTGACCATTTTGTTTTCTTTGATGAGTCGGTTGATCAATGGTCGTCCGTTCCAGTTAGTGGGATACGGATGGCAGTTAGTGATGATGTCATACGGTGTACCGTAGAAGCCTTCACCTCGCCATTTGCGATAGAGCAGATAGAGGTACATCTTACGCTGTTCTTCCAAAGTGAGCGCGTTCCATGCCTCAATGAGCGGTTTATCGAAGCCGTATTTTTTTTCCGGATCTACAAGTATCATAAAGCTTAGCAATGACTTGCTCATCTTTTTTTGGATGACATCATCTAATGTTTCCATAAGAATGCTTTTTTTAAAATTTATTAAAATAAATTATTTTTTTAAAAGATTAGAAGCAATCTGCATAGTTTTCTCTTTGGTTCTTTCTCTTTACTTCACTTCCTCCACAAAGCCGATGAAGTTTTCGAGACGGAAAGAGCGCCAGGCGGCGGCATCGAGGTCGTAGTAGGGGAAGGTGTCGTAATTCTCCGGCCTGACGTCCGGAGCACTTGACAAAGACTTCGGATGGCGTTCCTCGGGGATGAGGTCCATGCAGAGTGTGCCGCGGGCTTGACGGATAGAGCCGTCTTTCTTGAAGTAAGAGAAACGCCAGACGCCGGTACTGAGTTTGGCGCGGAAAGACTCGAACCACCAGGCGTATTTGAGCGCTTGGCTCGGGGTGATGGGAGTTCCGCGGAGGATGACGGGGTTTTGCTTCTTGAGGTGGTTGGCGGCGGACATTAAGCGCCGCAGTTTTTTGATGTCGTTGGGCATAATAAATAATTGATTAAAACAACCCCATTTTGAAGGGGAGTTCGATGTGATACTGTTGCTGGAAGTGGTTGTAGACGACGGGGAGGTCGTAAAAGAGGATGGTCATCAGGTCGGCGCGATCGAGGTGCTTGTAGCGTCTTGAGGAGATGTTCGCTTTTATATGCGCCATGCGGTCGAAATAGCGCAAGAGCATCCAGCGGGGGATACATGTGCCCTTCTCGGCGGAGGCCACTCCTCCCGTTTGTCGGGAGGACGTTCCGGGATTAATACCCTTGTTACGGAGTTTGCGGAGGAAGCCCCCGTCGCGGCTATTGATGGCATTGGAGATACAGCGGAGGTTACCGATGTAGTTGTTAGTCGTGCATCCGTCGATGTGGTCGATGGTCATACCGGCTGGGATCTCTTTATTGTGCCATGCTATATAGACGGCATGGGACGCAAGGATATGTTTACCTTGACCGAAAGCATCCTTGAATTGCAGATACCGCTGCTTGCGCTTCGCATTGTAATCTATTCGAGAATTCTCGGTCGTTGACGTAGTGGCATTCGTCAATACTTTCCGTCCGTCGGGATAGACACGCACACCGACTACCCCGCCCTGTCCGTTGTTGGCATAGAACGAGATGTTGGTTTCCGGGCAGGTGCCGACGTAGGCGACCCGCACGTTGTTAAAGAGGAAGGACGAGCCGATCAGATCCGGTTTGCGGATGATTTCAAAACTGCGTTTTCGCAGGCCTTTTTGATTAGAAATTTTATTCATAAGCACCGCCAGTCGGAGGGATGTTTATTCCGATTGGCGGTGCAAAAGTAGACATAAAAAAAGCACCCCTAAAGTGGAGTGCGAAAACTCTGCGGATTCTGCAATTTCTCTGCAAAATCAATGCAGATTCTCTGCGTCTAATGCAGAAATTCTGCGTTATCTATTCTGCCTTGCTCTACAAAAATCGCTAGCAGATAGTTCGTATTTTGACTGAAAACTATTCAATACTTTTGCCCTTTGGGCGTCAGACGCGTAGTGGTCAATACTGATGCAGCCGATATGCTGCAAGCGATAGAGTGCACGGCAAAAGTCAATCTTAGAAGTGGATTGATTAAGTTCCGCTTCGAGTCTCTCGCGTATATTGGCTTCTGAGAAGCGATCCGTAACACGAAAGAAATCCGGCGGTATAGTCGAAGGTGCTACTGTGTTCTCTGGTTTAGCAGTAGAGGTGCCTGGATCGATGGTGTAAATGATACTATTGGGATTGTCATGAATGTCGTTGTTGATGGTCATTTCGGCGATGTAGTTACCAGCCACGTTGATGACAGTTTGAGGTCGGGATTCTTTTTCCATAGTGGTAATAGTGTGTTTGAGTGTTATGTTTTCAGAAATGAGGCGGGCTATTTCTTCCTGCTGTTCGGCGATTCGGTTGTGGGTGTCGAGGAGGAAATCTTCCTCGGCAAAATGCTTCTCCTCCGAGCTGAGGAATTGGTCATAGAGGGACACTCCGTCATAGAAGTCCTCGCTGCGGTCTTCGAGGAGCACGTCACGACACTGTCTTGCACGAAAACCTTCCGTACGCTTGAGCATGGCCACGAGGACGATGAGGGTGAGGAGCATGACCTTTTTGTCGTGTCCGACAGAGCCATAGGCAAGCACATCGTACTCCGACTGGTCGCCGGAACAGGTGGTCTGGAAGACATACGCGTGAAGGAAGTGCGCGGCGTTCATCACGCGCACCACGGGGATCTCGACAGGCACATTATGGGAATAGAAATGGCACTGCATAGCGTGCAGCCCGTCGATGTACATTTCATCTTCGGGGAAATCATGGCACAGATCCCAAGTGGTCAGTCTGTCATGGTAATATGGTTTGTGGTCAATGTGCAATGTGCATTCCTTTCCGGTTAGCGGAAAAGCGACTGCAAAGTTACAACAAATTTTCCATATACGCAAGTCTTAACATAAAAATCATCCTATTTTCCCTTCGCTGTCTCTACTTGTGCATGTTCCCTTTTGTATAAAAACGAAAAATAAACAAGCAAAAAAGGGAACAAGTGAAATATGGCTGCAAAGGTACAAAAAAAAATTCGAAATAACTATGCAAATTTGACAATTATTCATGCAAAGGTACAATAATTTTTCGAGATATGCTAATAAAAAGTGCCCTAATTCGGGCACTATATGCAGCAACCGCTTGACAGTTATAGCGAGGTATTAACAAACAGATAAGGTATTCCGAAATTGCTTACAGTCTGCCAAGCGGTTGCTGTATATCTAAGATTACTTACTGGTTAAGGAAATTGCTGATGTCCTCTTTGGAGAAGTCGCCAACAGCGACTACCATCGAACTATCATCTTTTCCAATAGTGCCGATGATGAGTTCGTGCGGTTTGCGTTTGTTCGTGAAAATGAACATGTTGTCGCCACCAGAAGAATGGCTGGTCATCAAAACTTCGTAGTCCTTGTCGGTCGAAAGTGTCCGGATGTCTTTATCAATCTGCTTTTTACCTCCGTCACTGTCAGAACTGATGATGAGCATTTTGTCCAGAGAACCTAACTTGCTCAAATCCTCACCACCTCCT
>JAFSQV010000057.1 GCA_017446455.1 Paludibacteraceae bacterium
CAATATGCATATTTATCCCAGTTAGCCTGATCATATACATAGAGCGCACCGGTATAAAGGACAGTATCTGCCGGATTCGGCTCTTCGCCTGCCTCAATTGCAGCATGCCATCTTTCCAACTTAGCGGTATCCTCAGCGCTGATAAATACGCTGACTGTTGCACCTTTATCCACCTCTACCTCGGCCCCTGGAAGCAAACTGGTATTCTGCTCAAAGTTCATAGATCCCGTAAGCAAGTGAATCTTCATATTAGAAGTAATAGGCAGATCGAATTTAGCCGAATTGAGACGAACTGGAATGGTTCCAAAATTACCTAGCGGCACATTCAATTCGCCCATATCCAGCAACATTGAACCGATATCGGCAGCGCTATTGACATCATATACCTGCACATCATGCTCCGCGTCATACCATTTGCGTACCCATGTATTCTCGGAATCCGCTTCATCGTTCATCAGGAAGATGGATGCATCACGTCCGGACACGCCGACAATCTTGATGTCATTAGCCGACATGGCTACAGCCAACGTACCAATCAATCCCTCCGACACGGTCGCTGTCGTAGTAAGAACGGCTCCCGGGTGGTATTTAACCGGAGATTCTACATTCTGAATAAAATACTGCGTTACAGGGAATATCTTCTTGTCACTATGATCCGCTACAACGCCGGGAGCCATACCGGTAATCTCAACAGATGTGAATGCACCTTTCCAGTCTCCCATCTGGAACATCTCTCTCACTGTTGCGTTACGACGGGCATCGGTCTCACCGGTTCCAGTCATGAAGCCCCACGCACGGAGTTCCGAACCGCCTTGCAGCGTCATATGACTCCCTTCTTCCATCACCAAACGGCCATACGCACCGTAAGGCTGACTGGTATAGGACTCGTTACTGGAGAATTGAGTACAGGTCAACTCGATTGCTCCATATACATCCATATTCACGCCATTGGCAAACGTCAACCGGCGGAACTCAAACGGTTTCACATACGGATGATCGGTTTGCATATCATTAAAGACAATTCGAGGACAGGTCTTGTTCGCTTCCCTTTCTTGCGTATCGCTCATTGGAACAACAAGCGTCGTCTTTGCCGGAATCGTATAATTACCGGCAGGCAGTGTATAGTCATTGGTCATGAAAATAACCAACTCTTTATCCGTATTATTATTCGCGTACGCGATAGCATCCTCAAGCGTTGTATAACCGGTCGAACCGATACGAGCAACGGCCACACCTGCTTCACGCGGAGTAGTATTCTCCTCGCTCACTGCGATGTAGCGGAATCCTTCGCTATACTCCTTTAAACCATAAGCGATATTATAGTTCGTATAGGTCGGATGGTCATAGGATGTCGGGAACCCATCATCCTCGTGGAAGAACATCTCCGTCTGGCTATAACCGGATTTGAAGGTTACGTATGTAAAGTCCACGCCAAAAGCAGGCGGGCATATCGTATCATTACCCGTACGCCAAGACTTGCACTCACCGATATATTTACCGCCATTGATGGTCACAGGACCGCCCATGATAGCAATCGGGAAGGAATACATAGTATTCGGCGACTTGGCATGTACAACGGCTTTTTTATTAATCGTCAGCGATCCGCCGAAACCGGCCAGACAGGCCACTGTATAAGCACGGTCCGCATTGATAGCCTCAGCAAACAACGTACCTCCGTTTACCGTAACGGTACTACCGGGCTGGGCGCTAACTGCGTAAGAGTTCGTCCACGTGGCAATAGCCGTAGAAGTGAGTCCATCTTTCCGTTCTTCCGTACCTTCCACTTCTTTAGCCAGCGAATACAACGATCCGCCATTGATAGTGGTAGTAGAACCGTTATTGGCCATCACAGCCATCGCGGTATTGAAATCAGCCGTAGCAGATACACTTCCATCATTAACCGTTACCGTTCCTTCGTTATAGATACCGAACGCTTTCGGACCGGCAGAAATAGCCTCTATGGTAGCACCATTCTGAATCAAGGTTCCGTTCGCATCTACCTTCACGGCGATAGCAAGGATCTGCTGACCGGATAGATCGTATTGATTCACTCCGTTTTCAGCAATGATTGTTCCGCCATTCAGTACCAACGTACCGTTTTCTACCTCTACACCTATACCATCGGCCATGTACGTACCGAATCCGCCCATATTGATAGCAGGTTTGGTATGAATAGCTCCGCCTACCTTGTTAAATACCAAGGTGATAGTCTTACCGGATGCATTTACCTTCAGTACCGGCTTGCCTACCATGCCTTTACCTTGGTTAAATTCAGTATACGTTACGGTATCCGTGTATAGTTCATAGCCATTCAAATCCAATGTCATCGTGTTCGTCAAAGTGATGGTGCTTTTTACCTGTACGTCACGCAGCAGAGTCAGTACGACATCGCCGGAAGCAGCGTTTGCGGCAGTTACAGCATCAGCTAACGTAGCGTAAGCGGTAGGGTCGCCGTTGTTGATGGTCACACTGGCATCATTGGCACTTACAGGTCTAACCTCTACGGTTAAGGGAATGTTCAGGGTAGAAGGATTCTCTCCTGCCATTTTTATCGTTATTGTCGTTTTATACGTGTCAGCCGTGATACCCTCCCACGTAGTAAAGGTGACAGGCACAGTCACTTTCATTTTCCGCTCAGAAATCAGGGTAGTAGTCACTCCTTGCATAACATAATTCCATTGACTATGGCTGTTTTCCGAGAATGTAGGCAGCGCTACGTCCTGCAAGTCAAAGGAATTCAAATCGCCCTCCACATCTACAGTCACATTGAATTGAGTTGAATTGGGATATGTTGCACTTAATGACCCATTGCCCGCTTGCGGATTAGACAATAGATACTTGTTAAACACCGCATAGATATTGTTCGGCGCAGCCATTACTTGCTGCGCAACGGTCATCACTGCTGCGCTCGGATACAAGGCATTATTTGCGGAATCCGGCAACACTTTAAAATAGTAACCTCCGCTACGCGTACCGATAGTATCCAATTGCGTAATTCTGGGGTCGCTAAATGTCCAATGTGAGAAATAGGAGCCATTAGCGGGCACTGCATCCGCCTGGAAATAGAGGAAAGAAGTCATGTAGACCTGAGAACCGGAGCTGCCAATTTCCACCAGATCCACTTCAACACCATCCATCGCACACAGCGTACCACCGAGCACCTGTGCCGTCTCATCCGGTCCGACAGGGTTAGTCGGCTGAATCTGTTGCGCCAACGGGCTCGTCATTTTCTTGCCTTTGATATCCAACCAAGTCAATTGCACTTGACCTGAACCAGCCGAAGCCGGAGCCACTTGGGCTTTAAGCGATGCTAAATAGATTTTCTGCGGTTCATCCGCCCACGCTGCATTCACGCTCATTGTGAACACAAAAAGCAGCATTGATAATTTTAAAAATAACTTCCTCATTTTCTTCATATCTGTTTGATTTTAAATGTTATGCTATAAAACGAACAAACGATGCCGGACATTTGTCAAGCACCGCTACCTATCTGCGATTATCTACCTTCCCGCCGTTTACGATATTTTTTTGCGTATGGGGGGGGGGTAAAATTGAACATTTTATTTATATATTCGGTTTGCATTTATACCATTTAACTATAATTGATTTAGTATTAAATTCTTATCCAGCCCCATTTTGTCAAAGGCAAACAAGCGTTTTCCCAATTTCCAAATAGATGCGAGCGTCAAGCACTTTACCTTCCACAAAAACTCCTTCTATCGGTTTTACAGAACCATCATCCAATCGATTTAAGAGCGCCTCAAAGTTATGTCCTATAGAAGCTATTTCTTGCTTCGTTTCTAAGCGGAATTGTTCCAAAGAATCGAGCCTTTGTAATATACCGGCATTAGCTACAATAAAGCGGCGCATAGCCACAAAGGCCTCGATAATCTGCACACTGAGACGAACAGCAATATCACTGCGCAATACGGTAGATAGCATGGCTACGCCTTGTTCAGTAAAAGCGTAAGGAGTAGAAGCGGAATGTTTGAGTGATTGAAACCTATCACAATTTGTGATTAGTTCGTCTGTTTCTGATTGTGTCAGTTGGAAACGAAAACTCTCAGGAAAGCGAGTAGCGTTACGTTTAACAGCTTGATTAAGAGCAATCGTTTTGATTTGGAATAGTTCGGCAAGGTCACGATCTAACATAACTTGTGTTCCCCGTATGGTGAATATACGGTGCTCTATCTCTTGCGAACTATACGTAAGTTCTATCGAGTGGGTGGCGTTATGTTTAATCTGATTGCTTTCTGCCATTTACGATTGCATCGTTTTCAAAATCCGGCGCAAAGGTACAACATTTTTTCCAAATACACAAGTTTTTTTTACAATTATGCCAAAATTTTACAATTGTGCAATCTTTGCTTAACAATAGGTACGTGCATGAAAGGTGTCGAACGGGCACAAAAAAAGCGCCGAAGCGCCTTTTTCTACTCTATTCCATACGATGCCCCATCAAATGATTATTTGCGAGATATACGATTGTTAATGCTTCAGCCATTCTTCGACCCCCATAACCTCGATTCGGAATCCGTCCTCTTCTATCGTCTCTTTCCGATCTCGCGTCACGATTGTCAGTTTGTTGCATCGCGTTCCACGCGCTGCCTCCTTCGCCCCATCTATCTCACGCCGCCATGCACCCTCGTTCTCCATGTCCCACGTCACTTGTATCACCTCTTCCACGCGCTCATCCCGCTGCACTACAAAGTCGCACTCATGCCCGTCTTGCCAGTAAAATATCTTCTTATCTGCACCCCTACGACGGAACAATTCCAGCGCCACTATATTCTCCAGCAGTTTCCCTTTGTCTTCCGATTGCGGCATGAGCACAGCCTGACGCATTCCCGTGTCAATCATGTAGTATTTTCGCAGCGATTGGTTCTCTTTCACCAACGACGCACTGTATTTCGGATACCGGACGAACATATACGCATCCACGGCCCAGTCGGCCCAGTCATACAAGTCATCCTTGCTCACTGTCACACCGCTGGAACGCATGTCGTTCACGATAGCATTGATCGATGTCGTCTTCGTCAGGTTCAGCATCACGCGCTTCAGGAAATATCGCAATGCCTCAATATTCTTTATCTTATGACGCTCCACCAGATCCCGGAACAGCATCGTGTTGAAGTACCCTTGCAGCAAACGCAACTTCAACGACTGATCACTCGTCAGCACCACTTTCGGGAACGCACCTCCATGGATATACTCCTCCATCGCTGCGTAACGTCGCGCTTTGTCGCTCTCCAAATAGCTATCCGCATCTATCCCCTTGAATCGGCATAACTCCCTGAAGCTTAACGGCAACATCTCGTAATCCAACGTCCATCCGCGCAGAGCCGTGGAGATCTCCGACGAAAGTAACTTCGCATTACTTCCCGTCACATACACATGCTCGCAGTACGACTTGAACACGCGCAGCACAAACAGATCCCAACCGGCAACGTTCTGTATCTCGTCGAAGAACATATATACGTCTTTCAGGCTCATCTCCGGGTACATCTCCCGATAGGCTTGCAGCACTTCGTCCAATTCCTCTGTCGGCATCCCGACGATGCGCTCATCGTCGAAGTTCACCCACAGTATCTGCTCCCGTTTCACCCCTGATGCTAATAGCTTGTTCACGGCCAACATCAACAACGATGATTTTCCGGCACGTCGTACACCGGGAACGGTTATTATCAGTTCCGGATTCTTGGGTAGGATGATCTCGCGTTCGATACGTTCAAACGGCAACTCTGCCTGATTCAATGCGATTAGTGATTTGAATAACTCTTTTCTTGCCATATTCAGTAAATTCTATCCATATTCAAGGAAACTTTTCTAAAATCTTTCCTTATTTTTCGGAAATTTGCCACAAAAGTACTGTTTTCTTGCGACATATACAAATATTTTTATTAAAAAATGCAAAATATTTTCCTTTTTATACAAAAAACCGCACCTACGCTCTCACGTACATGCGGCTTTCGCTCATTAAAAGACGTCCGTCTCTTTCAGGAAGATTCCGTTCTCCGCATCTACCTCCCAAGGCACTGCGATCGCATAACCAGAGGATTCAGGCTGTTCAGGCTGTTCAGGTCGTCAAGCCTGTCATATCCGGGATATATATCAAAGGAGCTTCAGCAGTTTGTTTTTGCATAAACATGGTCATATACACCGGAGCATAAACAATCCGCTCCTGTCGTTTCATATTGCCATTGCAAAGCACCACAGCATGCCGGATAGAATCATCGGAAGAAGCCATTACATTACTCAATGCCACATGACGTTGGTAGTCTTTTCCTGACTTCACCTCTATCGGAATAATCCGGTTGTCCTGCTCCAGCAGAAAGTCCAACTCACCTTGCTTCTTGTTGTTGTAATAATACAACTGCCAGCCGTGAGCGCGAAATTCTTGAGCCACCAGATTTTCATACACCGCTCCGTAATTGATCTGGACATCTCCCGACAACATCTTCAATGCGATGCCTTCCGCATATTGCGCTGCCAGCAGCCCCACATCATTCTGGAATAGTTTGAACAACGATCTGCTTTCATTCAGTTTCAATGGGGTCTTTGGCTCAGAGACATTGTAAGTAGGCAGTGCCACACCTGCATCCTTCAGCCATATAAAACCGTTTTCCATGCGCGAATACTGGCGGTGTTCGTTCATGTCTTTCAGAATAAAGCGCTTGTTCTTGGCATTCAACTCAGAGGGAATCAAAGAGAAAATCTCATCAATATACAATTTGTTGTTCGGGTCATATTGGGCAATGTCCCATCTGTATAGTTGTAAAATCTCGTCCTGTTTCTTTCTTACGGCTTGCAAGTCGTTCGAATCCAAGTACGTCTGCACCACCGCCGGCATACCGCCGATCAGCAGATACAAAGTCACTATCCGAAGCATACTTTCATGCACCACCTCATCTACCGGGATGCAGTCATTCCATGATCGCTCAAGACTCTCTATCACCTGATTGCTCACCCCCAGTGCTTGCGCAAATTCGCGCAAATCCAAAGGGAACACCTCTTTGACTGCCATATAACCAACCGGTATACTACGTATATCTTTGAGGGTCACGCCCAAGAGGCTACCACTCAATGCATACAGAAAACCGCCTTCTTCAACCAGAAACTTCACCCACGTCACTATGTCCGCATACACCTGTACCTCATCAAAAAAAATGAGTGTTTTATCTTTTTGCAGAGTCTGGTGATAATAAGCACTCATGCGAAAAAGCACTTCCTGCACATTACGTGCTCCTTCAAAAATACGACGCGCCTCTTTGTCCTCATAAAAATTGATTTCCACGAGATTCAATCGTGCTTTTTCGGCATACTTCCGAATGGCCGATGTCTTCCCGACCTGCCGTGCGCCTGTCAGAAGCAAAGCAGATTTTGAACTATTGAAGTGATCTTCAATGAATTTGTCAATATTCCTGTCTATCATACGATACTTTTCTATATGGTTTTACAGACAATTATGTTACTTTTCCAATATAAATCCCACGCTATTTTGTTATTTTTCCAACAAAATCCGCTGCAAAAGTACAACAAAAAATCGACATACGCAAATTTGTATGCCGATTTTTTTGCATTTTTGTTGCTTAGAAGCCTTAAAAGACGTCCGTCTCTTTGCGCTTGGGGGCAAGGGAGCCGGGTCCGGGAAGAAGACTCGCCTCACCCGTCTTCTGCATCAATACGGTACTGACCGTCATCACTTCCACTGCGGGAATCATATATTCTCTCTTTTCCATAAAGCCATTTACCATTTTATCATTTACCATGTACCATTTATTTTACCAATTGGCCGTCCACACTATATACATTCTCGCCACGGATGATGAATACCGTGTTGTTGATCAATACCTTGCGCGTCTCGCCCTTCGCGTCAACAACCGCTTCGTCGATACCCGTAGCGATCTGCGGACTCTTGGCGCTTACGCGCAGGCCGTACTCGCTCGTCGTGCCTTTCTCGAACGCGCCCGTATACGCTCCCTCGCTCAGGTTCCAGATTGCCTCACCTTCACGCGTCAAGTACAATGCATAGTCCTCGTTCTCGTTCGCGCCTACGCTCAGTACATAGTCTCCGTTAGCCGGCACCTGGATCGTCAACGGATAAGTAGCTTCGTCTTCGCTCAGTGCCTGCGTGTTCACCGACAGCTTCGCATCATAACGGTTCACCCATACCTGAGCACGACCGGAAGCGATGCCGCCTTTTACGAGGTCTTGGCCAATCGTATAGCGGTCTGCTTTCTCGTCCTCGGCTACCTGTACGAACAGGTTATCCGCTTCGGGCTGATCTTCGCCGGCAATCGCCAGACGGTAAACGGCCGCGATACCCTGCGGCAACTCAGCAGCAGCCGCACGACGACGCGGAGCGGCATTCACGATACCGGCTGTCGTCTCTTTCGTCACTACCACCGGAGTAGCCTGCGTCGCCTGAACGAACAGCGGCTTGCCTACCGTGAACTTCGAAGCCGCGAGGTTGATCGTCTGATATACCGGCGCACCCGGGTTAGCAAAGTAATCATCCAAGTTACCGTTATTCAGCACTTGCGCGTAGGTGGCCGTTCCTGCGCTCAACGATGCGTAGTACGTACGCGGGTTAGCGATACCGTTCCAGTTAGCGTCCTTATCATCATTTCCAGTACTCTCCGGGAAGAGCGATACGTTCACCGGACTGTTATAGATAACCGCAGAACCGGATTTCTTCGCAAAGCGAATGGTCACGAAGCCCGGATCGAAGTACATCATGTACAACTGTCCCGGATGCATGGTCTTGTTCGCGTCGTGCTGCACATATTTCCAGCAAGCCGGTTTGTTACCCTGCGAAGCACGCGTTTCGCCATCATAGTAGATGAGGTCAAAGTCCTGACCGATTACCAAGTGACGACCCGTTTCTTTCAGGAAGATTCCGTTCTCTGCATCTACCTCCCATGGCACAGCTATGGCATACCACGTACGGCTTGCCGTTCCAGCCTCGCCATTCGGCGTCCAATCGAAGTATGCATTGCCGGTGACATTGATACTCGTATTGGCGTTGGTAATCAACTGACCGGAAGCATTGCTCGTCGCCTCGAGGATGAGGTTGGTAGCATTGATACGCGACGTACTCGGAATCGTCAACTTTCCTGCCGTCTCAATAATCAGGTTGGTGACCGTCTGCTGCTTACCACTCTCGAGCGCTTCGGACGTACTGACCGATTTATCTTTCGGCGTTGCACTATAAGTTGCTGTATAAACGGCATCCTCCGTTGCGGCGGCAATCACCGGCGTCCATCCGCTGAACGCATAGTGATACGTCTCATCCGACGGCTTCGTCGGCGTCGCACCATTATACTGCGGCACAGCATTCGGAGCGACGTTCTCATCGGTCTCCAGCGTTGTACCATCGTAGTTCTTCCAAAGGATGGTATATGTAATCGGCTGCTCGGTAAAGGTAGCGGTATATGTTGCAGCAGCAGTAGCCGCTACTACTTCAGGAGACCATCCTGCAAATATAAATTCGACATCATCCAATGCCGGTTTGGTCGGATCTGCCGGTACATTAGGCATGCTTCCTTTTGCAACGCTTTGCGTAGCGCCTATTTGTGCACCATTCCAGTTAACGAATTTGATGTCATAGGGGCCTACATTGTCTTTAGGATAAAGACGGTAGGTAGCATTACCCGTAACGGCAGCAACCGCGGGTCTCCACTCTAAAGCACTCATATCTGCCGGCTGCGTACGGCATACAGGCATCTCGTCGCGTTGGAAATAGTCCACCTCACGCTCCGTACCGTTCGC
>JAFSQV010000058.1 GCA_017446455.1 Paludibacteraceae bacterium
ACTGCGGCATCTTACTGCTATGGTGGACACTTTGAGTGGTACGGCACGGCATACACTATTCACGATACACCGCCTACAAAGATATTCACATCGACGCAGTTCCCCGAGTGCGACAGTATCGTTACACTCAGACTAACAGAGATTCATCTTACGGCGACCGCTTCCGTTCTACCATACGCTTGCGGAGATCGTACTTATAGTGTCAACGTAGAAGTTGACATCGCTAATGGTACAGGACGAGACCTTATTATCGAAGACTGGAAAGGCAACATAGCGCAAATTCCTACTACCTCTACGGACACTAAGAAAGAGTATACTTTCACGTATGAGAAGCATACGCCAGGCGGACGACACGGATATGAAGTTTATCTCGACGGCAACGCCGATTGTGCTGTTTATGCATACTACATCGAACCGGCACAACCTAAGATAGACAACATACAACACAGCGCTACGGATGTCACCGATTGCAACAGCAACGTATACGACTTGATAGTCACTTTCGACTATTATAACCAAGATGGTACGCTTTCTGTTGACCTTGATGGAAGACCTGCGGACGACATCACACCGGCTTTCGTGCCTGATGTATTCGACAAACAAACTGCTAAAGCTACCTTCATAGGGCTCACAGCTGACGGATTAGAGCACACCCTCACCGTCCAAACTATCGGAGGCACACATAACTGCCAAAAGTCCATCGCCGTCAATGCTCCCGAACGCTTGAGTTGTATAAAGGATTACGCACAAACGTGTGAAGGAGAAATCTATACTTGGCCTCGCACGGGGCTTGACTATGGGCCATTTACCCATGCCGGCATAGATACCATTGTTAACACACTCAATGTGCTCGATACGCTAATCGTTTCCGTGTATCCGACCTATAATATGCCCGCGGAAGAAGTAAGCATCATAGATGGCGAGACATACACGTGGCATGGAGAGGACTATGAAATAGCCGGTGCTTATTCTAAGAGACTGGAAACAGTGAACAAGTGCGACAGTGTTGTTACGCTGAACCTAACAGTAAAGGAGAATATCGTTGAGAATGTGGCCTTTAGTATTGCTGAGCAATGCGCGGGCGAAGGAGCGTTAGAGATCGCTATTCAGCATACCGGTTATCTGACAGACGCACGACTGAGTTTCTCCGAAGATGCGATACGGGCTGGTTTTGAGAACGGTACTTATCCGATAGAAGATGATATTGTAACCATACCTTATAATGTCAAAGCAGGTATCTTCTCAGTAGATATCGAATTGTGGTTCCATAGCCGACTCAAGTATAGCGGCAACGAGCCGTTTACGTTGCTATTCCCCTCGACCGTCTTAGAACAAGGTTGGCTGGATGCCATCTTTGTGCTAACGCATGACTATAACGGCGGATATGATTTCACGGACTTCCAGTGGTATAAGAAAGGCCAGAAACTTGTGGGCGAAACCGGACCATACTTGTATCAGCCTCTTGAAGTAGGCGCCGAATACAGTGCTATGCTGACGGAAAAGAGTGGTCTGCAGTTGATGACTTGTCCGCTTATCATCACGGAACATACAGATATTAGTTTGTACCCGACTATCGTGACGCGCAAGCAAATGATATGTGTTTCCGTCACGCAGAATGCCCACCTGACGATGTATAGTCTGATGGGAGAAAAAGTAAGTACGTATTCCCTTGTTCATGGAGATACGCAGATCAGTGCACCGAGCACACAAGGAATCTATTTAGTAGAAGTGGTTTTGGAATCCGGGCAGCGGAAAGTGATTAAAATCATGGTAAGATGAAACGGATAGGAGCACTCATAGTAACTATACTGCTGGCGCAAATAAGTTTTACGCAGCACTATATTGGTGTAGGCGCTTCGGTATCCTCTCCGTTCCAGTTGTATAAGTTGGATCAATTCAATGAGACCAAGCCTCTCGTTGGTTTTGGGGAAGGAGTCACGTTGCAATATCAATACCGGCGCGGACATTTTCTGCTGAGTATAGGTGCGGCGGTATCCGGTGAACACCCGCGCGTAGGAGTAGCCGATGAGACTTTTTCTGCTCAAATGATTGATACCCGCGGGATTGAGTTTATGTATCTTGGTTCGCTGAAAAGCCGCAGCGATATGAGTTCAAGTTTATGGTTCCACACCCCGGTGATGATTGGTTTTGAATTCCAGCCATTCTATATGATGGTAGGTGCGCAGTATAGTTTATTCCTCGCATCGTGGACGCATCAGACTGCACAATTGGCTTCCGCGGCAGATTATTACGGCAGATACTATGACGACTACATAGACGACATGTTCTCTCATGGCTACCATAGTTACGAGCCGGTTTCAACAAAGGGACAGATGAAGTATAAAAACGACGTTCGTCTGTTGGTTGAGTTGGGAGGCACCATCAAAATCGGTCAAGGCAAAAACGGTTTGGATCGATTATTACGTATCGGTGCTTTTGCTGAAGTCGGATTACTCAACGTATTGGACAAGCCCACCACCCCCACCAAAACGGCATGGGATGTGTCCCAATACATGAATGTGACGATGCATCATGTGTATTCGGCCGTTGATGTCAACCCCGGTTCATTGCGAAATATCGTTGTGGGAGTGCGTGCGACTTGTTTGTTCCCTGTCGGCGGAGAACAAAATAAGCACAAGCAATACAAGACCAAACATACATCTAAGAAATACAAATGTCGCTGTGTGGGCTATCCATATGGCTATAATTTCTAAACTCATTGCGATGAAAGCCATCTCATTACATAGTGTTGTTCCTGTGCGGACAGAAGCGCGCGAAGGCGCAGAACAAAGTACCCAAATACTCTTCGGCGAGTTATGCACCATTCTGGAGCAAATTCCCCGATGGAATCGCGTTCAATTGCTCTCTGACGGACAGGAAGGATGGGTGGACGCGAAGATGATTGCGCCGATGAATGCGGAGGAAGAGAAGCGTTATGGTGCGGCGCTGAAGAGTGCTGCAATGGTAGCGATGCCGATGGCGTATGCCGTAAGCGAGAATAATGGTCAGACCATTCCTTTGACGGCAGGCACACGACTGACGAACTATAAAGACGGACGCTTCGAAGTGTTGGGTGTGGGTTTTCGTATCGACCCCTCGATGGTGCTTACTGCGCCGCGGGAGATGAACCAAGGGAACTTACTACAAACGGTTCGGTTCTTTCTAAATATTCCTTATCTCTGGGGCGGAAAGAATGCGATGGGCATGGATTGCTCGGGTTTCACGCAGGTGGTGATGAGTTTGTTCGGCAAGTCGCTTCTTCGCAATGCCAGCGAACAAGTAACGCAAGGAAAGGAAGTCGCAAAATTAGAGAACGTACAAGCCGGTGATTTGGTTTTCTTTGATCATGAGGATGGTAAAATCAGTCATGTAGGAATAGCTATCGACGCAGAGCGAGTGATTCATTGTTCGGGCAGAGTGAAAGTGGAAAAACTCGATGAAACTGGTATATTCTCTGCGGAGCAAAGTGCTTATACCCATCATTTAGCGGCTATTCGACGCATATAACAAAACTAATGGATTTTCTGGATCAATTAAATACTTCGCAGCGCGAGGCTGTCACCTATACGGAAGGTCCTTCGCTGATTGTGGCCGGCGCAGGTTCAGGTAAGACGCGTGTGCTGACTTACCGTATCGCATATTTGTTACAACAAGGTGTGCCTGCGAGCAGTATCATGGCGTTGACTTTCACCAACAAGGCGGCGCGGGAGATGAAAGAGCGTATCATGAAGCTGGTGTCTGCCTCGGACGCGCGCTACCTGTGTATGGGCACGTTCCATAGCATATGCACGCGTCTCATACGCCCGCACGCGGAGTTACTGGGTTTCACACACGATTTCACGATTTACGATACGACCGACATGAAATCCGTGCTTAAGGCAATCTGTAAAGAACGCGGATTAGACGAGAAAGTGTATAAACCTGCTGCGGTGTTAAGTCGTATCTCGATGGCTAAAAACTGCGGTATCAGTCCGGCACAATACGGCACGAACCAACAGTTGCTGCGTGAGGATCGCGAGGTGCGGATGTACGAGACAGCAACCATCTACGAACTCTATCAGGCACGACTCAAAGCGGCCAATGCGATGGACTTCGATGACCTCCTAATCAATATGTTGCGGTTGTTGGATATCAGTCCGGAGGTCCGCACGCAGTATCAGCAGCAATTCCGTTATTTGTTGGTGGATGAGTACCAGGATACGAATTATATTCAGTTCTTGCTCGTCAAGCGTCTGGCCGAACCGCAGAACAATATCTGCGTGGTAGGGGATGATGCACAAAGTATCTATTCTTTCCGCGGAGCGGATATCCGCAATATTCTTAATTTCAGGCAGGTGTATCCGCAGGCGAAGTTATTCAAGTTAGAGCGCAATTACCGTTCCACGCAAAACATCGTCAATGCCGCTAACTCGCTGATTCACAAGAATGTACACCAGATAGAGAAGACCGTCTATTCGGAGAAAGAAGAAGGTAATCCGCTGGCGTTGCAAGCGTATATGGACGACCGCGCAGAAGCAGAAGGCGTAACGAAACTGATTCAGTTTGCGCACCGCACGAACGGATACGACGATATTGCTATTCTGTATCGCACGAATGCACAATCGCGTGCGTTCGAGAATGAGTTACGCAAACATAACATCCCTTATCGTATATACGGCGGCACTTCGTTCTATCAACGCAAAGAGATCAAAGATGCCCTGGGTTATTTCCGTTTGGCCGTCAACCCTCGCGATAACGAAGCGTTGCTTCGTATCATCGCTTTTCCGGGTCGAGGTATCGGCGACACGACGATGAAGAAAGTAGCGGCGAATGCTATCGAACATCATCGGTCGTACCTCGATGTGATGCGAGCGCCGGAAGAGACGGCTTTAGATGTAAGTGCAGCGACAAAGACGAAGTTGCGTGGTTTTGCGGCACTTGTGGATCAGTTGCGAACGCTAAGCGAAGAGGTGGATGCGTACGAATTCGCAGAGCAAACGCTGCGCATGACCGGTGTGATAACCGCGTTGGCTTTGGATCATACACAAGAAGGTATTGATCGCGCGCAGAATGTACAGGAGTTGCTGAACGCTATTCGGGAATTCGTGGAGCAAAGGCAGAATGAAGGAATCGATTATACGCCAATTACGGATTTCTTGAGCGAAGTCAGTCTGCTGACGGACCAAGATGATAACTTGGCGGACACTACCGAGCGCGTGACATTGATGACCGTTCATGCCGCCAAAGGTTTGGAGTTTCCGGTGGTCTTTATCGCCGGTCTGGAAGAGAATCTCTTTCCTTCGCAGTTCTGCGTCAAACCGCAAGAGATTGAAGAGGAACGCCGGTTATTGTATGTAGCTATCACTCGCGCGATGGATCGTTGCTACCTCTCTTTCGCCCGCCAGCGTTTCCGTAACGGGCAAATGGCGTTTAACAGTCCCAGCCGCTTCCTCAATGATATCGACAAGAGGTTCTTTGAGATGAGCCGACCGGCGGCTCCGCGCTTTACAACAAGGCCTGTGCCGATGCCGGAAAGGCCTGTTGCGCCGAGCAGACCTGTCACTTCGGTTGCCGGGGCGACAAGTGCAATTGCTTCGTCGGAATGGAAAGCCGGAGACCGCGTGACACATCGCGTGTTTGGGGACGGAACGGTTGTACGCGTGTACCGCGATGAAGTGACAGAAAACGATAAGATAGAGATTCACTTCGACAAGCAAGGTACGAAAACCTTACTTCTTACACACGCAAAATTGGAGCGGATTTAGCGGTAGATGAAATAGCCCGCTATACCGGATAGAATGATTAATAAAATCGGGTGACTGAGGATATCAGTCGCCTTATTTTTTACAATATTCGGTAGGACCGTAAAGAATGCTACCGACACAAAGATGATCCACGAAGTGGAGTCTATAAAATTGGTGGGTTTGATCAGTATTAAGGCTGCCGATGCTACGAGTCCGATGACGGTAAAACGAAGCATGCGGAGTGTCTGCTCGAAATACGGATTGCCGTGAAAACGCTTCGTGAGCCAGAAATAGGCCTTGCAGATACTGAGCATGATGATCAGGCTCGGGAGCACGATGGCAAAAGTAGATAGCACACTCCCCCAGAAACCTGCGGCGGTATAGCCGACATATGTCGCACAATTGATGCCGATAGGACCGGGTGTGACCTGACTCACGGCCACAATATCCACAAATTCCTGCTGGCTCATCCAGCCATTGGATTCAACTTCCATCTCAATAAGGGATAAGATCGCCAGGCCGCCTCCGAAACCGAAGAGGCCTATTTTGAAGAACGAGAGAAAGAGTTGTAAGTAGATCATTTCCGCCTCCTTTCTACGATATCCACGATGACGAGGGTGATGATGATCGTGGCGAGAATGACCCACACGGGATTGACGTGTCCCAGCCAGATAAATAAGGCCGCGGCAATAGGAATGAGGAGCGTCAGCCACGAAATCTTAGCGGCCCGCGCCATCTTCACTAAGGGCGCTGCGATGAGTGCTACTACAGCAGGGCGGATGCCTTTGAAGGCAGCTTCCACGGCAGGCTGTTCTTTCCATTCGGCAAAAACCGTCGCGATAGCGAGGATGATGAGAAAGGACGGAAGAACAGCGCCTAAGACCGCACCGGCTACACCGCGCCATCCGCCTACGCGCCAACCGATGAAGATGGCGGAGTTAACAGCTATCAATCCCGGAGCGGCCTGCGCGAGGGCAATCATATTCAAGAATTCCTCTTCGTCAATCCATCCTTGGCGATCAACTACCTCGCGTTGGATAAGGGGTAACATCGCATAACCTCCACCAAGGGTGAAGGTTCCAATTTTGAGATATGTCCAAAAGAGCTGGAAAAACAAAATCTTAAAAATCGTACATTTTTTTGCACAGCACTTAACCAGGTAACAACCAGCACAAGACCAGGTAATTACCCCGACAGGCTAAAAACACGCAAAATCTTAATAATCGTATATTAATCTTTGTTCTCGCGAAGCTGCTGCTTGACGAACTTCGCCAACATGTTGATAGCTGCGTTGTTATGTCCGCCCTGCGGCACGATCACATCGGCATAGCGCTTACAGGGTTCGATAAACTGCTCGTGCATCGGTTTGAGTACGCGTTGGTAACGTTCTATGACTTGCTCGGCCGTACGTCCGCGCTCGAGTACATCGCGTTTCATCACACGTATGAGCCGGTCGTCCGCATCAGCATCTACAAATATTTTCAGGTCCATTTGCTCGCGCATGCGGGGTTCACGAAGCGCCATAATTCCTTCCACTACAATTACTTCGCGCGGCTCGATATGAATCGTTTCTTCCGAGCGCGTACACGTAATATAGGAATAGATAGGTTGCTCAATCGGCTTTCCTTCCTTGAGCATCTTGATATGCTTGCTGAGCAATTCCCAATCGAAGGCATCGGGATGGTCGAAGTTGATATTCTGACGTTCCTCAACGGGCACGTTGCTGCTATCCTTGTAATACGAGTCTTGAGGAATGACTACTACTTCGCCTTTAGAAAGACGCTCAATGAGTTTTTTAACTACCGTTGTTTTACCCGAGCCGGTACCTCCCGCAATGCCGATGATAAACATAGAGATGATTGTTTTTTATCGGGGTGCAAAGGTAATATATTTTTTTAATATATGCAAATAATAGCCATAAAATATGGGAAAATAAAAAATATTTTCCAAAAAACTTGCGTATATCAATAATTTGTAGTACCTTTGTAGCCGAATTTGACGTAATGCGCAAGGAGAGATGCTCGAGTGGTTGAAGAGGCACGCCTGGAAAGCGTGTAAACTCCAAAAGGGTTTCCGGGGTTCGAATCCCCGTCTCTCCGCAAGGGGATTACGAAGAAATCCCTCGTCGAAGGACGTAAATTAGACAACAAACAAAAATACTAACTAACAAATTTTTATCTCATGAAAAAAGTATTTGCAACTCTTACCGTGCTGGCAATGCTTACCTTTGGTAGCGCAGTTATGATGGCACAAGAAGAAGCAGCTGCTGTAGAAGAGGCTGCTGTTGAACAAGTAGACGAGGCTGCTCCGGTAGCTGAGGAAGTAGCAGAGGCTCCGGCTGAGGAAGCTGGTGGTCTTGTAGCTCTTCACAAAACGCTTAAGACGAAGTTTATCGAAGGTGGCGCCGGCTTCATGGCTCTGACCCTCGTTACTTTGGTATTCGGTTTGGCGCTCTGTATCGAGCGTATTATCTATCTGTCGCTTAGCAAGACTAACACCAAAGAGCTGCTCGCTAATATTGAGGCTGCTCTGAAGGAAGGTGGTATCGAGAAGGCGCTGGAGGTTTGCCGCAACACTCGTGGTCCTGTAGCATCAATCTTCTATCAGGGTCTGAGTCGCTACGACGAGGGTATCGACGTAGTAGAGAAGACGGTTGCTTCCTACGGTGGTGTTCAGCTCGGTTTGCTCGAGAAGAACCTCTCTTGGATTTCGCTCTTCATCTCGATCGCTCCGTCTCTGGGATTCTTGGGTACGATTATTGGTATGATCGCTGCCTTCGATAAGATCCAACAGGTAGGTGATATCTCCGCTACGGTTGTTGCCGGCGGTATCAAGGTGGCTCTGTTGACCACGTTGCTCGGTTTGATTATTGCTATCGTTCTTCAGTTGTTCTACAACTACATCCTCAGCCTCATCGAGGGTCTGGTTAACGAAATGGAGGACAGCTCCATCAGCCTGCTCGATATCGTAGTAGAGTACGACAAAGCTCAAAAAAAGTAATAAGCTGATCGCTGATCGCAGATCGCTGAACACTGATGTTTAATCATTAAACTTTTTTGAGCAATATGAAAAACTATAAAATGTTACCAAAGATTACCTTATGGTCGTTGCTGGCGCTGGGCATCGTGTTTATCGCGTTGTTCTTCCTCGGTGGCTCTAACGGTAGTCTGGAGGTTGCCGGTGATTTCCTGGATATTCCTCGTTTCACCGATGCATTCCTCATCTGGGTCTACATCCTGGTTGGATTGGTAGTCCTCATTACATTAGCAGTAGTATGCGTAGAGTTTGCTAATAACTGGAAGACGAACCGCAAGAAAGCATACACCACGCTGGGTGTTGTAGCCGGTTTCGTAGTTCTGGCGCTCCTCTGCTGGTTCCTCGGTAGTCCTGAGAAAGTCAATATCATCGGCTATGAAGGTACGGACAACGAAGGCGCTTGGGCACAATTGGCAGATGCCGTTATCTACGCTTGCTATTTCCTGATCACCGCTACTATTTGTACGATGATTTGGGGTATAATTTACACCAAAAAACTGTCGAAGTAAATCACATTTATCATGGCAAAGAAAATCCCACAGATCAACGCCAGCTCCATGGCCGACATCTCGTTCCTGTTGCTGATTTTCTTCTTGGTGACCACCTCTATGGATGTGAACCAAGGACTGGCTCGCCGTCTGCCTGCGCCTATTCCTCCCGATCAGAAGATAGAGGATAAGGATATTAACAAGCGCAACCTGCTGGTAGTGAAGATTAACTCCGCGAACCAGTTGATGGTGCAAGGCCAGTTGATGGATGTGAAGCAACTTCGCGAACGCGCTAAGGAATTCATTAAGAACGAGAATAACGCAGATTACTATCCGAAAGTGTTCGAAGAGGACTTCGGTGCTCCGTTTGGCGTCGTTAAGTACACCAAGGATCACGTGATCTCTGTCCAGAACGACGTGGATACCCAGTATCAGGCGTATTTGGACGTTCAGAATGAACTCGTAGCGGCATATAATGAATTGCGTGAAGAGTGCGCGCAGAAGTATTTCCACAAAGCTTATAACGAGTTAGAAGAGGATCAACAGAAACAGATCCAAAAGATCTATCCTCAGAAGATCTCGGAGGCTGAACCTAAAAATTACGGTAACTAACATGGCAAAGATTCGTAGAAATGAGAAGCGTGAAATGCCGGCGTTGAATACGTCGTCACTTCCGGATATTATCTTCATGCTGCTGTTCTTCTTCATGTCCGTTACGTCTATGAAGGAGGTTAGCTATAAGGTGCAGTTCAAGAACCCGCAGGCGACTGAGCTGACGAAGCTGGAGAAGAAATCGCTTGTGCGCTATATCTACGTAGGTACGCCTACGGCAGAGTTCCGCAAGCAGTACGGTGCGGAGACCCGTATCCAACTCGATGACGCTTTCGCAGAGACGAAGGAGATTGGCGAGTATATCGTCAACGAGCGTTCGTCCATGAAAGAGAGCGAGCAGGGTTTGATGACCGTGTCGATCAAGGCCGACAAAGAGACCCGCATGGGTATCATCGCTGATATCAAGCAGGAGCTCCGTCGCGCATATGCACTGAAGATCAGTTACGCTGCTACACAGCGAACAAGTTATTAAGAAAATGGCCGCTCGATTGAGCGGCTTTTTTTATAATAGTTTCTTTCCGGTAATCCTCAGTTCTCCCAGTTCGAGTTTCTTGCCTTTCTGCGGCTTACCATTGGAATCGTACCAAGGTAACACGCGGATATAAATCTTTTCTCCGGCAGGCACCAAGATGGGCTGCTCTATCTTCACCTCTATCCATTGGTTCTTGGGCAATGCAGTATTCTCGTAGATAGTCGTCACGTTGCGGAACTGCTCGCCGAAACCATAGTTGATGTGGATATTCATTCCGTCTCCGCCCTTCCCGCGTACGGGCAGATAAAGGGTCTCTATGACGAGGCCTTTTTTCTTATCTACGGGCAGCGTAAACTCAATATACCGATTGGCTACCTCGTCTATCTCGCCGGCCGGCCATAAACCGTCTGCGGGCATGTATGCGTCATTCTCTGCTTTCAGGTTTTGGATCTTAGCTGTCGTAAGCGTCTTGCTGAAAGGTTTTCCTTTGGCTTCGAAAGCTGCCTTTTTACCTTGCTCCTCGATATTCCGGACATACGCCGCGTATTGCTCTACGGGCGGTAAGGATACGAGGTGATGCAGTTCCGTCAAATCCGGACTGGTAGCTATGAGTCGGTAAGCCAGATGCGCCACAACCATGCCTCCCTCTTGCCCGGTATGCGTCTTGTCACCGCAGTTGAAATAGTGCTCCATGCAGTACTCCTGCCCCATCGTCTCAAACTGCTCGAGGCTACGCGCGGTCATATCGAGGAAGGGCACGTTGAGTTCTTCCGCCACTTCCCGCATACAACGCACATAGTTCTTGTCGACGCTGTCTTTACTCAAATCATGTCGTCCTTCGGCATTGATCTTTCCCTCTTTGAAATAGGCGCGGCATACCGGCGACATCAAGATAGGAGTCACCTCCATCTCGCGGGCCTCGTTTACATACTTACGCAGATAGTCTTTGTAGGTCGTGTTTGGTTCAGTACCCCGCATGTCGGTCAGCGTGTCCTTGCCTTCTGCACGCAGTTTGGCATTTTGCTCATACACATCCTCTCCCTTGCATTTCTCGTCGTTATGCGCAAACTGGATGATGAGGTAGTCGCCGGCACTCATCTGCTTCTTGACCGACGGCCAGAGATTGTCTGTCTCGTAGAACGTGCGCGAAGAGGCGCCAGACTTGCCTCGGTTGTTTACTTCGATGGAGTCGGCATTAAAGAAAGCCTGCAAATACATGCCCCATCCGCGTTTGGGAGTAGCGGCTGGTTGGTAACTGGACATTGTGCTGTCGCCGATAGTGTGGACCTTGCGTTTCGCTCCGAAAACCGGAACGAAGCACAATGAACAAAGCGTAAAAAGGATGATTTTTCTCATAATATGACGCGATTAAACTCTTTGGGTACAGGACTCTCGAAACGAACCGTTTTCTCGGTCACCGGATGGATGAACGCCAGCACTTTGGCGTGCAGGCAGAGCCGGTCAATAGGACTCGACTCATTGCCATGCCCGTATTTGCGATCGCCGACTACCGGGCAACCCTTTGAGGCGAGGTGTACACGAATCTGGTTGGTGCGACCGGTCTCGAGGTGCAGTTCTACGAGCGAATACTGTTCGTCCACCGAGGTGCGCAGGGTCTTATAATTGGTGATAGCCAGGTCTCCACCGTCATCGACGGGCGACGAATAGACTACCGCGTTGCGTTTGTCTTCGGTAAACCAACTGCGGATTTGTCCTTCGCGCGGATTGAGTGTTCCTTCCGCCAGGGCGATATAGGTGCGTTCGGTCACCAGATCCCGCCAGTACTGACGCATGTAATGCTGCAACTCTTCCGAGCGGGCGAAGACGAGCAAACCGGATGTCTCGCGGTCAAGACGATGCACTACGTACACGCCTGCGCGTGCGTTCTGTTTTTTTACGTACGCGCGCAGGATGGAGAAGGCGGTGGTTTCTGAACTACCCGGCGTAGCGGCTACCGTCAGCAAACCCGGCTGCTTATTCACGACAATTAAATCATCGTCCTCATAGACGATCTTTAACTTCGGATGCGTCAGTTGGCTGTTGCCGCGACCGGAACTGACGGTCACCACATCGCCTGCCTTAAGGGCGAAGTCATGCCGCGTCTGGATCGCGTTTCCTACTTTGACACGCCGTTGGCCCAGCAGTTGCTTAACCGACGAACGCGCCATTCCTCCCATCTTCGCGATGAGAAAATCCATCAGTGGAGCGGGTTCGCTCACTTTCAGAACTGTATCAGCTTTACGTTTAATCATTTCTTTTTACCGAGCAGCGGAGCGGCCCAGAAGAGGTTTTCGGGTTTGGTATTCTTGATCCATGCGATTCCCGCCATCGAGTTGATGACGAGGAAGAAACAGAAGAGTACGAGCGAGAAGATATTGCCGAGATAGATGAACAACACTATACCGGCCACACTATAGATAAACCAGTAGAGCCACGAATCGTTCTTGCGATAGATGAGCCAGTAGTTAGCAAGGAACGAGGACGAGATCATTAATCCGTTGCATAATTTCACAACGATGTTATCGGCGAATCCGTTGTGCTGGAATACGAGCGTTTGGATAAAATAATCACCTGCCGTCACTGCCAAGCCGATGAATATCGACAACCAGAAACGCGGTATATCCAGGAATTTCGGTTCAAAACTGGCACCTCCGTCATCTTTCTTGCGGCTCCACTTGTAGATGCTCATCATCTGGAAGGGGATGAAGACGAAGAAATAAAGAAAGGTACTGTCGTAACTCTTTTGCAGCGTGAATTGCACGCCTAGCAACGCAGACATCACGATACCGGCGAAGAAACCGGTATAGTTCTGCGGGTCACGAATGGTAAGGATATATGCTACGCCTATGATCGATGCGGGAATACCGACGCACCAGGCGGGGTCATGCCATTTCAATAAGGTGATGGACGGGAAGATCAGTTCCGCGATCCATAGTAATCCGAAGATCACTGCGAACATAAGGATGGAGAGTCCTAAATTGCGGCCTAAGGCGCGCCAGAGATGTTGATTTTCCATGATATCTGAATTTTCTGATTAATCCGATTTTTCTAATTAAAAAACAACAAGGGGCAAGCATGCGCTCGCCCCTTGCCCACACAAGTATTACTTGCGGTTGCGATTGCCGTAGCGAGACATAAACTTGTCCACGCGACCGGCGGTGTCCACCAGCTTCGATTTGCCGGTATAGAACGGGTGACTCGTGTTCGAGATCTCGAGCTTGATCAGCGGATACTGAACGCCGTCGATTTCGATCGTGTCCTTCGTAGCTGCCGTAGAGCGGCTGAAGAACTGAGTACCGTCAGACATATCTTTGAAAACTACTACACGGTAGTTATCAGGATGAATTCCTTTTTTCATAAGATGTTTCCTTTCAATTTTACGGTTAATACTCTAATTACTCAGCGACTACGTTCAGCTTGATGTCAGCTTTCACCTCGCGGTGGAGACGTGCTTGAGCGGTGTGCTCACCTACCTCTTTAATCGGCTCAGCGATCGTGATGACCTTCCTGTCAATGTTGATCTCCTGTGCAGCGAGTGCCTGGGAGATAGCGGCGGTGGTAACAGTACCGAAGATCTTGCCGTCCTCGTTTGCTTTTACTTTTACCTCGATTACGGTCTCTGCGAGTTTTGCCTCGAGAGCCTGAGCGTCAGCCAGCAGTTTAGCGGCTTTGTGAGCCTGTTGCTTGAGGTTCTCAGCGAGCTGCTTCTTGTTGCTCTCATTTGCGATGATAGCAATCTTCTGCGGCAGCAGGTAGTTACGTCCGTAGCCGTCACGTACTTTTACGATGTCGTTCTTGAAACCCAGATTAGCCAGGTCTTGAATAAGAATTACTTCCATGTTCTTTCCTTTCTACTTTAAGGGTTAATTACTTCATCATGTCGGTTACGTAAGGCAGCAAAGCCAAGTGGCGTGCTTTCTTAACGGCCTGAGCAACTTTACGTTGGAACTTCAGCGAAGTACCGGTGATACGGCGCGGCAGGATCTTGCCTTGCTCGTTCAGGAACTTCTTCAGGAACTCAGGATCTTTGTAATCGATGTACTTGATACCGCTCTTTTTGAAACGGCAGTACTTTTTCTTCTTCTGATCCGAACCTTGCGGAGTCAGATAGCGAATTTCGTCATTCTGTGACATGATTAAGCCTCCTCTTCTTTAGGTTGAACTTTACCTTTGTTTCGACGCTTCTCATCGTACTCGAATGCGTACTTGTCAAGACGCGTTGTCAGGAAGCGGATTACACGCTCGTCACGACGGAAC
>JAFSQV010000059.1 GCA_017446455.1 Paludibacteraceae bacterium
CAGTGTGCTTGCCCTCACCGAACTTGCCTGCGAAACCACCCTGAGCGGTGTCATATTTCAGAAGGTGAGCCAACATTTTCGGGCTGGTCAGGTCGTTGATGGCAACTACCTCGTAACCCTCTGCTTCGAACATCTGACGGAAAGCCAGACGACCAATACGGCCAAAGCCGTTAATTGCTACTTTTGTCATAATTGTAGATTAATTTAAGTTATTTGTGTATTAATTGTTTTTCCTTGTCAAAGCTCTTTTCTTTGAAAAGCGGCGCAAAGTTACTGTTTTTTTTGCACGTATGCAAATAATTCGTCCAAAAATCTTATTTTTGTAATCTTATTTTATCAAAAAGGCAGTCTAATGCAGTTAAATTTTTTCGTAAATCGAAAATGCGGCGGTCGGCGCTTGATGCGCCATAGTCTAATCGCCCAAATTCGTTCTTTTGTGCAAGCCCAAAGCCCGCCTTTGTCCGCTTAGCCTTCGTTCGGCACTCGATAGTGCCGCCCTACCGCCTTACAAAAATGCGCTTCGCTTACAAAAATTCCTAAAATACTTTTATTACGCCGTTTTCGCAGTAGTACCTTTCAATTTGCGCTTTGGGGCTTGCGCCGAAGTTCACTAAGATGGCTACGGGCCATTCGGTACCGCGTAAATACCCGAATGTTTGGTAGCGCTCCTTTTCTGTAAGTGCGCTTAAGGCCTTGCATTCAATAATGATATTTCCGATTTTGTTTTCTACCACCAGATCCATTTTGAGGTAGGCCTTCATCTGTTGTCCTCTATAAAGCGGGTGGTACTCCAGTTCTTTATGTACGTGAAATCCGTTGATATTCAGTTCGGTAGTCAGTGCCTCTTGGTAGATATATTCGGGTAGTCCCGGTCCTAATTGATTATGCACTTCTTGCATGCATCCGATGATCCCATAGCAGGTCTGAATCAGTTCCTGTCTCTTAGGTTCTTCCACAATCTGAATACTCACGCGCTCTTTCGTCTGCATAATTACTTATTTTCTTTATTTTTGTGAGGGCGAAGCCCGTATTTTTGTAAGCAGTCATGTTGTCGCCCATCGGGGCGTCAACAAGCGGAAAGGATTAGTAAGACGCGCTGCAAGCTCGCTTGTGAGCGCGGGTTAGTAGTCGTTTACGCTCAGGCCGCGTAGGCCAAAATGACTGCGCATTTTCGATTAACTTCCTCTAACCTTTCGCCTCTCGCCTTTACTTTCTCCCGAAGTCCGCGGGAATCTCTCCCCAGGCTTTCGTGTCCCATTTGTATATCGGCGTGGTCCAAGTGTTGTCATGCAGCCACATCTCCGCTTTCCGTACCATGAAGAACAAGTCCTGGTTCTTGGCCGACCACTCGATCTTGGTCTTGCATCGTTTCTGGCGTACCCACGCGAGCGCCGTCACGGAATCCGTATAGATAACCCAAGGAAGGTTATATTTCTTGATATACGCCAAGCCCAGCACCAGCGCCAAGAACTCGCCGATATTATTCGTCCCCTCGACGAACGGACCGCGGTGAAAGACCTCCGTGCCGGTATCCGCTATCACGCCGCGAAACTCCATGACACCGGGGTTGCCGCTGCATGCAGCATCCACAGCCAGAGCCGGTAATATAGGTTTTGAAGTACTCATTGTTTTGTAGTCCCTTTGGGAATCGAACCCAAATCTGAGCTTTAGGAGAGCCCTGTTCTATCCATTGAACTAAGAGACCAATATTTTTAACACCTTGAAGGGAACTCCCCGTACTCCTCGAAGGTATAGTTCAGGAAGTCGTTCATCGGCTTGGCAGCCTTTGCTATATCGGTAATTTTATCGATGAAATCGGGAGAAATGACCTCTTCGTCGCTCAGCGGCACACTAAAGGTGTACATCTTATGTTTGAGCCATTCGGCATGTACGAAGTCCGGGGCAAACCCTGCCGGCACTTTCTTCAGTCCCGTACCCCAGTAGCTGTCAAAATCCTGCGCAAAATATCTCTTCCATTCCTTGCTGCCCATGATCGCCTCGACCTCTTCGTAGTTCGCCTCTATCTCCGTGCGCAGGGCTTTCAGCAGCTCTTTGGACGGATCCCATATACCTCCGGCAAACATGCATTGTCCTGGTTGGATATGTACGTAGTAGCCGCCTCGCATGGATTTCTTGCCCCAAGTCTTCGGCTGACCGGGTACACCGGTAGCGGGAAAACAACCGAACCACTCCTTGTACGGCCGCTTGTCCGCCGAGAAACGGATGTCGCGGTTGATGCGCCAGATACAGTCCTTCGGCTGCAGGCCTTCGAGCGTCGGATCGATCTTCGTCAGACGGGCGATATACTCCGTTGAAAACGCAACAAATCGATCCCGGCACGCTTGATACCGAGCCCGGTTGGCGTCAAACCACTCCTTGTTGTTATTGACCGCTAACTCTGCCAGAAATTCTAAGGTCTCTTTCATTTACCATTTGGTCATTTACCATGTACCATTTATTTTGCTATTTAACCATTTAACGTCGCGCAACGACCATTTTAACTATTTAACAGTTTAACGCATCGTCTCAGGCCATCCATCCAATGCGGTATCTCCACGCCGAAGGTCTTTTTGAACTTCGATTTGTCTAAGACGCTATAGTGCGGCCGCGGAGTCTTGTATTGATATTCCTCCGATAAAATCGGGCGAACTTGACATTTTTTGATACCGGCGAGTTCATGAATAGCGATCGTGAAATCGTACCAGGAGCACACGCCTTCATTCGTGAAATGGTACACACCCGGGTGCCATGCCGGCTTCTCAATGACCGTGAAGATCGCCCATGCCAAGTCGGCTGCGTAGGTCGGCGTACCGATCTGGTCAAAGACCACACCGAGCTTCTCTTTCTCTTGCCCCAGACGGATCATCGTCTTCACGAAGTTATTGCCGTACGTCGAGTAGAGCCATGCCGTACGGAGGATCACTGCTTCGGGACAGGCTGCCAGCAGGTTCTTCTCGCCCATATATTTCGTTCGGCCGTACGCCGTGCGCGGAGCTACCGGGTCGCTCTCGCGGCAAGGTACATGCTCATCGCCGGAGAAGACATAATCGGTGCTGATATGAATCACCTTCACACCCTGGCTGCCTAATACAGCTAAAGCGTCAGCGTTGATCTTCTGCGCCGTCGCCTCATCCTCCTCCGCCTTGTCCACATTCGTATAAGCTGCACAATTGACGATCAGATCGATGGAATGTGCCTCGACGAATGCCGACACCGCTGCTTTGTCCGTGATATCCAACAAATAGGTATCGTCCGCCTGGATGACGTCCGTGAAGAAATATTGATGCTTCCCGTGCTCCTTACTCAGCACCCTCATCTCATTTCCCAACTGCCCGTTACTACCTGTAATTAGTATTTTCATCTTGTTTGGTCGTTAGTCAACTATTAATTTTAGAAAAAAACCTATAAAACCCCTCGTGTATGCTTTTGGTGTTTGGGCCTACGCGGCCTGAGCGTAACCGTCTACTATCTCGCGTTTTTGAGCAAGCTCAACACGCGACCTACTATCCTGTTCCGCAGCAGCTTTCGCTGCTTTCAAACACCTAAAATCATTCACTTCGGACATAAACCTAAAAAACATTTTTGTTAAAACATATACATCTGACCATTTACTACGTCCAGGAAGTAGTGCTCGCATTGATCCATCGGTGGAGCAAAATTGTACAGGATACCTATTTGCTTGCCCGTAAGCCGCATGTAGTTCCAGAGTTGTTGCCTGTGTTCTGCGACTAACTTATCTACTGCCTTGCACTCCACGATGATGTCGTTCTCCACGAGAAAATCGACGAAATGCTTGTGCTGTATAGGCTTGCCGTGAAAGACTACCGAGAAGTAGTGCTCTCGTTGGTAAGGTATCTGTTGCTCATCCAAGAGAATCTGCAACGCTTCCTGATACATATACTCGTTCAGAAATGGACCGAGCTCGCGGTGAACCGCTGCACAGCAACCATTAATAGCGTAGCAGCGTTTTTTCAGCTCCATCGCCATCTCCGGCTTTGTATCCATTAATCTTTTCAACGTGTATAGCATGTAAAAAATGTTTTTTTATGTTCATTGCCTTTGGCAGCAATTACATCCTTTGGATGTGAGGTACGTACGCTATCGCGACGTGCAAATTTATTTGTAATCGGCGCGGTGGTGTGCGGAACTTATAAGCGCTAAAGGCGCGATTGCTGACGAAGGGGTTTTTTATGTTTTTTTCTATTAAAATATTACTATACATTAAAATGGAGAATCGAATTCTGCCATTTTAGGATGTTTCTTGTCCTTCTCGCTAATGATGCGCAGCTCTGCGGGGACTTGCCAGTCGATGGCTAAATCCGGGTCGCTCAGTAGCAGTCCGCCATCCGCCTCAGGATGGTAGAGGTTATCGCATTTATAGGTGAAGATCGCCTGATTGCTCAGCACCGAGAAGCCGTGCGCAAAGCCCCGGGGAATGAAGAACTGCCGTTTGTTATCTTCGCTCAGCTCTACGCTGAACCACTGGCCGAAAGTAGGACTGTCCTTGCGCAGATCGACCGCTACGTCCAGCACTCTGCCGACCGTGCAGCATACTAATTTCGCCTGACTGTACGGCGGACGCTGGAAATGCAGCCCGCGTACGACGCCGTACGACGAGCAGCTCTGGTTATCCTGTACAAACTGCGCATCAATACCCGCCTCGCGGTAACGCTGCTCGTTATACGTCTCTACAAAATACCCCCGCGCGTCCTTAAATACCTGCGGCTCGATGACCAGTAATCCCTCAATCGGTGTCTTGATAATATTCATAAAATCCTGTACGATTTAGCCATTTACGATGTACCATTTGCAAAAAAGCGTGCAAATTTACTGCTTTTTTTTGACATACGCAAGTATTTGCGAATTTTTACACAAAAAAGGCTAAAGGGAATAGGTGAAGGGCAGACATTGGCAGCGATAAGCTCTCCTGCGGCTGGCGCGGTCGTATGGAGAGATAGCGTAGGAGATCTTGATTCCGGCGTCGAAGAGGGCGGTTTCTTTGACGAGTTTGCGCCCCTGCCGGTTCGCCTCCATGACCGGCGTGAGGAGACGTTGCAGTGGGAAGCCGTCCCGCGTGTCGCTGAGCATGATCAGGCTCGCCGCCTCGCTTTGCGAAGCCGTATGCTTGCTGAAACAATAGTCGAAATATGCGCCTACCATGATATACGAGCGGTAGGACTTGCCCCATGTCTTGATCGGGATGGCATAGCCCGCTTCGATCGCTGCCCACCACTGTACGGTCGGTAGGCTCAGCTTGCCGCTCTGCGTCATCTCAAAATCCCGCGAAGCGGCTAAGGGGTACGACTCCTCGACGATATTGTCGTAGTCCGGATAATAAACCGCGAGCGCCGCGTGCCGGACGGTCTGCTTCCATCTGTTCGCCAGCGGAAAGACCGCCTTGGCGCCCGCTAAGAAATGAAAACCCTTTGCCGTCAGCGCCAGTTGCAACGGGATGCCGACCGAGTATGTCGTGTACCGCTCGTTGAGATCGCGGATGGAGTAGAGGATATCCATCTGCTCGTTCTCCACGTCGATGGTGGTGTAGGCGTCCTCGTAGTTCGTCTTTCCGAGCGAAGCGTTATGCATATCGATCGTCACACCCAAACGAAAACCGATCACGTACGGCGAGAAATAGTCGTAGTACACATGCGCACCGCCTTGCGCCCCGACGTGTCTCTCAATGTACTCTGTCTTCCCGTTCCATCCGGCGACACCGCCGTGGAGACCCATCTCGAAAAAGTGCTCGGCATGCAACAGGACGGGCAGAAGAAGCAATATGACGATTCCTGTTTTTCTCATAGCACGACCTTCTTTTCCGTCCATACTTCTTTGCCTTTTACGTAGCGGTACAGATAGACGCCGCGCGTCATCTGTCCTTCGCTCACAGGCATACCTTGACTATTGTATATCTGCACCCGCGCAGGTGCGTCTTCTGGGCCTTCAATCTCGATGATATTCGACCAGATGCTGCGGCCGTCGTTCAGGTGAACGTTCAGCTGGAACACGCCCTGCAACTCGTTATGCTCGGAGTAGTCATCGCCCGTTGCACCGGGGATGGCCTGCTCGTTCTTATACCACTGGAACGCCGTCGCTGTCTGAGCCGGGAAATAGTTCCGCAACGCCACGTTATTACAAAGCAGCTGCCAGTCGTATTTATTGACGATGATCTCAAACAATGTATCCGCAGGTTGCGGTGGATCCGGTGGTAGCGGTGGATCGGGTGGATCAGGTGGCGTTGGCGGCTCCGGTTTCTCGCAATGGATGGTTCTGAGCGTATAGACGTGCTCTATACTGTCGCAGTCCCGCGGACTCTTCTCCATCCATCGTTTCTCGCCTGCTTCTTCAAAGACCATTCCCCGCCACGTAAATGGCATCAAAGTGTCGCAGACCGTCGTGTCTGCCCGTTCAGTCACTATCTCCGGGCATGGCGGTACAGGCGGCTCCGGCGGTGTAGGTGGTTCGGGTTTCTCGCAATGCTTCGTGGCTACGTGTAACTCATAGTAAATACTATCGAAGCCGCAGGGGCTGGGGAGGGTATCCCGCAGAGTATCCGCAACGGCATACTCCTTTCCGCGCCATGCGATCTGCTGAAGCGTGTCGCACACCGTCGTGTCCGTCCGTATCGTGTCCGGTGTCATGCAAAGACGGATCTCGATGTCGTCCAGCGCAAAATCATTGCCGTTACCATTGGTCACATTGTTGTAAATAGTAAGCCGGATAGCGGGTACTCCGCTTGGCACAATGAAATTCATACCCACCAGATACCATGGTGATGAATACTGCCAATCGGTCTTAACGGCTAAGTCCTCCGCAAACGGAATCTGCTGCGTGTTCTTTTCCACCAAGGTCTCACCTGTCTGTGGATTCGTCAGCACGAACTTCAGACATGGAGCAATAACCGACCCCCTGTTTCGGGTGTACCAATCGTATTGAAACCATGTGAACACATTTGCCACATAGGCGCTGAAAGTCAATTCGATACCTTCGCAAAGACCGCTTATCTCCGTTTGGTAGAACTGCTGATTACCTCCGCTACCGTCTATCTCCATAAAATACCCACGAGAGTAATCGTTCGGATAGGTATGGTCATCCTGAATGTACCATTGGGAGCGATAGGTGGATTGGTCCGCACCGGGCAAAGACCATCCGGTGGTATCGCCGTTACAGTAACCGGATTTGGTGACAATATATTTGCCGGAACCCATACTATGGAAAGCGTCATTGGTTGCCTGCGTATAACTCATGCCCGGCACGGGGTTGGTACTAACCCTCGGCGCAGACGGATCATTACCGCCGAAGTCCTCTCGGAAAAGGAGTATGCCGTCCATACAAAGTTCTTCTACGGGCGGTTCTGGCGGCTCACATTCGTTCACTCTCAGTCGGAAGGGTTCACTCACGGCACGGCAGTTGATATTCTCGATATTCCCGTCGCCGGAGACGGCAACTTTATACCAACCAGAGTCGGCTTTTTGAATGGCGTCAAAGCTGAGGATTCCTCCGTTGAAATCGGCGATTTCTGTCCATGTGACGCTATCCGCCGAGTGCCACCATCTATAGGCTAATGGTTCAGCAAACGTACCATCGTTCGAGAAATTAGCGGTGAGGGTCGTAGAGGTGTTTGTACACACTTCCGTCTCTCCCTCTATCGTCACCGGCGGAGCACAGAGGTGAATCTCGATGTCGTCCAGTACAAAGTCATTACCGCTACCGTTTATGGGTACATTATTAAAAATGGTGAGTTTCACACGAGAGATGTTGTCCGGAACTGTGAAGTTCATACCGATGAGCCGCCAGTGTGCAGAATACTGCCAAGACGAATTATCTTCGATAAAAGCGGAGTCAAATGGTATATCGCCAGTGTCGTAGGTTGCCAGTTCGGCTTCGGAAGAGGGATCGGTCAGCACAAATTTCATCCGCGGATAGATATCATCCCTGTTAGGGTTCGTATAATGTCCCCAAGTCATGACATTCGCTACATAAGCGGAGAATGTGAGACGCGAACCGGGGCAGAGACCCTCTATCGTCGTGGTATAGAACGGCGCATTGTCCCCTCGTCCGTCTATCTGCAAGAGATAGCCTTTTGTCTTGTCGTTCGGATAAGTGTGGTCATCCATGATATGCCACTGAATCCCATTTTGGTATCCTTGTTTGGTTACCAAAAACTTTCCGCTACTCATCCCGCTTGTCCGGCTCAAACAGGGAATATAATTGGAGGACATGCCAAGTACAGCCGCCCGCGCTTCGTTGGCGTTAGAAATCACTTCCGGATTATCCGGGTCATTACCGCCGAAATCCTCCCGGAAGAGGAGTATTCCGTCGATGCAGAGATCCTCCGTACATTTGTTCACTTTTAGTAGGAACGGATCGCTCATGGCACGGCAGTTGACGCTCTCGATATTTCCGTCTCCGGAGACGGCTACTTTGTACCAACCTGAGTCGTTTTTTTGTACGGCATTGAAAGTGAGAATTTCTCCGTTGAAACCGGATATTTCTGTCCATGTGATGCTATCCGTCGAGTGCCACCATTTATAAGTTAATGGTTCGGCAAAGGTACCATCGTTCGAGAAATTAGCGGTGAGGGTCGTAGAGGTGTTTGTACATACTTCCGACTCTCCTGCTATCGTCACCGGCGGCGCGCAGAGGTGGATCTCGATGTCGTCCAGCGCAAAGTCATTGCCGGATCCATTGTGCGCGACATCATTGTAGATATACATCTGAATCGACTCGATGCCATCGGGAACCACGAAGTTCATACCGATCAACTGCCATTCAGCCGATAACTGGTTATCCCGCGCGTATTTCCAAGTCTCCGGCGTGCCGTACCGCCAGTCGGGCTGGATGTCGCCGGTGGATTTCTCGGCCAAGACGGCGCCGGTAGTCGGGTCCTTGAGCACGAATTTCATGCGCGGATAGACGTAACTGCCGCCGAAATAATCCAGCTGTCCGGCATAGTGCACATTGACTACATAGGCGCTGAAGGTTAGTTTGCTTCCTGCGCAAAGTCCGTCTATGGTCTTGCTGTAGAACGGCTCTGCGCCGCCCATTCCGTCCACCTCCAGGAGATAACCTCGGGTATAGTCTCCGGGATAGGTATGGTCGTCCTGTAGATGCCATTGGATACCATTATGCCAGCCTTGTTTACGGACGGTATAATTACCGCTACCCAATCTGTTGCCGGAGTTGTGGTACTGCGAACTCATACCCGGTACACTCAGCGAACTCACCGCCGGATCGTTCGGGTCATTTCCTCCGAAATCCTCCCGGAAAAGGAGTGTCCCGTCGATGCAGAGTGGCTCTACACATTCGTTCACTCTCAGTCGGAAGGGTTCACTCACGGCACGGCAGTTGATGCTCTCGATATTTCCATCGCCGGAGACGGCAACTTTATACCAACCAGAGTCTGCTTTTTGAATGGCATCAAAGGAGAGAATTCCTCCGTTGAAATCAGCGATTTCTGTCCATGTGACGCTATCCGCCGAGTGCCACCATTTATAGGCTAATGGTTCAGCAAACGTACCATCGTTGGTAAAGTTGGCAGTGAGGGTTGTTGAGGCGTTTGTACATACTTCCGCCTCGCCCTCAATCGTTACCGGCGGTGCGCAGAGACGGATCTCGATGTCATCGATGGCAAAGTCGTTGCCGTTATACTGCATACAAGCATTCTTGATGATCAGCTTGATAGCCGTTCTACCCGGCGGCACCGTGAAATTCATACCCACCAGGTTCCAATGCGCCGAGTTCCTCCATTCACCGGACATCCCCTTATAACTTCGATCGACAGGAATAGGACCGGTGTTATAAGGGGGTGTGATCTCTGAACCTGTCTCCGGATCAGCCAGCACAAAACTTAACTGGGGGTCACCATTATTTCTATCTACGTCGTAGGAATGAGCGGTGGTTACATTCACGGCGTACGCAGTGAAGGTCAGCCGGGATCCTTCGCATAGGCCATCGATGATCGTCTCATAGATGGTAGCACCATCCGTCCTGCCATCGATCTCTAAGAGGTAGCCGCGGCTGTAGTCATTTGGGTAAGTGTGATCGTCCATGATGAACCAGTGTGAGTAACTATACCCTACAGAGTTACGGTATCCGACTTTGGTTACGAGGTACCGACCGCTACCCATGCCCGTGCAGCCTGGTCTGCCGTTGCAATGAGCGGTGTCGTAGATCTGCATGTAACTGCTGGTCATGCCCGGGACAGGATCCGTACCGGCTACCGGATCGGACGGGTCATTGCCGCCGAAATCTTCGCGGAAGAGAAGCGTCCCATCCATGCAAAGCGTCTCCTCCTGCGCCATCATCGGCAGCGCAAGCGCCAAACATAGTACTATACCTAAGATCCGTTTCATATGTCCGTCCAAACCTTTGCGGCTGCAAAGGTACTGCTTTTTTTTGATATATGCAAATAATTATCTCTTAATTCATTATTTTCTATATTATTTCATCATTGCGCACATGCATCGTCTGCGTTGGACGGTAGTCTGACCGGGCCAAAGAGAGATTGCTACTTTTACCCCTGCCGACCACGGCCTGACGGCACTCGTCTTATCCGTACCGACCAGACCTTGATATTCGCTCATGAAAGTATAGTGATTGCGCTCGGTAGCAAAGCCGATAGGAATATGTTTGCCCGATTTCATCGATGCAAAATCCATCGGCATCCATTGTACATAAGCTGCCACCACCAGCTGTGCCCTCTCTCCTAAACGCATGACCATACCGGCTTCCCCGTACGCCGATAAACCCAGCGGTCGGATTCTGGAACCGAACGAAGCCTCATGGCGGGGATAATTCTCCGTCTCGAACCGTCCGGGCAGGTCATGGAGCAGCAGTCTCCATTGTTCATACCATCCCGTATGGGTCACTTCGCCTGAGAGAAGGGTATAGGTGGATCGCAGCGGGACAGAGAGTAACGCTCCTACTGCCGCATGTAGCCCGTAGCGGGCGTCCGTACTGGCGAAATGGCGGAAACGCAGACCTATCGGCACCTGCAACAACCACATCTGCTCACGCTCCTTCCAGTCGTTGAAGGATGCCCGGTGGGTGTATTCTTCGCCCATGTAGTCTCGCAGCCTCCCGCCGTCCGCAGCCGTGCGCCATTCCATCGGCTCGGTCAGCATGGCGGTGATGGCGATACGCGTGAGCCGGACTCCTGTCTGCAGACCCGCTATCGGAAGGAAGAACCATGTATAGCCTGCGCCGACAGAGAACGAAGGAGCGACAAACGTCCTTCCGCCGTCTAACTCATAACCCAGACCGCCTACGCCGCCACCGACCTCTATGTCGATATAATGACTCGGAGAGAACGCGTTTTGCGACCGGCTCATGCCTCCTCCGGTCCCTAACAACCAGAGAACCAGCACCCATACCCTATGACTTGCGCGAATTTTCATCGGTTATACTTATTGTATCTTTTGCCCCGTCGCCGTATATCGTTGATCGCCTACCACCAGCACTAATTGCCCGTTCTCGATGATTTTTCTACATGGCCGTTGGTCGCTTAGCACCTCTTCTACTCCCTGCCTGGGGTACATCGCGTAGAGACAACTGCGATACACCGTGCCATCCGGCGTCGTCATCTCCACCTGATAGATGCCGTCCAGTGAAGGGTTCTCGTGGAGAAACTGGTCGGTCTCACCGCTTAGCATCACCCCGTCGCGATACCACTGATACGCTACGAAAGTAAGTTCGCCTTCGGTGTGCATACCACTGTTATCGACATAGACCACGTCCTCTCCTTTGCGCCGTACGTAGCCGTCCAGGTTGATCGTAAAGGTCATCTTCTGCGGCTTCGCCTGCTTGCATTTCTCCGGCACGTCTTCATCGGTATAAAAGCGGATTGTCACCTCCTGCGGTCCCAGGGGCACACGTTTGGGGAGAGGTACTTCTATGACATCCTCTTCCGGCAGAAAAGCACCGATGGAATCGCGGAAACCTGCTTCTTTGGAGGCTTGTGGGAAATAGAGGTCGAAGCGTTCCGGCGCACCGCTGGTAACCGTGTAGGCAATCTTCAGATGGTTCTCCGTTTCGCATACAGATACCTCCGGCGCTACCTCTACCGCCGGCACCGGCAGCACCTCGCTCACCAGTGTCACCTCCATCGGGCAGCCTTCGTGAGTCTCATCCGCCGCCACAAACCGCTCTTTGTCTCCCGCAAAACGGAAGGTCTGCGTATGTCCGTCTGCAAACGTATAGGTGTATTCGTACGGCAGATCACCGGCGCAGATGACAATACTCTCTGTCTTCTTCTCTGCTCTGCCGAAACGCCACGAGGCTTTGCCCTCCGACACCTGCCATTCGCCCTCGCAGACGACGTTCTTTACTGCCCTTTGCAAGAAGATACTCACCGGCGCCGTCAGGTGGTACTTTCCTAACGGGATAGCTGTGTTCAGTATGGGCGCGTCTATATGAAGTGTGTCAAACGGCTTCGTGTCCGTACTGCCGCGATAGATCAGCCAGCAATACTGGAACATGCTACCCGCCTCTCCTTGCGCAGGCTCTTCTTCGCCAATACGGGCGGTTATCTCGTCCGGCACACCTGCGTCAGTACATACCTGCAGATCAAACGGCTCAATACTTCCGGCGCTGTATCCGCCGTAAACGGTGATACGCACACTGCCCCTTGAGGTGAGCCAGTCCATCAGACCCGTGTCGTCCTTCACTTGCCGCGTGAAGACATACGTATTGCCCGCATCCATTGGTATTTTTTCCAAGGGCAGGGAGGTCGTGTCGCTCTCAGGAATCTCCTCTCCGTTGCAGAGCCATCGGTAGGAATAAATCCCGTTTCCGCCGGAGACAGTGTCTGTCTCATGGATCGTGTCCGTACATTCCGGGGTACACAGATTGCGGCTGAAACTCTCGATGGAACCGGGGTTTATTGCTTCAAAAACCACCACTACATGCGGGTTTCTGGACTCGGTCATACTGGCCTTGCACGCCTCTTCCCGGACGCTTCGCGTGAAGGTGTACATGCCGGTTTTCTCAAAGGTATACGTCACCGAAGGAGTCTCTACCTGTTCTCCGTTGATATACAACGGATTACGGGTGTCGTCCGGCATGGGTTTCCAACTCCTTTCTTCTACGACCCACTCGCTCCTCTTAAGTACCCATTTATAGTGAAACACCTCTCCGCCTCCGGACGCGTCTTGGATACTATGGATGGTCGCCGTCATCGGCAGAATGCCGTAGAGCGTGTCGGGTTCCTTGGCTAACTCTCCCGGGTCGAACTCCTTTCGCACTTTCAGGAACAACCTCCCCTGCGACCGCGTCCACTCGGTCTTGCATTGCGCGTCATGTACATCGCGGCGGAAGGCGTAATCGCCCGGCACGTCGGTCGGCATAGCCCAGGTGTTGTACTCCTCCTGACACAGCCAGATAGTGTCCATCGGCAGATAGGTCTTCGAGCCGTCTTCCGCGGTGATCACCGTGTCGCGGAAGAGCCGGTACTGGTAGCTGTTCTGCGCGCTTTTCTGCTCGTCATCTTTGCCGCCGCTAGCCTCCTTGCCGCTGTTGTTCTTCTCCTTAAAGAGCACCTCCTCCTCATTCCAACAGGCGGAATATTCGCCGCTCAAGATACCGGCGTCGAAAGCCTCGTACCCCTTTACAATCGTATAAACTTGCTTTACCGCCGGACCGCAGCTGATCGTCAGGATCACCTCCTGGTTGCCGCAAGGCCTTCTCACGCCGGCCGATGCTCCCTTGGGATTCGAAATGATGATTACGTCCGGACTCGGCGAGTACCATTCTCCGGAACCAAAAACCGAACTGTTCAGCCTCTCCAGACCGATACTGTTCCGCGGGCTGTTTCCTTCTGACGGCGCTCCTACACCTTCCGCACGCATGATCGGCACGGTCTCTGCATCCAGCAAAACGGTCTTGACAGAAAGCTCCGAGGCAATGTGGTTGGCAAAACAAACCAACTGCGGATGACTTTCATAGCCTCCTGCGGTGCACCGCCATTCGTTTTCAGGATTCTCATAATAAGGACTGAATTCACCGATGAAATCGGACGATTTCTGGATAGCATAGACGGTGTTGTCCGTGAGGATCGGGTCCGAACCTCCGTAACCTGTAGCGTACATGCGCGTCAGCTGTTGGTCGAAATATACCATCGTCAGATTCGTCTCCGGCGCTTCGTTCTTGCCGAATAGCGCGCCTACATGGTCGGTGCCCTTGCAATACCCCATGTTATAACAGTTGTTCAGAACCGCCGAGGCTTTGTTAAACCCCACCAATCCGCCTACATGGTTATTGCCGTCGGTGATGATTCCGGCGTTGTACGAATAGCTGATCCCGCCGTAGTTAGTACCTACCAGACCACCGATATTATCGCCGTTGTGCGCGATGATCTGCGCCATGTTAAAGCAATGATGTATCTGCCCGCGGTTGACTCCTACCAGACATCCTACGTTACTCGCTGCATCCGTCATGATTTGCCCTTGCGCGATACCCAAATGGTGAATAACTGCCGCGTTTCCGCTTTCGGCAATCAACCCTGCACCGGCGGGGAGGAGCGAAGAGAGTATATATAGATTGTAAATCACATGGTTGTCTCCGTCTAACTCGCCCTGAAATGGCATGGCGGCACTACCTATCGGTTGCCAACTCGAAGGGGTGGCTCCGTTGCCGCCTAAATCAAGGTCCGCAGCCAGACGAACGGTCTTTCCTGCAAAATCATCCGTACGGCTCGCAGAGGCGATCCAGGCTAACTCTTCTGCCGTCCGAATCGTATAGATTTCTCCGTTGAAATCGGGCATTTGTGTACCTCCGCTCCAGGGTGTCAGACTCTGCGCAAAGGTATGGGGCGCCCCTAATACCATGCTTATCAGCACAGTATTTATCCACATAAATACGCGTGTCATAAAATCTTGCTTACTTGATGCGTTTTCCGGTTATATCGTAGATACCTTGCGGTGTAATAAAGAGAAGTCTTCCTTCAATAATGGCT
Source organism: Paludibacteraceae bacterium (assembly GCA_017446455.1). Lineage (GTDB taxonomy): Bacteria > Bacteroidota > Bacteroidia > Bacteroidales > Paludibacteraceae > Colicola. The sequence goes on from JAFSQV010000059.1 coordinate 14,951, forward strand.
TTTTTTTCTGCCTCCTCCGAACCGGTTTCCTCGATTCCCTCCGTGTAGTCTTTTGCCTCCGGATTGCGCGGAATAACAGGCGGCGTCGGAATGACTTCATACCCGTCGCCTATGAGATCGCCGGTGTAGCCGGTCGTAGCAAAGTCGCCGAAATAGACATGTATCGGTTTGCCGGTTGCATCCAGCGCCGAAAGCACATAGTTATACCGCGAAGCAACTTCCAAACCGGTGACCATAAAACTCAGGGAAGATGGAATCCCGCTGTCAGCATTGTCCATCGAGGCGTTCCTGCCCGGCGCAAAGGAAATGCCGAGCAAACGGCCTCGGGAGTCCAGCGTGAGCGAACAGAATTTCGGACCGTCTTTGTAAATATCTATCTGGTACGAAGATGCCGTGCTGTCTGTCGGCCAAATAAAGTTAGCCGTCGTCTCCTCCGCATCTACCGTCACATAATTGATTTCCTCTTCTTTCGGCATCCGGAATCGTCCCCAAACAGGATCCTCCGCATAAGCGGCAATACTCTGAACCGGCACGAAAAGCCAGGTGCTGTCCGGTACTCCGGCAAATGTTGCGCTCTCTACCAACGGCGGGTATGCCGCACGGCAGCGAATCTCCGTAATCAAAGAGTCATTCTTGAAGGCATCGGCATCAATCATCGCTGTCTTTTTGCCGAAGACCACTTTGCTTAACCCCGAACAACCTTCAAAGGCGTTGCTCTTGATCTGGCGCACCTCGTCGGGAATAATCAGTTCTTTCAAATAGGTCAGACTTCGGAATGCATTTTCGCCGATAGTATTGAGGGATGGCGGCAAACCTAACGAGTCTATGGCACACTCTTGAAAAGAACCGTCACCAATGGTAGTCAAAGATTGAGGGAAATGAACCTCTTTTAGCATACTACAACTCTGGAAAGCAACATCTGCAATACGGGTCATGCCTTCTGGCAGGGTGACGGATGGCAAGGAAGAGCAAATATAAAAAGCACCATTTCCGATGGTTTGAACCGTTGTGGGGATATCGCAACGCTTTAAAACTGAGCAGTTGGAAAAAGCGAATTCACCGATTATTTGAAGCCCGTCTGGTAATGTGACTGATTCAAGAGCGCTACACCTGCCACACATGGATCCCGGAATGGTGGAGATGTTTTCAGGAATAACGAGCGATTTCAACGACAGGTTTCCGTAAAATGCCTCACTTCCGATATACGCCAGTGATGGTGGCAATTCGATATAGCTTAACCCGCTTGCATAGAATGCATGGTGCTCTATTGTATCTACACTCGCCGGTAGTATAACCGTGTCCAATAACGCATTGGAAAACAAGTTCGGACCGATATACTCCACTTTGTCTCCAAAAACAACATGCGCGAAGTGTTTCATCGGCGTTGCTATTTCTCCTGTTTGGCAATGACGCGCTTTCCATACGGCAACGGAACCGCCTATTCTGTCGCCTCCGAAAGCATTTCCACCAATCGAAGACAGCGTTTCCGGAAATACAACGGTGTCCGTAAGGGATACGCAATTATTGAAGGCCCTAACGCCGATGGATTCTAGACTATCCGATAGTTCCAGGTGCTTTAATGCGGAGCAATTTCTGAAGGCCTCTTGCTCTATCGTTCGGACATTTTTGCCCAAACGCGCCACTCTCAAACTCCCACAGTTTTCAAAAGCATTATTGCCGATAGTTATAACGCTGTCCGGCAGCGTCACCGACTCCAACGCAGGACAACCACTAAAGGCTCTGCCATAAACGGATGTCATTCCCTCGGGAAAAACAATGTGCTTGATATAAACACGCGAAGCGTAATCTCCGAACGTCCAACCCGACATGTCTCCGCGCCCGCTGATGACCAGCGTGCTGTCTTCGGAATTCAGCGTCCACGTCAGATTTTCGCCGCACACGCCGTTATACACCGTCGCATAGGCGCTGCTTGCCATCATCGTCAGGCAAACAAGAATAATAAATACTTTCGTTTTCATGATCGTATATTATTTGATTTGGTTTCCTCGTACATCGTACATCCGTCCTTCGTACATCAGATAAATCTGTCCGTTGCGAAGCACCTTTGTACATTGTACTTTGTCCCCTTGTACGTCTATGAGACCTTCTGTACCTTCACTCGTCCCTTTTGTGCGGAATGAACCATGGGTAGTCTCCAAAAGCAGTCCCACCTCGTCATACGCCTCCAGCGTGTACCAATATTGCGTTCCGGCGAGCAGGTTCTCTATCGTTGTATTCAACACCGGTGCAGCCCAATAGGCAGCAGGCGCACGGCGCGGAGCCTTGGAGAAATCGATCTCCAGCAGCGTTCCGTCTGCCGCCAGTTGCAAGGTGCATACTTTCTCCGTGCGCTCTTTGTTCGCCCATATGATCAAAGTATATGAAGCGCCGCCGCTGACTGCCGGCCATGTAAAGGTCACTTCCGTTTCTTGTGGCTCTACCTCCACCCCCTCCTCCAACTCGGTCTTCGGGGTGTCCACTTCTTCGCGGAACTGCGTGTAATAGAACCGCGCCATGTAATAGTTGGTCAGGGAGAAAGCACTCTTCGGAAGTCCCTTATGGTGAATGGTCAGGATACGTGAGGCGGGTTGAATGCCGTTAAGAGCCGTGAAGAGGTCAGCCTCGTCCTGAATACCAAAGACGGAGGGTTGCAAAACCGGATAGTCCTCCAATGCCGCTCCGTAGGTAAAATGCCATGCTGTTCCGTTGGGCTCCTCACGGTCAATCAGGTTGCCTTTTTCATCCAGATGGTAAATACCTTGTTCTTTTGCCGAACGCGAAGTAATACCCTGTGATTCCCATGCGCTCTCCTCTGTATTCCACTTGAAACTCTCCTTGCGGATCCAGTCGGTTTCATCGCCCTCATAGTCGAACAAGTTACGCTCTTTGAGTGTCAGCACAAGCCCGGTGCTGTCGGTGGAATAATAGATATTCTCCAGCGTTCTGCCCTGTTCGTCCGTACGCACATAGCCCAAACCGCTCTGAGTCAGTCCCGCCTTGTTTGTCCAGACTCCGTTCCCTTTGTAGTCCTGCCATGTATAGCAGGGGAAACGTGTGCCGTCCTCATGATAGAAATAGTGGTATTTCTGCATCGGCTCGTTGCTCTTCACGCCGTTGTTATACTGGCGGTATTTGATGCAATCGGTCATCTGTCCCGCTTCGTTATAGACATACCGGTAATAAATCACCGTGTCGCACACAAGGGCATTTCCGTCCCATGAATAGGCATGTTTCTCTATGAAATTGCCGAATTCATCGAAGGCATTGAATGTGCGCGTAGCCTTCTCCGCGTTGGTGTAACCCAGTACCGGATTGCCGTCCTCGTCACGGTCGTAACGCTGCCATATAGCCTGCACGGCGGTGTTGGGTTCAGGGAAATAGATGTATTTGTACGCCCATGAGAAATCCCATGTCTGCGTCGAATCGGTATAGAAATAATGGTATTCATATTCCTTGCGTCCCTGAGCGTCATAGGCATCCTGTCTCAAATTCCCTTCTTTCTTTTCCCCCCATGTATATCGTTCTCCTATGTTTGTGCCGTCCGGCAGGAAGAATGTCTCGTCATAAGGTTTGGTAGTCTCTCTGCGGATAAAGCACTGCATATCCGCATCATAGGAAAACCCGTAACTCTTGGTCGGGTTCCAACTCAACCCTCCGTCCGGACTGGTCAGTTCCATTGCGGACATGGGAGTACCCTCATCGGTGAACAGCGTTTTATACTCTTTACACCACCAGAGATCCCATTCGCCTGTGCCCATGTTAAGCCGCTCCACCTTCTCGTAGGTGTCAAAACCATTGTGATAGACACGGTTGGTATTGCGCAAAGTGTCCCTATAGGTCACTCCGCCGATTACCCGGCTCTGGTTCCAGTTGATAGTCATGGTTTCTGTATATCTGTCCCCGACGCTCATCTCATAGTTGGTGAACCATCCGCCCATGCCTTCGTTGACATAGCGCTTGCGCTCCAGAGTCAGTTTCCCGTCTTGGTATTCCTTGCGGATGCACTCCCAAGAAGAGTAAAGCGTCGAGTCATAGTTCAGTGTCTCACGACCAAGGCTATCATATTCAATCACATGGTGGATCACTTCTTCGCCGTCGCTGTTGAACTTGAACTGATGCAGCACGCGGTACTCTTTGCCGCCCTCGACCTTGGGCACCAGCATCCATTCCACATCGCTGTCTGTCACCCATTTTCCGCTGTCCCAATGACTGTATTTTTGACGGTAATTCAGCCGTGTTCCGGCATCATAATCGTTCTCATAACGACTTAGACCCGTCAGCTCTCCTGCTTCATTATAGGTATAGGTATCCGTGATGTCAAAGACCGTGTCAGTCAGATAATAGCCTCCGCCGTAGTTGTACGCAGGCCAGAAGAGGTGCTGCACCGTCTTTTTCTGCAGCACGCCTGTGGAGTCATACGCATAGGTGCGCTTGTCCGTCGTAGTGGATTGCTCCACGCCTGCCTTGTATGCCTTGACCTCCGAGGTAAAGGAGAGCGAATCGCCGTTCGTGTTCCAACTCTCGCTGATTGTTCCGGACTCCGTTTGCACACCTAATCTATTATAACGCGCGTAGGCGACATTATGCGTTGCGGGTTTGCCGTTGGCATGCCATGTATAGGCATTCTTCGTCTCTTTGTAGGACAGACGATGATCGGTGTAGCGACAGTAGAGGGACTTGCTGAGTTGCGGCACCCAGGCTGAGTCGGTGTCATAGTTGTAATAATAAACTTTTTCCATAGACGACTCGTCATCTTCCTGCCTGATATAGCGTGAGTCCTCATACCAAATGACGGTACCATCCTCTAAGCTTTTCTCTTCCTGATACGAGATATAGTCATAGTTGCGTATCTGGCGTAGCAGATGCCCTTCTTCGTCATACACGTTGCGGTAGTCGTTCTGAAAATAGAGTTCACGGGTGTTCGGCGAGTGGAATTGAATATTCTTCAGCGAGTCCATGGAATTGTAATACCTGCCGGAGCGCGTAAACTCTTTCAGGTACAAGCCGCTGTCGGCATGGATATATAGCGTTTTCTGCGGCCAAAAGATATAGGTGGAGTCCTTCCATGTAGTTCGCTCCACGCTGAGCACTTCAACGGTGTCATCCGTGTACCTGTAAGCCGTGTAATGGTCCGGACGCACCTCCTCCGGGTCATCTTCCGCCGTATAGGCCGGATAGGAATATACCACACTGTCCAGCCGCCAGGCGTAACGATCGGATAAATCCTCCTGCGCGTAGGCGCACGTTCCTTTTAATACTAACGCTGCAAAGAGCAGAACGAAAAACGTGATTTTTTCCTTAGCCGCAAGGGCACGATTTAGTAAAAACTTTTTCATGCGATTTTATGTTTTGAAATTCGATGCAAAATTACTGCTTTTTTTCGACATACACAAATTTGTCAGTTGTACGAGGAATTTTTGGCGGATTTGTAACTGTCTGAATATCAGGTGGTTGCAAATTTGTATTTTGAAAATAGTTGTACGCTCTCCTTAGCGGACTCGAAAACGCTTGCAATCTCGGCTGAAAATCGATAGGTTCGAACGAAATATCCTCTATTTCCACCTCTTTTTCCTTCGCTTTTTGTGCCTCCTCTTTTAACTGCCGATAAATAGCTACATACGTATATTGATAGAACCTCGAATAGGCCTTCATCCCTTCTTCCGGCTTGCCGCCGCCCTTAAACACTCGGAAATAGTGCATCAAAAACCGAACCCGCCATTCCAAACCTTCCGGTGTACAGTCTTTCTCCAGTGCATGCGCACGCCGCTGCGCCTCCTTGATCAGTTCCCTGTTTTCCACGCATGCCGCGGACCAATGCTTCGGAAAATGGTACGTATATAACTCAAACAACCCGTCCCGAAAACGCGACTGACGAACCACGATCCGTTTCTTATATTTCTGCCCCTCTTTCTCATAATCCATCGCACCCATCAGGAAGTCCACACCTAAACACATTCTGCAATAGTGCACACCCCTTTTATGAGGTGTAGCACCCCTCGGAAGAGCCTCGAACGTAAATCCGCAACCCTTCAACCGCTCAATAATCAGTGTCTTAAGATGCTTTCTCATTTTTTCTATTTTTCTATTTTTCTATTTGGCTATTTAGCTGTTTGGCTTTCTATTGTTTGTTATTTGGGCTTTTTAAAACTGTTTTCCCATCGTTGTAGTTTCAAAATAAGGCCTAAACACTCCCCTGAAACAAACCGGGTACTATGTATCCTAGACTTTGTTCATTACTACTTCCTTCTAACTACCTTATTTTCAGCAACATACAGGCAAAAAAATGCAGACGAAATTAAATTCGCCAGCAAAGATACAACAAAAAAATGACATACGCAAGCGTATGCCATTCTTTTTTTTGAATTTTTAGCGAGGGTATGTACTCTGAGGAGGCCTGTTTTGGGGAATGGGTGCCCCAAAACTCGTAGGCAGGGGGCCGGTACTCCGAAGAGTAGCATACCGAGCGTTAACTATTTCACTTCCTGCCCTGTTAGTGTGTAGATTTTATCTCCGCAGACAATGAGCAGTTGACCGTTCACCATCTTAATCCGTCCCTTGCCTGCTTGAACTTCTTCTATACCTTCCGGATCGTCTTTTGCCTCCGGATTGCGCGGGATAACAGGCGGCGTAGGAATGACTTCATACCCTTCCATAATCACTACCCCCGGGTAACCTGTTGTGGCGAAAGCGCCGAAATAGACATGCAGCGGAGTACCCTTCTCGTTCAAGGTCGAGAGTACATAGTTATACCGCGAAGCCACTTCCAGCCCCGTCACCATAAAACTCAACGTATAGGGCAGACTGCTTTCCGCTTCGCTCTTCGGTGCTTTGCGCGGCGCAGAGAAAGCAATGCCGAGAAGCTGCCCTCTCGGACCGAGCGTCAACTTACAGAACACCGCGCCGTCCTTATAGATGTCTATCTGATAACTATGCGCCGTGCTGTCCGTCGGCCATGTGAAGTTCGCCGTCGTCTCGCCTGGATCCACGATCACCGTACGTTGAATCATCGCCGAGTCCGGCTCTTCATTCATGCGGAACCGTCCCCAATAGGGGTGTTCGCGATACAACTTACGGCTATCCGGTAGCACACTCAACCATGCACTGTCCGGAATGTCAGCCAAAGTCCCTTCGGACACAGCCGGAGGTGTCGCCGCCCGGACGACGATGTGCGTAATAGCGCTGTCGCCTTTGAAAGCATTGTCGCCGATCAGCACGACGTTTTTGCCAATACTCAACTCCTTGAGCGCACTCCAGTTCTCAAACGCGTTCGTGCCGATAGACACCACTTTGTCGGGAATGACGAGACTGTCTTGCAGTTTAATCCCCGAGAACGCACTGCCGCCGATCATCGTCAGTTCTTTCGGCAGCACGATCGAGTCCAAATTAGGACAACCGGTGAAGGCATTGTCGCCTATCGTACTGATACCATCGGGCATCTCCACGCGCGTCAGTGCCGTACAACCATTGAAAGTAGATGAGTTGATGGCAGTTACTTTCTCCGGTATAGCGATGTGCTTGATTTTCGAGCACCCTTTAAACGCCTCCTGGTGAATAGCCGTCAAGGTGGAAGGCAAAATGACGGTGTCCAGTCGGTTGTTGCCCGAGAAGGCGCCGGCGCCGATATATTTGCAACCTTCGGGCAGCACAACTTTCTTCATCCGTACCTGCTGGCACAGCTTGGCGGGCACAAACTCCACATCCGGACCGAAGATAAAATCCCCGTTCCAATAACTGTACAGATTATAGAATACAGACGAAGAAGCCGGCGGATTCTTGGCATTCCAAACAATAACAGGACTGTAGTGGATACACCACGAGATCTGTTTATTGGATCGGAAAGTTGCCGGAAAGAACAGCGTGTCCTGAAGAGGAATAGTGGCTACACTGTTTTGGTCGTATGTCGCAGCATTGGGTTCGCCGTCAAAAATACTGCCGTCGATCTCTTCCAAGCAGTCCGACCAGCGGACGGAGTTCAAGGAATAGCAGTTCATGAACGCCATTTGCCCGATATACTTGACCCCTTTGCCCAAATCGCACTTCACCATCGTCGTGCAGTTTGCGAAGGCGTATTGTCCTACCGTATCTACCGAGTTAGGCAACTTGACCTCTTTCAGCTTGTAGCATTTCTCAAATAGATTCGCGGGGATCTTCGTCACGCCTTCGGGGATCTCGCACGCCGTCAGGTTCCACCACTCCCTGAATGTCGCGCCGCTGAAACCCGTCAACCCTTCCGGCAAACTAATCGTCTTACACGAATTGTACGGATAGTACGTCTTGTAACTCGTCGCCCAGGACGAAGCTTGTATTACCTGCTTGTTCCACCAGAGGCTGTCCACTGTGTTGCGTAACTCTCCGTAACCCTCGATGGTCATGTGCCCCGTCTCCGTGTCATAACGCCACGTCAGGTGCTCTCCGCACACACCTTCATACACCGTCGCGTACACACTACTTGCTAAAAGCAGGGTTGCGAGCAAGAAAGAAAATCTGTTTTTCATACGAATAGGAATTTGAGTGCAAAATTACTTTATTTTTTTGATATATGCAAATTAAAAATAGCCTTTTTCGTAACACCGGCAGGGATAAACGGCTTGTTTGAGAGAATGATACGGCGCAATGCGATACGAGATCTTGACGCCAAAGTCTAAAGGATGCCACGAAGATACAAGTCGTATCCCTTGGCGCTGGGCTGCCACAACAGGCGTCAGAATGCGGTGAAGCGGAAACCCCTCCCGTGTATCCGAAAGCATAAGAAGCGATATGCGCTCGGACGGTTCAGCAGCGATGCTCGAAAAACAATAGTCCGCATACACGCCGATAGATAAATAGGATATCGTACGCGCGCCCGTATGAATGCGAATGTCATACCCTAACTCCGCAGCCAACCAGAACTGCACTTTCGGCGCTGTTTGCATATATCCGTCCTGCGCTTCGCGGAAAGAAGTTGACGCGGCGAGCGGATAGGACTCATACACCCGATTGTCCCGCTGCGGATAATACACCGAAAGCGCAGCCCTTTCTGCCCTCTCGCTCCATTGGCTCTGTACGGGAAACACCATTTTAGGTCCGCAGTAGAGATAGAAATTCTTTCTGGCTATCGCCAGCTGAACCGGAATTCCAACCGACCAACTAGTGTACCGCTCATCCAAACGCCCGATCGTGTAATCCACTTGCATCTCCTCGTTCTCCACATCGATAACTGAATAACTGTCCGTGTAGTCGATCTTGCTAAAACCGGCTTGGCTGCGCTCCGCGATAGCTGCTACCCGCACACCTACCACATACGGGGAGTGATACGCATAACTCAACTGCACGCCTCCGTGTAACCCCGAAACCGGCGAGACATAATGGCATTGTGCGTTATAACTCGCCATGCCGGCGCGAAGCCCGACTTCGAACAGGTGCTCCGCATGTGCTGCAACAGACACCAGCAAACACACAGATATCAGTTTAAAAGCTTTCACAGTATCAGTCTTTTTTGAGTCCAACAATGTTCCCCTTGCTCATAGCGATAGAGGTAAAAGCCATGCGTCACTTGGTTCTCATCTACTTCCTCCCCGCGGCTGTTATAGATATGCACGCGAATCGGAGTTTCCTCGATGGAATCGACAATTTCTATGATGTTTGACCAAATAACTTCTCCATGGTCTAAGGTGACGCGCAGCTGAAACACTCCGTTCAATTCATTTCGTTCGGCATAGTCGTCTATTATAGCTCCGGGAATAGCTTCATTGTTTTTAAACCATTGGAAAGCCATAACCGTCCGATCAGGGAAAAGACGCCGCAATGCCACATTGTCGCAAAGTAACTGCCAGTTATACTTATTGACAATGATCGGGTACAAGCATTCCTTGACCGTAAGATGGAACGGCTCGCTCATCGCGCGGCAATGTTGTTCCGTCTCCACATCAATGCCCGCAGAAGTGACGCAAAGCCGGTACCATCCTTCATGGCGCTTTTGAACGGACTCAAAGGCGAGGCGTTCGCCTAACGTGACATTCGTCCAACCTTCGTCATTGAAATCCAAACTGTCCGGTGCGTATTGCCAGAGGTAGTTATAGGGGTGCTGAAAACCGCCCTCAGCTGTGACGGAAGACTCAAAAACATACGGTGAATTCATGCAAGCCTCATGCTCGGAAAGAATATCCACTTCGGGCTTGCAAAGTCGTATCTCGATGTCGTCCATGGCAAAATCATTTCCCATACCATTGTCCTCGTCATTGAAGATGGACAGCCGAATGGAACTTACTCCTGCGGGTACGTGAAACGATGCGCCGACAAGGTGCCACGGAGCCGGCATGGTTGTCGGAATACCATACTGCCGGTAATCGGAAGGCGCGGGCTCTATAGAACCCGAGGATTGTTCCCAGAGCGTATCATTGGTCAACTCGTCCTGAATAAGAAAGCGCACTTTGGGACGGGCAAAACTATGCCCGGGCTCCAGCACATTCGCCACGTAAGCAGAGAAAGAGAGATCCAACTCATGGCACACAGGAAAAGTGGTCGTATAAAAGGCGTCATTTCCTCCACGTCCATCGACCTCTAACACATACCCGCGCGTGTAATCATTCAAATAGGTGTGGTCGTCTTGAATAAACCACTGAGAGAACATGTCGTCCGTCGTACTGAGGTTGAGACTGTTCTGCCAGCCGTATTTGGCTACGATGAACTTTCCGCTACTGGGAGAAGTACGTTGTACGTCGAAATCTTGCCGATACTTCGAGCTCATAGTGGTCAAGGGCGTCTGGCTCGTGATCGGATCGGAAGGGTCATTACCTCCGAAGTCCTCGCGGAAAAGAATAGTTCCGTGCGGACACACATTCTCGGAGATCTCATCCGGCCAAGTAAACCGATAAGGTGTACATCCGCCTTCAATCTTCTGCATCCACACCGGCTCGCTCGCGATCCATCGGTCCGGCATATCCAACTCATCTTCACGGGCTACTACTACACGATACCAGCCTTCCTGTAAGTTGGTCGGGCGCTGCGTGTGTCCCCATGTGGGTGACTTGTGCGAGTAAGCCAAGCGAGTCCATGTTACACCGTCCGCAGAATGTTCGTACATGAAGCGATGAGAATCACCGAAATAACCGTCATCGGTGAAGTCCTGCATAAACGTGATGAAAGGATTCGCCGTACATAGTGCATCCGCTGTCGGACGCAGCACTACAGTAGATTCGGCATGTAAAATACCATTTAATGCACCTAAAATGCACAAAACAGCAAGAATATTAACTTTTAATTTGCACATATGGAAAAATAGTGTTAATTTTGCAGCGTAAAATGGGTTCTGATTTCGAGTGCAAAGGTACAGCTTTTATTTGATATGTGCAAATTTAGCAGTTGTATGAGCCTTGTTTTTGAAAAACTAAAATACGCTGAAAATCAGCAACTTACGAATTGATATGAAAAATTTAGTTGTACGCGTAGAATTTTTGCTCCTTTTGGGCTTGACTTTTTGTGCGCAAAGTTGTCAATCGGATGCTCAAAACGCCCAAAATCGACTGCAAGAGGCGGAAGAATTATACCAACAGGGAATTTCGTCAAACAGCAGTAGTCAATACGAGTCCTCCACTGCCTATTTGAAGCAGGCGGAAGAGATTTTGGTTTCTCTTCCTGCCTCGCCCAAGCGAGATCAGTTATTGGGCCTCACATGGTTCCGCTTAGGCAATACTTCCGAAAGCGACATGCTGTACGATATCGCGCAAACATACTATCGCAAGTCCATTCCGATGCTTGACCCTGATAGCAATGCCCTCTTTCTGGCATGCTTGTATCGTGACATCGCGCGTACAATGGTCATTACCGGTAATGGTGAACGGGATAGCGTGTTTTGGTATTTCTCCAAAGCGGAAGAGTTTGCACGTGCAGCGCAGAGTGAGATCCTGTTACTCGATATCGATGCGTATCGATACCAACTCTGTTTCCCGGATAGTGTGGAGCACCGCCTTGCTGTTTGTAGACAGTTGACGGAAGAGTACGGTATGCCTGCGCGTAATTCAGAGATAGTAGAACTACTATTGGCAGAACACGCCACCGATTCAGCTGCCTATTATTTGGAACACTTACAACCCACTGATTCAGCCTACACCTACTGGTTCGAACAAAGCTACGCTTACCTGAACAGCAAGATCCTTAGCCAACGCGGACAAACGGATAGTGCCTATGCTATCCTGTTGGATTTGTACGACCGCAAGATAGAAGAACTTCAGCGCGACGCCGGCGCGCGCACGTACGCCCTTTCCTTACATTATGATGTAGCGCGCGAACAGCAACTGGCGCAAGAAGCACAGCGTGAACGGCAGTGGCAACAAAAGATCTCGGTAGTATTAGTCCTCTTACTAATCGTTTTAGTGCTATTACTCCTTGTCTTGTGGCGCTATTGGGTGCACAGACGTCGCGAACAAACCATGCAGTTGGAAGCCCTCCGGAATAAATACGTGCAGCAGTTACAACTGGCGCTCGAACGCCTCCAACAAAAAGTAAACCTCACCCGCGAAATCGAAATGCAGCGAATGAGAGGAAATGAAGTAGAGTTCCCGAAATGGTTACAGACCTACCGCGATGAGCAACTGACGATGAATAAAGAGAGTTTGGATGAGTTAATCGCTTCGATTGACAAGGCCTTGGACGGTGCCATTAGTCGTCTCCGCGCAGAATATCCGGAACTGACCGAATCGGATATGCAGTTTGCGATACTCAGTATCATTGGCGCTTCGGATAATGACATGTCTATCGTACTGAACGTCCAAAAACAAACCATCTACCATCGCCGCCAGATCGTCCGCAAACATGTGAATCCCGAGATAGAGGATATAGATACCTGGCTCAGAAAATATGTCCTAAGTGTGTAAGACCTGATGAATCTCATCGAAGGTGAAGCCTCTTTGTGCAAGAAAACGCAGACGCTTCTCTTCGGAGTCGCAACGATGCTCCTCAATCAACTTCATCAGATTGGAAAAATACACGGTTTCATCGAGGTTTTTCAGGGCTTCCTGGATCTCCCTTTCCGGCAGTTGCAATGCCCGTAAACCCGCTTGAATCTTCACCCGTCCCCAACGTTGGTATTCCACTTTATCATGCACATATGCATTGCAGAAACGGGCGTCATTGAGGAAGTCCCGTTCGTATAGAATTTGCGCGATTTCATCGGAAAAATCCGCGGGTGCACCCCACTCGTATAACTTGCGGCGTACATCCGCCGCACAGTGCTCGGCGCGGGCACAGTATGCTTCGCATTTATCCAACCATTCTGCCTTCGATAATTCGTGCTTTTCCATAGATGTCATTCGTGATGTGTATGTCGGTATAACCTAAGTCGGCGAGCATTGCAGATACTTCGGCGGGATAGGCTTCGTTAATTTCAAAAAAGAGGTGTTTTCCTAACTTCAGCTCTGCTATTCTTCTATAGAACTTCAGCGGATCGGAGTCGGGAACAAAGAGGGCGGCGTGCGGCTCGAAATCCAAGACATTCGGGCGCATAGAAGATTTCTCGCTTTCCGTAATGTATGGTGGATTACTGACAACAAGGTCAAAATCCCCGATGGAATCGGAGAAAATGTCTGCTACGTGAAAGGTTACTTCGACGCCATTACGTGCGGCATTCTCGCGGGCGACCTCAATCGCTTCGGAGGAGATATCGATGCCTGTCACCTGCCACTCCGGGTGGGCTTTCTTAAGGGCGATTGCGATACAACCGCTTCCTGTTCCTACGTCCAGGACACGGCAATTGGTAATTGGTAATTGGTAATTTTCTCCACCAGTTCTGCTGTCTCAGGTCTCGGAATGAGGGTCGCGGGAGTGACTTTGAGGTCTAAACCGCACCATTCGGTGTGCCCGAAAATGTACTGAATCGGCTCAAATTGCAACAATCTGTCGATCACCTCTTGCACAAGTGCAAAATTTTTTGTAATTTTGCACCCGCTTAGGATTTGGGAGCGAGAGAGACCTGTTTCTTCTTCCACTATCCACCAAGCCAAGGCCTTCGCCTCATCCTTCGGGTAGGCGGATTCCAATTGGGATTGGATATTGGATATTTGCCATTGGTCATTGGTCATTGCTTTCAAATTTGCTGCAAAGATACTACAAAAAAATGGAATACGCAAATTTTATCGCACGATGTATTGAAATAGCCCGTCGCGGGGAGTATTTCGTAGCGCCGAATCCGATGGTGGGTGCGGTGCTCGTTCGCAACAGCGACGAACAGGTTCTCGCCGAAGGATGGCACGAGCGATACGGCGAAGGACACGCGGAGGTGAACTGCTTCAAGGCGGCGGAATCCCGAGACACCGAGATCCCAGACTACCGGGATTGTACGCTCTTTGTCTCGCTCGAGCCGTGCAGTCATTACGGCAAGACGCCGCCCTGCGCGAAGCTGATCATCGAGAAAGGTGTCGGGCGCGTGGTGGTCGGCATGCTCGACCCGAATCCGCTGGTGGCCGGCAAAGGCGTGAAGATGCTCCGCGACGCAGGTATCGAAGTGGTAGTCGGCGTACTAGAGAACGAATGCCGCGAACTGAACAAACGCTTCCTGTGCCTGCACGAGAAGCACCGCCCGTACGTGATTCTGAAATGGGCAGAGACAGCCGACGGATTCCTTGACCGAAACCGTCGGATTGGTAAAGGGTCAATGGTAAATAGTGAGCACCTGAACGGTGCATTGGCTATCTCGACGCCGGAGACGAAGAAGATCGTGCATCGTATGCGGGCGGAGAATATGGCGATTATGGTAGGCACGAACACGGTGCTGCTCGATAACCCGCGTCTGCTCAATACCCACTGGGAGGGCCGCAACCCCATCCGCGTGACCTTAGACAGGCACAATCGGATACCTGCTGATGCCCGGATTTTCTCCGATGGAACCGAGACGGTCGTCTATCGCGACCGCACCGACTGGCCGTTCGTGCTGGCGGATTTAGCGAGCCGGAATATCCACTCGATACTCGTAGAAGGCGGCGCGCAGTTGCTGGGACATATTCTCGAGACCGGCATATGGGACGAGATACACGTGGAGGTGGCGCCGGAGATCACGATAGGCGCGGGCGTGGCGGCGCCGAAGGTCGATTTGCCGGAGGCGTATGAGACGGTGGACGGGCATCGGTTGTACACGATAACAAAAAATAAATTTGCGTAATTCAAAATTATTTTGTAATTTTGCACCCGCAAATAGAAACGATATGAAACGAACTTGGATTATAGTGGCCGCGATGGCATGTTTCTTGCTCTACGGATGTCAGGCGTTTGAGAAGAAGCAGCAATCCGGAGCGGCGGTGGAGTTGAACGGACATTATCTGTACCGCTCGACCTTGGATTCGCTGACTTTAGGCATGAATAGCGAAGACAGTCTGCGTGCGGCGCAGCAGTATATCCGCCAATGGGCGCAGGATATCTTGCTGTACGATGCGACAGTGTCGCATACGAATGCGCAGATAGAGACCATGGTAGAGGACTATCGCCGGACGCTATACGCGCAGGCGTACGAGGAGCGCTTGGTGGACAAACGGATGTCGAAAACGATCACGGACAGCACGGTGCTGGCGCTCTATCAACAGATGCCGGAGCGATTCAAACTCGACGAGAGTATCATGAAAGGTATGCTGGTCGTGGTGCCGTCCGATGCACCGAATATCCAGAAGTTGCGCCAATGGATGGCGGCGCAGTCGCTGGACAAGATCGAGAAATATGCGTACCAGAACGCCAGCGGCTATGAGCTGTTCACCGAGCAATGGAAGACGACGACGGAGATCATCCGGTTAGTGCCGATGGAGCGCGCAGACTTGGAGAACCGCTTGAAAGGGGCGAACCACATAGAAGTGGCGGATTCATCGAAGATTTATCTGCTGCAGATCACGGATAAGAACATGCGCGGAGAGGCGATGCCGGTGGAGTACGCCCGTCCGCAGATAGAGCAAATCATACTCAATGCCCGCCGGGTGGAGTTCATGCGCAAAGAGCGCGAACGACTCTACAACGAGGCCATACAAGAACGAAAAATACATTTCTATGAATAGACTAAAGGCAATGGTTATACTCGCCTTCTTCGCCCTCACGGCGCAGGCGCAAGTGATTGACGAGGTGATATGGGTAGTAGGCGACGAGGCGATCTTACGCAGCGAAGTGGAAGAAGAGCGTCTGCGTGCGCAATACGAAGGACAGCAACTCGCGGGTGATCCGTATTGCGTCATCCCTGAGCAACTCGCCGTGCAGAAACTCTACCTGCACCAGGCGGAGTTGGACTCCATCGAGACGAGTGAGTCGACGGTGAGTTACCAGGTGGACATGCGAATGAACTACTACATCAACCAGATCGGGTCGAAGGAGAAGATGGAGGAATATTTCCGCAAGACGAGTAGTGAGATTCGCGAAGAGATGATGACGGCGGTGCGCAACCAGATGATTATCCAACAGATGCAGCAGAAACTGACGTCGAACATCAAACCGACGCCGGCGGAGATCCGCCGTTACTATAACTCGCTGCCGCTGGATTCGATCCCGATGATGCCGGCGCAGGTGGAGGTGCAGATTCTGAGTTTTGAGCCTGCCGTACCGACGGAGGAGACGGAGCGTATCAAGCAGCGTCTGCGTGAGTTCACCGAGCGCGTACAGAGCGGCAAAGCCGATTTCAGCATGTTAGCCCGCCTCTATTCGGAGGATACGGAGAGTGCGAAGCGCGGCGGTGAGTTGGGTTTTGTCGGCAAGGGTCAGCTGGTGCCGGAGTTCGCGGAGGTGGCGTTTAACATGAACGACCCCAAGCGCGTGAGCCGTATCGTGAAGACCGAGTACGGCTATCATATCATCCAACTCATTGAGAAAAAAGGTGACCGTATCAACTGCCGCCATATCTTGCTTCGTCCCCGTATCAGCGCGAGCGACAAGATCAAAGCGATCGAGCGTCTGGACAGTATCCGCAGTTTTGTGCTGCTTGACAGCATGCAGTTCGAGCAGGCGGTGATCCGCTATTCGGAAGACAAGAACACGGTGATGAACGCCGGCCTGATGATCAACCCCAATACGGGTGGCAGTCGGTTTGAGTACCAGGAGTTGGCACCCGAGATCGCCAAGCAGATTTACACGATGCAGGAAGGCGAGATCTCGCAGCCGTTCGTGATGATGGACCAGTCGAAGAACCGCGAGGTATGCGCTATCGTGCGGCTGAAGAAGAAGACCGACGTGCACCGCGCGAACCTCACCGATGACTTCCAGACTATCAAAGCGATGCTCGAGGCCCAGAAAGGACAGGAGCTGCTGCGCGAGTGGATCCTTAAGAAACAGAAGACGACGTATGTGCAGATCTCGCCGGAGTGGCAAGGCTGCGACTTTGAATATCCGGGGTGGATTCACTAAAGGATGAGAAACACGCTCCTCATACTAATCTTGCTCGCTGCGGCTCTGACGGGCCGCGCGCAGACGATGGTGTATCTGGAGCGGTCGGAGACGCTGAGTTTTGACCAGGAGCGTATCGCCGACGCGCAGATACTGAAGGGGAACGTGCGTTTTCGGCACGACGATGCCCTCATGTACTGCGACAGCGCCTATTTCTACGAGACGACGAACTCGCTGGACGCTTTCGGACATGTGCGCTTTGAGCAAGGCGACACATTACATGGTTTCTGCGATAAGCTGTACTATAACGGTAACACCAAGCTCGCGCGTATGCGCCGGCATGTTCGTCTGGTGCACGGGCGCGAGCAGGAGAACCCCACCGTGCTGACGACCGACAGTCTGAACTACGACCGGGCACGAGGCGTAGCGTATTACTACACGGGCAGCGTGGTCAAAGACTCGCTCAACACCCTTACTTCCGTGCGCGGGCAGTATGTGCCGAACACCAAGCAGGCGCTGTTCAGCCAAGAGGTGCACCTGACGAACCCTAATTTCGTGCTGACGAGCGACACGCTCATCTACCACGCGGATACGAAAGTGACGGATATCGTCAGTCCGACGACCATCGTCTATGAAGAGGAGACGACCATCACCACCTCGCGCGGGTGGTATAACACAGACACGGAACAGTCGATGCTGCTGGACCGCTCGCTGGTGAAGCATAAAGACGGCAAGTCGATGACGGGCGACACCATCTACTACGACAAGTATATCGGTTTTGGCAAGGTCTTAGGTCATATGGAGATGCGCGACACGGCGCAGCGGGCGACGCTCTACGGCGAGTACGGCCAGATGTACGAAAAAGACAGCCGCGGCTATGCGACGGACAGTGCGCTGATGGTGGACTGGTCGGATAGTGCACATATCGCCTATATACACGCCGACACGCTGTTCACCGAGGAGTTGCATTTTGCGGACTCGGCGCTGGCGGACAGCACCTATCGCCGCGTGCGGGCGCACCACAGCGCGCGCATCTACCGCGACGACATGCAGATGGTGTGCGATTCAATGGTGTATCTGGGTTCGGACTCGACGATCCACCTCTATACCAAACCTATCTGCTGGAGCGAGAACCAACAGATCGCGGCGGACAGCATCATCGTCTATATTGCCAATGGTGCAGTGGACCATGCCGTCGGCGCACCGAACGCGATATGCGTGATGCAAGACACGCTCGATATCTTCAATCAGATGAGCGGCAAAGAGATCACGGCGTATCTGACGGACGGCGAGGTGCATACGATAGACGTGAGCGGCAATGCCCTGACGATCTACTATCCGAAGGATGAGTACGACGGGAGCTATTCGGGCTTGAACACGACGGAGAGCAGTTATATCCGGGCGTATGTGAAGAACCGGAATATCTATCGCCTGCGGTTCACCAAAGAGACCACCGGTATTATGTTTCCGTTAGACCAGATTCCCGGCGGAGCCGACCGACTGGCGGACTTCTTCTGGGCAGACGATATACGACCGATCAGTCCGGAGGATGTATTCCGGAAAACGAATTAATGAATTAGCGAATTAGTGAAAATATGAAAAAGAGTTTAGTAACATTGATGATGGTAGTTCTGGCGACAAGTGCGTTCGCTGTGGACATCCCCAAACAGGGTTTTGGTTTTCAGATTGGTTGGGCACAGCCGATCTTGCGACTGAACAGTCCGACGTCTAAAGACACCTTGGCGAACACCGTCAAACTGCACGGTTTCAAAGTAGGTGTGGTATATGACGCCAGTTATGTAGCGGGTTTCGGTAGCACGATCGGATTGAACTATACCTTCGGTATGGCCAACAGCGGATGGAGTTCGAAATATTCGTTCAACGACTATCCGAAGACGCGTTCGCTCATCATGTACCACCAGTTGGAGTTGTTCGTGGATTGGCAGTATAAGTTCGAAGTGGCCAAAGAGACGTACTTGATGCTCTACACCGGTCCGTCGCTGCAGTGCGGATTGGATTTCACGATGCGTACTGACCGCCAGGACTGGGATCCGATCACGGATGTAGTGACAACGACCTACGGCGAGCGCTTTAATGCGTATAACGTAGGTGATGACGATCTGGATCCGGTGCATAAGACAGCCGATAACGCCCTGAAGCGTCTGAATGTGACCTGGGGTGTCGGTGCAGGCTTCCAGTACAAGCGCTATTTCCTGCGCGGCGGTTATGACTTCGGTTTGATCAACCCGTACAAGAATGCGGATTTCTCTACCGGCAATCATACTCGCGGGCGCTTGGACCAATGGAATATCAAACTCGGCGTTTATCTCTGGTACACGGACTAAGATGATTCCACGTGAAGTCATAGAGCGCATCCATGCGGCCGCCAAGATCGAGGAGGTCGTAAGCGACTACGTCACGCTCCGCAAGCGCGGCGCGAACCTCATTGGACTCTGTCCTTTCCACAACGAGAAGACGGGTTCGTTCACCGTCAGTCCGTCGAAGGGTATCTATAAATGCTTCGGCTGCGGCGTGAGCGGTAATGCCGTCGGCTTCATCATGGAGATCGAGCAGTGCAGCTATGTCGATGCCCTCAAGCAACTCGGAAAGAAATACCACATCGAGGTGCCGGAACGTGAGATGACGGCTGAGGAACAGCAGCGACAGGACAATCGCGAGTCGATGTTCATCGTCAATGAGTTTGCCAATAAATGGTTTCAGGACCAGTTATGGGAGACGAAGGAAGGGCAGGCGATCGGACTGAGTTATTTCCGCGAACGCGGACTGCGCGACGACATCATCCGTAAGTACCAACTCGGCTATTCGCCCGAGAAAGGCAGTCCCTTGGCTGCGGCGCTGAAGAAGAAAGGCTTCAAGGAGGAGTTCGTCACCAATAATGTGGACACGAAGATCGGTGTCGGCGTGGTAGGCAAGAGCGAAGACGGCCGTCTCTATGACCGCTTCCGCGACCGCGTCATCTTCCCGATCTTCACCGTCAGCGGCAAACCCGTCGCTTTTGCCGGTCGTATCCTCAAGAAGAAAGACAATGTCGGCAAGTACGTCAACTCGCCCGACAGTCTGATCTATTCGAAGACCAACGAGTTATACGGTCTTTTCCAGGCCAAACAAGCTATCGCGCGGGCGGACATGTGCTATCTGGTAGAGGGCCAGATGGACGTCATCTCTATGCACCAGTCGGGTATAGAGAATGTCGTCGCCAGTGGCGGAACGGCATTGACGAAGCCCCAGATACGGCTTATCCAGCGCTTCACGAGTAATATCACCGTGCTGTACGACGGCGATGCGGCGGGTATCCACGCGGCGCTGCGCGGTATCGACATGTTCCTCGAGGAGGGCTTTAACGTGAAGGTGGTGCTGCTGCCCGACGGCGAAGACCCCGACAGCTACGCACAGAGCCACGATTCGACGGAGTTTATCCGCTACATAGAGGAAAACCAGACGGACTTCATCCGCTTCAAGTCGGCGCTGTTGAGCAAGGACGCGGGTGATGATCCCCAGAAACGCGCGGCGCTCATCAAGGATATCACCTCTTCTATCGCCATCATTCCGGACTTGATCACGCGCCAGGTGTATATCAAAGACAGCGCGGAGCGACTCCATATGAGCGAGAAAGTGCTGACGGTGGAGGTGATGAACCTGCGCCGCAAGAAAGCCGAAGAGCGCGCCAAGGCGAAGGAACACGCGGAGACGGAGCAGGCTACTACGGTGACCGCAGAGCAAGAGGTTCCGAGTACTCCGAATATTCCGAGTACTCCGATAGCTCCCAAGAAGCCGAAGACGGCGCTGGAGCAGAACTACTATAACCTGCTGCAGCTGGTGGTTCGCTACGGCGAGCGACCGATGGAGGTGGAAGGCACGATCTACACGATCGGCGAGATCATCATCTACACCCTCGAAGGCGATGAGATCCAACCGCCCCAACCGGTGTATCAAACCATCATTGATGAGTTCAAACAACATTGCAAAGAGCCGAACTTTCAGGCGGAGACCTTCTTTAAGTTCCACCCCGATCCGGCAGTCAGTGCCTTGGCGGTCGATATGATCGCGGCGCAATACCGAGAGGGTGCGCCCAAAGAAGAGACGCGTCTGGGTGAACTGGTGACGCAGTTGCTCTACGAGATCAAACTGACGGTCATCAACATGCAGATCACGGACCTGGAGGCGGAACTCAAAGAGGCGCAAGCGAAGAACGATGTGGATCGCCAGCTGTTGCTGCTGCAACACCACCCGCAACTGCTCGCGCAGCGCAATGAGATTTGCAAACTGCTGGGCAACCGCATTATCAACCTGTAACATGCTCTTTCGAGAAATCGCATACGGACCTATTCACAGCCGCCGCTTGGGCGTCAGTCTCGGCATGGAGATCATGCCGCTAGAGCATAAGTTGTGCACCTTCAACTGTGTCTATTGCGAGTGCGGTTGGAACGAACCGGTGTCGCATCCACAACTACCGACACGCGAAGAAGTGAAGGCGGCGCTGGAGGCTAAACTGCAAGAAGTAGGTCCGATCGATGTGATCACTTTCTCGGGAAATGGAGAACCCACCCTGCACCCGGATTTCTTAGGTATCATCGAGGACACCTGTGCGCTGCGCGACAGGTATTGTCCGAAAGCGAAAGTGTCGGTACTGTCCAACTCTACGCAGTTGGGTCGAGCGGAGGTGGTGAAAGCGCTGCGACTTTGCGACAACCGTATATTGAAGTTGGACGCGGCGACAGACACAATGATGCGCCGTATAGACCTGCCGGTCAACGAGCACCTGACGGTGCAGACGATCATCGAGTGGCTCGCGCAGTTCAACGGCGATTTTATCTTACAGACCTGTTTCCTGCGCGGCGAGCATAACGGTCAGCCGATAGACAACACCACACCCGAAGAACTGGCGGCATGGTATAAGGCAGTGGAGACGCTGCGGCCCAAGCAGATCATGATCTATGTCATTGACCGCAAGACGCCCGAAGAAAACCTGTATAAGATTCCCCGCGAGCGGATGGAAGCGATTGCTGCGCCGCTGATCGCCAAAGGATTTGATGTCTCTATCTCGGCATGAAGATTCTCGTAGCACCATTGAACTGGGGGCTGGGACACGCCAGCCGTTGTGTGCCGCTGGTGCACCGTTTTTTGGAGCAAGGGCATGAAGTGATCTTAGGTGGCGACGGCGAGAGTCTGACGCTGCTGCGCAAGCATTTTCCGAAACTACGATATGTCTATCTGGCTCCGCTGAACCTGCGGTATAGCAAGGGTTCGCGCCAAGTGGGAGCGATGCTCCGCGCGATGCCTCAACTCATCGGATGGATGATCAAAGACCATGCGATTCTCAAAGCCATTCTCAAAGAGGAACATATCGACCGGATTGTCTCAGACAACCGCTTCGGGTTATACGCGTCCGGCAGTGAAACCATCTATATGACGCATCAGTTGCATATCCTACTGCCGAATGCTTGGAAGTGGTTGGAACCGCTCGCTGCGCGCCTGCACGCACGTATATATACGCGATATAATAAGGTGTGGGTGCCGGACTACGCAGAGCCGGAAAAGAGCCTGGCGGGCGAGTTAAGTCACCCGACCATCTCCAGTCTCCGATCTAAGATCTCCAAGGTGGAGTATATCGGTCCGCTGAGTCGATTTGATCGGAATAATCCGAATATTCTGAATATTCCGAATACTCCGAAATATGAGGTAGTGGCGGTGCTCTCGGGTCTTGAACCGCAGCGTACGATGCTCGAGAAAGAGTTGTTGGCGCGGTACCAGGATACGGAGCAGTCGGTGCTGATCGTGCAAGGGCTGATGCATCGTCCGAACACGCGTATCCGACGGGGAAAAATCACCATTGTGCCGCATATGGATGATGCGGAACTGACGGCCGCTTTGCGCCCGGCAAAGCATATCATCGCCCGCTCCGGATACTCCACGATTATGGATCTGAATGCCCTCGGTTTGTTGACTCCAGAGACCTCCGGCGCGCAGCCCTTGATTGAACTTATTCCGACGCCCGGACAGCCCGAACAGGAGTACTTAGCAGCCCGATTTTAGATTAAATTGCACTTTTTTATAAAAAAAACTGCGATTTTTTTGGTCAATTCAAAAATTTGTTGTACTTTTGCACCCGCTTTTCAGCGGACGGTGCCATCGTATAACGGTTAGTACTCAAGATTTTCATTCTTGCAATAGGGGTTCGATTCCCCTTGGCACTACACAAAGACCTTCCCTAAAGTCAAGTCCTGAGGCCAATCCTCTCAAGGCTAAAGGATATTACTAAATCGTCCGCGAGTCGGACAAAAAACAACAACAAAGATGGCAAATCACAAAAGCTCTTTGAAGCGTATTCGCCAAACGGCAGCGCGCAAAGCACACAACCACTACTACGCAAAAACCGCACGTAATGCTGTGCGCGACCTGCGCAAGACGACCGACAAAGCAGCAGCTGCTGCAGCTCTGCCTAAGGTAAGTTCGATGCTGGACAAACTGGCTAAGCGTAACATCATTCACGACAATAAGGCTGCTAACCTCAAATCGAAGTTGGCTCGCTTCGTGAACAAACTGGCGTAAGACAGTTTAATCGTGCCCTTGTGGCTAAGAATAAGCTCGCTTAAGCGTACGCAATTAGGTCAAACGGAGGAATCACCGCATGGTGGTTCTTCTTTTTTTGCGCAAATACGTGTCTTTCTTATTATTTTTTGTAAAAAAATAAAAAAATCCTTGTGTATTCCAAATATTTTTTGTACTTTTGTGGCCTGAATGTGTGTGCGCGCGCTCGGGTAGCGCCTGCACGCGAGAAAAACAAGTAAAGAATATAATACTACAATACAAAATGGAAGAACAAAACGAAAAGTATGATGGATCGAGTATTCAAGTGCTCGAAGGGTTAGAGGCGGTGCGTAAACGCCCGGCGATGTATATTGGCGATATATCGCAGAAGGGCTTGCATCACTTGGTGTATGAGGTAGTGGACAACTCCATTGATGAGGCCCTCGCTGGTTTCTGCGACGAGATCGCGGTGCACATCAATGAGGACAACTCTATTACCGTACAGGATAACGGACGTGGTATTCCAGTGGATATGCACCCGAAGGAGCATAAGAGTGCTCTGGAGGTGGTAATGACCGTGCTCCATGCCGGTGGTAAGTTTAACAAAGACAGTTACAAAGTCTCCGGTGGTCTCCACGGTGTAGGCGTGAGCTGCGTGAATGCATTGTCCACAAAGATGCACGTAGAGGTTTACCGCGACGGCGCGATCCATTCGCAGGATTACGCGAAAGGCAAGCCGCTGGCGCCGGTTCATACGATCTCTGAGGCAGAGGCTACGGGTAACTGGGAGCAGCGCAAGACGGGTACGTTCGTGCAGTTCTGGCCGGATGACACGATCTTTACGGAGACCGTATATCACTGGGAGATTCTCGCAAACCGTATGCGTGAGCTCGCGTTCCTGAATGCCGGCATCAAGATCGTGCTGAAGGACAAGCGCGTGGTGGACGCAGAGGGTAACTGCAAGAAAGAGGAGTTCTATTCGGAGAAGGGTCTGAGTGAGTTCGTTCGTTATATCGACGGCACCCGTACTCCGCTGATCAGCGAGGTAATCCACCTCAATACCGACAAGTACGGCACGCCGGTAGAGGTAGCGATGATCTACAACACCGACTTCAACGAGAACGTACACTCGTACGTCAATAATATCAATACCATCGAGGGTGGTACCCACGTAGCTGGTTTCCGCGCTGCCTTGACGCGTGTGATGAAGAAATACGCTGAGGACAGCAAGATGCTGGAGAAGGCGAAACTCAAAGACAAGGACGGTAATTCAACCATCGATCCGAACGATTTCCGCGAGGGTCTGACGGCTGTTATCTCCGTGAAGGTCGCTGAGCCGCAGTTCGAGGGTCAGACAAAGACCAAGCTCGGTAACTCCGAGGTAGCCGGAATGGTGAACTCTGCTGTTTCCGAGGCATTGCAGAACTACCTCGAGGAGCACCCGGACGATGCGAAGCGTATCGTAGAGAAAGTCATTCTCGCGGCGCAGGCGCGTATTGCTGCGCGTAATGCCCGTCAGAGCGTGCTGCGTAAGAGTCCGTTGAGCGGAGGCGGTCTGCCCGGTAAGTTGGCCGATTGCGTCTCGAAAGATGCGGCGGAGTGCGAGCTCTTCCTCGTAGAGGGTGACTCGGCAGGTGGAACGGCTAAGACCGGTCGTGATCGCGTGCATCAGGCTATATTGCCGCTACGCGGTAAGATCCTGAACGTCGAGAAAGCGATGGAGCATAAGGTGTTCGAGTCCGAGGAGGTACGTAATATCTTCACGGCGCTCGGTATCACCTTTGGTACCGAAGAGGACCCGAAGGCGCTGAACCTGAGCAAGATCCGCTATCATAAAGTGATTATTATGGCCGATGCCGATGTCGACGGTGCGCATATTGCTACTCTGATTATGACCCTGTTCTTCCGTCATATGAAAGAGGTGATTGAGCAAGGCCACCTCTATATCGCCATGGCTCCGTTGTATAAATGCTCGAAGGGTAACTACAGCCAGTACTGTTGGAATGATGCGCAGCGCCAAGCCTTCATAGCGGAGTACGGTAATGGCGATGAGAAGCAGATTAAGACCCAGCGCTACAAAGGTCTGGGTGAGATGAGTGATGAACAACTGTGGGAGACCACGATGGATCCTGCTCGTCGTCTGCTGAAGAAAGTGACGATCGAGAACGCAGCAGAGGCGGATCGTACCATCGCGATGCTGATGGGCGACGATGTGGCGCCGCGCCGCGAGTTCATCGAAGAGAACGCAACCTACGCAAATATCGACGCATAATGCGAATAGCAGTCTATTGTTCGGCAAAGGATGCGATACCGGAAGCGTATCTGCAGTTAGGTGATGCCTTGGGCCGCTGGATCGGCGAGCAGGGTCACACCTTGCTGTACGGTGGTGCTACGGGAGGCTTAATGACGCGCGTGAGTGATGCGGCGAAAGCGGCAGGTGCGTTCGTCATCGGCGTTATCCCGCCGCGTATCATCGCTGCCGGACGACAGGCGAATAACTGCGACAACCTGATCATGGTAGCGAACATGTCCGAGCGCAAGCAGATCATTCGCTCCAACTCTGACGTTATCGTATGCCTTCCGGGCAGTTACGGTACGCTGGACGAGATGATGGACGCTACGTCGTCCGGCATCGTCGGCGAACACCGCACCCCGATCTTCGTGCTGAACTACGAGGGCTTCTATGAGCCGCTCAAGCGGCAGATCAAGCTCATGGAGCAGTTGCAGTTTATTCCGCAGCAGCAGAGTTGCAAACCGATCTTCGTGGATACCCTCGAAGAGTTATACCAAGAAATTAATAAACAATAAAACATAGTTTTTATGAACCTATTTACGGCCAGATTAACCGGCAAAATGCTCTCTACCGAGCAGTTTGAGAAAACCATCTTTGACATGCAAGAGCGTGTTAAACGCTGGCGTCAGATTGAGAAATCGCCTGAATTGGCGGAGTACAATGCGTTGAAGAAAATCGTTGAGAGCAGCGATTTTCAGGCGCGCAAGAAAGAACTGGTGTCGCGTAAGTATAAAGACACGGATGAGGGACGCAAGATGACCGCCTTTAAGAATCTGGAGGGATCACGTGCTATCCGCCGATACAAAGAGGCGGTGGAGGATCCTCAGTTCCAGGAGTTCTTGAAGTTCCGCGAGACGCCTGAGTTCGCGAAGATCAAGAGTCTGAAGGCGGTCTTGACGGATCCCAAGATCCGCGCGTATAACATGCTCTATTACTCGTCGTATTACAAGAACTACACGAAGGTGCTCAATTCGACGGAACTGCGTCAATTGGCGGAGTTGGAGAAAGAGGTGAAGACGGCCGATTTCCAGAAACGCCACGACCTCTGGGCGGATAGCAGACGCTGGCAGCACTCGGAGTTGTACCAGCAGGAGAAGCGCTATTTGGAGTTAGCCAATTCGGACGATATCAAGTTCTTCTTCGAGTCGCGCAAAGAGAAGATCGACTGGGCAGAGCTCTTCCGCCCGGCTTTCGATGACGATATGTCGAGTTCCAAGAACTGGAAACCCGGCTACGGCTATGCCAATCCGGCGATGAAGGACGGTCATTCGCGCACTACGGAGCGCCAGGCGTATAATGGCGGTAAGAACACCTTCCATGTAGAAGGCCGTATGGATATCGAGACGCGTGAGGAGAGTAAGGTGGCGGTAGCTTGGGACGAGAAGAAAGGCTTCATCGAGCAGGTCTTCGACTATACCTCCGACGTGATGAATACCAAGGAAGCGTTTGCGCAGGAGAGCGGTCTGTTCATGGCCAAAGTGCGCAGCCAGGGTGTTGGCCACCATTTCTTCGGCCTCACGACCGGCAAGCTGAAGAGTCCGATCGTCTCCCTCTATCATTTTAATGGCAAGAACCATCAGGTGGGTCTTGTGAACGGTAAGGACACGAAGATGGTGGACATCAACGGCGTGCTGCGCTCGATGTATCACGTGTATTCCTTCCGCTGGACGAAGCACGAGTTGATCTGGTACGTCAATGACCTCGAGCTTCTGCGCTTACCGAACCGCCTGCCGAAAGAGGCGATGTTCTTCCTCGCTCAGAGTTGGTTGCCGAAGAAGGAGAAGGGCGGCGAAGGCAAACTGAAAGTGCAGTGGGCACGCGTCTATAGAGCTGTTGACTAATCACTGAAAGCAGACCGATTATGTTTCTCATCAGTGGCCCTTGTGCGATAGAGAATAGAGATGTCGTGATGCAGACGGCAGAGACCTTGCGTCGTCTGTGCTACGACCTCGGTATCACGCTCTATTTCAAGTCGTCCTTCGACAAGGCAAACCGTACGTCCGCGTCGGCCCGCGGTGTGGGCATGGACGAAGGATTGCGGATTCTTGAAGAGGTGAAGACGCAGCTGGGACTGCCTATCCTGACCGACGTGCATGAGTCGGCGCAGTGTGCGCCGGTGGCGGAAGTGGCGGATGTGCTGCAGATCCCGGCCTTCTTAAGTCGTCAGACCGACCTGTTGCAGGCGGCTGCGGCTACGGGCCGCATTGTCAATGTGAAGAAAGGTCAGTTCATGGCGCCTTGGGACCTCGGCGGCGCGATAGAGAAGATCGAGCAGGTGGCGCCGGGCGCAGCGCGGGAAGGACATGTATGGCTCACCGAGCGCGGTAGTTCCTTCGGCTACGGCCGATTGGTGGTCGATATGACCTCGCTGGTGGAGATGCGCCGTTTCGGATGCCCGGTGATCTTCGATGCGACGCACGCCGTGCAGCAACCCTCGACCGCTAATGGTGTCACGGGTGGAAACCGCGAGATGGTGCCGTATCTGATGCGCGCCGCCTTGGCGGTAGGTGTCGATGGACTGTTCATAGAGACGCATCCGGAACCCGAGAAAGCTATCTCCGATGCTGCGAACCAAGTGCGGCTGTCGGACATGAAGAACCTGCTCACGCAGGCGCTGGAAATAGATTCGCTAATCGCTAATCGTTAATCGCTAAACATATGGAGAAGACCATCACCGTTTATTGCAAGAACACACGTACGTACCATGAAGTGCCGCGGGGTATCTCGCTGATCGAGCTCAAGGACCGCTTGGGTATCCAGTTGAAATACCCGATCATCGCGGCGCTGGTGAATTATCAGGTGGAGAACCTGGATTTCTTGCTGTACAAACCCAAAGATGTGGAGTTTCTGGATGCCAGTACGCCGGCCGGTATGCGCGCGTATGTACGTACCCTGAGTATGGTGTTAGGCGCTGCGGTGAATGAGTTATATCCGGAGATGGATTTACGTGTAGAGCACCCGATCAGCAAGGGTTATTACTGCACTCTCCAGTGGCATGTCGATAAAGAGACCGATCCGGGAGACGAGAAAGAACCGCCCGTGACGACGCGTGAAATGGTGAAAGCCATCAAAGAGCGCATGCTGCAGATCATCGCCGAGGACCGACCTATCCTCGAGGAGGAAAAGCAGACGAAAGTGGTGATCAAGATGTTCGCCGAGCGCTATAACAACGAGTCGTCCATCTTCGAGGCTCTCGGTAACCCCTACTGCCGCTATTTCCGGATGGGCGATTATATCGACTATTACACCAATGTGTTGTTGCCCAGTTCGGGATATATCAATGTGTTCGACATTCGTCTTTTCCAGGATGGTCTGTTGCTTCGCATCCCGAATCGTAACAACCCGACGGTGCTTGAAGACGAGGTGACGCAGGATAAGATGTTCTCTATTTTCCAGGAATACAACCGCTGGAACAAACTGCTGCGCATCAATAACGTGAGTGATTTCAACGTCGCTTGCAAGCAGAATAAATCCTTTGAACTCATCAAGTTAGCGGAGGCGCTGCACGAGAAGAAGATCGCGCAGATAGCCGATGCCATCGCCGAGAAGCGCCCGAAGATCGTCTTTATCTCCGGTGCTTCGTCTTCCGGTAAGACCACTTTCTCCAAGCGTCTGCAGATACAGTTGTTGGTGGACGGCGTACGGCCGGAGGTGCTCTCCATGGATGACTATTTCGTCAACCGAGTGGACACGCCGAAGGACGAGAATGGCGTATGGGATTTCGAGCATGTAGAGGCGGTTGACCTGCCCTTCTTCCGTCAGCAGATGCACGATCTGTTGGACGGCAAAGAGGTGGATCTGCCGACATATGACTTCACCAAAGGTGAGCGCGTCTTCCGCGGTAATAAACTCAAACTGCAGAAAGACTCCGTGTTGGTGATCGAAGGACTTCACGCCCTCAACCCGTGCATCTTGCCGGATGTGCCGCGCGAGCTGACGTATAAGATCTATGTCTCGGCGCTGACAACCATCAATATTGACAACCATAACTGGATTCCGACGACCGACATCCGCCTGTTGCGCCGTATTGTGCGCGACTATAAGTACCGCGGATACTCGGCGCGCGAGACCATCGCCCGCTGTCCGTCCGTCGTACGCGGAGAGACCAAGTGGGTATACCCCTTCCAGGAAGAAGCGGATGTGATGTTTAACTCCGCGCTTATCTTCGAGTTCGCGGTGCTCAAGCGCCATGCCGAGCCGATCCTGCAAGAGGTGCCGAAGTTCTGCGATGAATATACAGAGGCGCACCGCCTGCTGAAGTTCCTGCAGTATTTTGTGCCGATCCCCGAACGCGAGATTCCGCCTACGTCGTTCTTGCGCGAGTTCGTCGGTGGTTCGTCCTTCCGCTATTAATGGCACGGAAGTTGTTGAATAAAGACAGACATGAAAAGAACAGCAATTATATTATTCGTCGTCCTTGCTGCGCTGCAGTTGCGCGCGAATGACTCCTTGCGTATTGCCATGCGTCCAAACCTCTTGGACTCGATGCCCGGCGTAGAGGTGTTGCAGGACTCGGCGGTAGGCGCTTTGCTACACGCAGCGATGCAAGGGGACCTGGAGTTGGTTGAGATCGACGGCTACCGCGTGCAGATCTATTCGTCCAACCGCCAGCAGGTGGCTAAGTCCGAAGCGCTCGAACTGGAGGCGAAGATCAAAGACAAACTCGACCAGACGGTATATGTGCTCTATATGCCGCCATTCTGGAAGGTGCGCATCGGTGATTTCCGCACCTACGAGGAGGCCAAGGAGTATAAGAAGCTCTTCGTGGAGCAATTCCCCTCTATAATGGGTGATACCTATATCGTACGAGATAAAATTCAAGTGTGGCAGTAATGGATTTGCAAGAGTTTCACAGTAATCCGGAAGTGACCGCCGCTATCGCAAAGGCGGTAGAAACTACGTTAACGCAGATCGGCGAAGACCCGCAGCGCGAGGGTTTGAAGAAGACCCCGCACCGCGTAGGCAAGGCCTTGCAGTTCCTTACGAAGGGTTATAAGGAAGACCCGGAGGCTATCTTGCGTTCGGCGCTCTTCGAGGAGGACTATCGCCAGATGGTGGTAGTCAAGGATATCGATTTCTACTCGCTCTGCGAGCATCATATGCTGCCTTTCTTCGGCAAGGTGCATGTGGCTTATATCCCTAACGGCCGCATCACAGGCCTGAGTAAGATCGCCCGCGTGGTCGATGTGTTCGCCCGTCGTTTGCAGGTGCAGGAGCGCCTCACGACGCAGATCAAAGACTGTATCCAGAACACCCTCGACCCGCTCGGCGTGATGGTCGTTATCGAAGCGGAGCACCTGTGCATGCAGATGAGAGGCGTGCAGAAACAGCACGCGATGACCGTGACCTCTGACTTCACGGGCGTCTTCAATCAAGCCAAGACCCGCGAGGAGTTTATGAAACTGATAAAGGGCTAACGTTCTTCCAGCGCGACACATGCCCCTTCGGCGGTCAGCACGAAGAGTGTGTCGGGAGCACGATAGTCGGAAGAGAAGATACTGCGAGTACGCATAACCGCGTTACTCGCAGTGTCGTTTGTATAGCTCAGTCCCGCCGCGTCGAGCAGCGAGGCGAAGAGGACCGATGAGTTGTCGTAAGCGCCTGCATGTGCGTGCAGTTGCGCGATTTTCTCCGGGTGCAAGGCCGCGTATTCGTCGCTATACCATACGATCAGCGGCACATGGAACAACCATCGGCTGGCGCTGTAGTTGCCGTGCAGCACTAAGTTCCGCGCATCGTCGTAGAGGTTCTCGCCATGGTCCGCCATATAGAGCACCACGGCGGGGATATGTTGCTGCGCCGCGAGCGCGCAGACGGAGTCGATAAACCGGTCGGTATAAAGTATCGTGTTGTCGTAGGCATTTACCAGCCGTTCGCGGTTCTCCGGCCGAATCATCGAGAGTCGGAAATCCGAGCCTAAGGCAGGTGTAAACTGCTCATACTCAGTCGTATAGCGACTGTCATAGCGCCAGTGACTTCCCATCGTATGCAGCACGATGAACTGCTTCTTCGCCCCTTCGCTCAAGCACTGCTGCAAGGGCGCTAAGAGCAGACCGTCGTAGTTATTCGTGACGCTCATATCTTTGCCTGTCTCGTAGGTCTGATCCACCGCGTGCTTGACGCGTTCGGTGCAGAGGATGCGTGCCTGATTGGTCAGCCACGTTGTGCTGAATCCTGCTTCTTGGAAGGCTTCGGGCAGACTCTTCTCTTTCCATACGTCCTCATGCCGGGTGACCGGAACGCGGCTGAGCATATGCGGCAAGGACTGCTCGGTTGTACCTGCCTGCGCGTAGTGATACGGATAGGAGACGAGGTTGGTGCGTTGCATCAGCCGCGGAGTGGTGTTGCGCGCGTACCCGTTCAGGCCGAAATGCGTGCTGCGTGCGGCTTCGCCGATGATGAGGATATAGCATTCGGGTTCGGTGTCTGCGGGTGCACTTATCCCGAATCGGAAGGGTTGCAGCGCCTGCTCCATACGCTTGCGTTCCTGCCGTTCTTCTGCGATCCGGAAGGAGTTGAGGTAGATGTTGTACGGGTATATCTTATGGCCTTTCAGCAGCACTAACTCGGTCGCGAGCGAAGTTACTTCGCGGGGACGTTGGAGGTGGTAGAGGCGGCGCGCATAGACGCTGAAGAAAAGGATTGCCGCGAGCGCCAGAACCGGTAGACCGATGACGGCCGCCCATAAACCGATGCGCCGATTCATCATCCTTTCGTTCGGTTGGCGGGCGGCCAGGATAAAATAGAAGACCCACACTGTGAGCCATAGTACCGCCAGCGGCCATGCCGCACCGAGCACACCGACCGCTTCATGCGCGTTGGTCGCGTATATCAAGCCCACAAACGTGGTGGTAGCAGGGTTATGATTGAGATATAGACTGGCGAGTTCGATCGGTGCGCACCACATCGTCAGTGCGCCCAGGACGAGGAAATACACCCGTCGGCGAAGGAAGAGCATCGGTATACACGCGCCGACAGCCACGACCAGTAGGTACGCCAATACCTTCAGCGGCGAAGCGAGGTCGCTGGCCATGAAGCAGGCGTAGACGTTCGGGAAGAGCAGTATCAGAAAGAGTACCGCGCTGCGAATGATCGTTGGTACTTTGTTCGACATCAGCGTATCACGAGAATCTTAACGACGGTATGTCCGCCATCGGCGTTACAGAGCGCGGTGTACACACCCGGCGTCGCGCGGCGACCGTCCCATAACTTACCGTCCCAGATAGCGGTGCCGCCGTGACTCTTGGTCTTGCATACCAGGTTTCCGGCCGCATCGACGATGTTCACCACGGTGTTCTCCATCAAGCCGGTGATGGCGATGTTACCGCCGTAGTTCGGCCGCACGGGGTTGGGGTACGCATACGCTTGACTCATGTCTTTCTGCGCTTCGCTGGCGTCGCTGCGGTAGGACGCGATTCCTTTGCCGGTGCCGACAAACACCTCGCCGGTGGTGGGCACGATAGCGATGGACAGGATGTTGTTCGACGGCAGCAGACTGTTGTCTTCCGTGAAGTGCGCTACGGTGATCGTGTCGTCTTCAATGAGGTATAGACCAGAGTTCGCAGTACCTATCCACATGCGGTTACCGCCATCCACAGCCATGCAGTTGATCTGCTCGTCGCCCAGCAGGTAGTCGCCCAAGCCTGTTCCGTCATTACGCGGGATGATGATCCGGCGACAACTGTTGCTCGTGAAGAAATCCGTCTTCGCGGGAATGACGATGATGCCGCTCTCCGTGCCCAGCCATATGCGGTCCGTGTGGTCTTGCGCGAAGCAGAAGAAATAGGATGGGTTGAGGGTGTTGTTGTTCTGGTCAACGAACGTGCTGCGCTTGAAGCAGCGGTCGTCACTGGCGTCGGTCGGGGTGCCGCCATCATCCAGCAGGAACACACCGGGGCTGTAACGCTGGTCAAGGAACCACTTACGCTTGGTGCTTCGCCGGTCGGTCCATATGCCGGTAGGGGTCGTAAGCACGATGTTCTGTCCTCCGCTTTGCTCGTCCAACGCGTGCCACTGGCCGTTGGGCGTCATCACATGCACCGGATAACCTACCGTCGTCGCGTTCAGCACCCATAGATTACCTTGCTCGTCCATCATCGCGCCGTCCGTACGCGTGTAGTACTGCGGATCTGCGCCTGCCTCGGCGACATCCAGCGTACTGTTGTTCACGCCGTAGCGTGTGATGGTGCCGTGGTTGTATTCGAATACACCTGCGGTGTAGGTAGCGATATAGAAACGCTCCGGGTCGGCGTTGTCTACAGCGATGCTCACGGGGTCGATTGCCCAGATACCGTCGGCAGCACGTAACTCCCAGGGGTTGATACGCTTCCAACTCAAGCCGTCATAGCTATTCAGGTGCGGGTAGCGCATGAACTGCGTGGACCAGCGTCCGCCGTTAGCCGTATAGACGCGCCCGTGTGCAGTATGGATGAAGTAACCCATATTGCTGTTCGGACCGTCGGTGTGGTAGGGTTGATCGCCGCTGGTGTTCAGGCGGATAAGGCCGAAGTTCTCTTCCGCCAGCCAGTATTCGCCGAGGGAGTATAGCGCATCG
>JAFSQV010000060.1 GCA_017446455.1 Paludibacteraceae bacterium
CCGATAAAGGAGCTGATGCTTTCCTCGACCTGCTTTCCATTGTGGAAACTACCAAGAAGCACAACAACTCACCATACGCTGCTATCCGTGCTCTGTTCTAAGCATGGAAGGCAACTGCATGGGTAATCGCTGAATAGTTACGTGAACGTGGGCAAAGATAATACTTTTATTTGATACCAGCAAACAAAAAAGATGATTTTTGTTCGATGTCAGCAAACAAAGCATAATAACAGGCATGTAAATTAATCATTGTTGTTTTGCTAAATCTGTGGCTAATCCTTGCCGAAAGTGATATCCTTTCGGATCTTGCTGATGGTCTTGGGAGTGACGTTGAGGAACGAGGCTATGTCCTGCAAGTCAAGATGCTCAACTATGCCGGGACAACGCTGCAGCAGCTGCTCATAGCGCTCACGGGCTGTGGCGCAGTGGAGGTCGAGATAGCGTGAACGGAACTGGAAGAGAATGTGCTCGGCAATGACGGCACGCAACTTCATCGTCTCCATGCTCTGACCAAAATACTGCTCCAGTTGCTGCCCCGTAACCCTGGCACGCGGCTGGGCATCATCGCCTCAATCGTAGTCTGCGACGGACGACCGTAGAGGCAGGCGGGATAGTCGCCAGCAAACTCACCCTTGAACGAGAACCAGGTGATGTATTCCTTGTCGTCGCTGCTATGATTCACATACTTGAAGCCCCCATCCGTCACAAAGGCAAACCACCGTGCCGGGTCGCCCTCGCGCTCCAGCTGGTCACCCTTGCGGTAAGTCACCGCCTCACCCTCACGCTCGCAAAAATCCCGCAGCACCTGAAGGTCTATCTTGTTCTTCTCAAATTTATATTCCATAGTTTCGTTATCTCTTTGACTGAAAAAATAAGGCAATTATATACAATTATACCCTACCATATTTATACGACCACGAATTTTACGAATTTACACGAATTATATCTACTCCCCCCAGAAAGCGCAGCCATTCGTGAAATTTGTTAAATTCGTGGTAAAGAAAAGAATCTGCGTATTTGATGATATAAGCATAAATCCTACATCGGGGTCAAAAAGAATATAGTTCCCTTTGTTAATTTGGGTTCTTATCTTTGCCGAAAGTGATATCTTTACGAATCTTGGAGAGCATCTGAGGGGTGATGCAGAGACGCTCGGCTTTGCTTGCTACCATCGGGAGACAAGAACGAGGATAGCGTAGTTAGAATACCTGAACGTGCCGTCAGGAAAGAGGAAGCTAACCTCTACGATGTCTCTCTGGTGGTACT
Organism: Paludibacteraceae bacterium; assembly: GCA_017446455.1. Lineage (GTDB taxonomy): Bacteria > Bacteroidota > Bacteroidia > Bacteroidales > Paludibacteraceae > Colicola. The sequence goes on from JAFSQV010000060.1 coordinate 1,267, forward strand.
TCATAGGTAGCGCGCAATGATGGGAGACATGGTCTTGCGGGAGTGCTCAAGAGCGGCATCCCTGAGTTCGCGGTAAGCCTGCAGTTGTTCGGGGGTAGGCTCATCGGTCTTGATTTCCTTCTGAATGAACAGCCCTGTGGCCAGCAATGCGGCGAGCTTGCGCCGTGCCAGCGCGTTGCTTTGATTATACTCTAACGTTACTGTGCACATAATATAATTATCTATAGATTGTTATAACGACTGCAAAGATACGAACTTTCCATGAAAAATGGTCACGGAAGATGCTTTTTTTAGTCATTTTTACCGATTTAATTATATAATTCTGCATGAGAGGCACCGGACAGAGTGCCTTCACGCATGCGAAGTTACAAAAGACAACACAAAAAAGCCCTCGGCATGGACCGGAAATCGGCCGCCGAGGGCAAAAGTCTTTACCCAGGTTAAGAGTTTTTGTAAAAGTTGTGGCTAATCCTTGCCGAAAGTGATATTTTTAAGTAAGAGGGAAGGTGGAAGAGGGAAGAGGGAAGATGGAAGAAGGATGAGGGATAGGACTACTGGGGAATCTTCCTTATCTTCTCAGGCCGCAGTACAGCGATGCCAGGCAGGAAGCGGTAGTCCTTGTAGTTGTTGGTCACAACGATGTAGCACCTCTGCTTCTTCGCCAGGACAAACTGCGCATTGTCCTCGATGTCGGCTCCCGTCTCAACGAGAGCGGCATCAATGTCGCGGGCAGTGAAGTCGATGATGTTGAAACGGTGCTGCAACTCGCGCACTACGCTGATAATCTCCTCGTTCGACTTCTTTTTCTGATAGACGGAAATCAGCTGAGCCACGCTGAGCGTAGAAATATAGAGTTTCTTGCCTGTCAGCGCGAACAGGTAGTGCAGGCAGTCTGCGTCCTTCTGGTAGCGGGCGTCACCGCTGTAGCCTCCCACAAGGACGTTGGTGTCTATGAATACGTGGTTAGGATTGAATTTGAATGCTTGCTTCGTCATCGTTCAGAATACGAGATTGGGGAATTGGGCCTTCTCCTGTTCCGTGAGTTCATCCACCTTGCCAGCCATCCAGACACCGAGCAGGAAGTCAACGAGTTCCTTACGCTTGAGTCCGTTCTTCTGTAGCAGCAGTTCGAGTACGCCACGACGCTCCTTTTCCACTTGTTTCTGTTTCTCGCTCATATCAAATACGTATTAAGAATGTTATTCCGCTGCAAGGACGGTGCAAACCGAGTGCAGAGAGCTCGCTCTTTGCCGAGGTGCAGCCCGTTCTCGCACAAATTTTGTGCAAAGTTACGAATAAGTGAGCAAAGCACCAAAGGAAAACGTGTTTTTCTTTGTGCTTTCGAGCGAAAGTAACTTCTCGTATGCGAAAAGTTACGAACTTTCCATGAAAATTGTTCACGGAAGATGCTTTTTTTAGTCATTTTTACCGATTTAATCATATAATTCTGCATGAGAGGCGCCGGACAGAGTGCCTTCACGTATGCGAAGTTACAAAAGACAACACAAAAAAGCCCTCGGCATGGACCGGAAATCGGCCGCCGAGGGCAAAAGTCTTTACCCAGGTTAAGAGTTTTTGTTAATATGGGTCCTAATCTTTGCCGTCGAACGTGATGTCGCGGCATTGGTTATCGGTCATTCTTCGTTATCCATGAGAGTCATGAATTCGTCTAACTCATAGACGGGAATCTCGGAGGTACCGAAGTCCTTCTTGTTGCGCGTCACGATACAGTCGGCATCAACGGTCTTGGCAGAGAAATGCTGCAAGGCATCCTCGAAATCGGTAAAATCGGAGTCGAGCGCCTCCCTTACCACAGAAGCATCTACCACGGTAGGCGTACACATCTGGCAGAGCAGGTCAATGCCTTCGAAGATGTCCTGCGGGTTCATCTTGCGTGCCTCCATCAGATAGCTGGCAGTACCAAGCGAGAGCGACGAGCAGTAGAGTTCTATCTGTCCGCAGTCGCCCATGTTGAAGATGCTCATCACTTTTGGGAACCACGGATAGCGTTCGCAGAGCAGATCTACGACGATGTTTGCATCAACGAATACGCGCTTCATTTGAATTTCTCAGTTAGGAATTCGTAACGCAGGCGATCCACTTCCTCGTCGGTGGCATACCAAGGGTTGCCACGCTTGAAGCGCATCACTCTCGGGGTGAATTCTTTCGTCTCTGCTTTGGCTTCGGCCTTTGTTGCAGAAGCTCGTCTGGTGGGACGGGCGTGACGGCGCAGGCGTCGCACGTAGTGCTGCACGCTCTCCAGCATCTCGACGCTCATCTGATCGAGTTCTGCCACAATGGAGGTTCTGAGTTCAACGGTTGTCATGACTGATGATGTTTAAAACGATTTCAAGTGCAAAGGTACGAACTTTCCATGAAAAGTGGTCACGGATTTCTCACTTTTTTTGAGTTTTTGCGAAATATGTGGTTAATCCTTGCCGAAAGTTCCTGTCCTTCATGAATCAGGGTACGGAATGTTTCTTTCGTTATTGCCATGATGCATTTGTATTGAAAATATGAAAACGTGGGCCACTAGTGTCTCTTAAAATTGTTTAAATTCAAAATTAAAGTTCTCATGCACAACGTTTTAGCCCTCCGATACCCTGTCCGGGTTTTGAAATGCTTACCTTTGCATCCGATTCTAAATCGGAGCAGATATGCATATAGGGAA
>JAFSQV010000061.1 GCA_017446455.1 Paludibacteraceae bacterium
CCCCTCCGGCATGACCCGTTCGTTCATGGAGCGGCTGGTCTTCCCGCATTTCACATACGACTACGACGAGCAGGGCAACCGCCGCCGTCCGATCACCGAGAAACGCACGGCGATGATCTTCACCATGAATATCCCCGAGGACGCATTGGAAGAATGGCGTTACCCCGTTTTGCTGGGCGAGTGCGCCAAACAGATGCGCGAGAACTTCGGTCATTCGGAGATGCTCTGCGCCTGCTATACCTACCAGTTCAACGACTACTCCAAGTACGCCTTTACGTACTTCTCCGAGGAAGACAAACGCCGCTACCGCGACGAGCATTTCCCCATAGATTTACAGAAAGCCTACGCCCTCGGCAAGAGGCTTGTGGAAGAAGCCAAGTAAAGTACCAAGTGACAAAGTACAATGTACGAAATAGGCGGCTCACAGCGATGTAAACCGCTTTTTTGTTCTAAAATTTGCATATCTCGCAAAAAAGTAGTACCTTTGCAGTCGCTTTGGAAGGAGATGCCGAGATTGTCTTGCAGCCCTCAATAAGCACGACTTATCAAAATGGAATTCAGACCTATGCGCCGGAAACGGCAGGAACTCCCGAAAGAGGAGTGTGAGAAGATTTTGAATAACGCCACCGCCGGAGTGCTGTCCGTCCTCGGCGACGGCGGTTATCCGTACGGCGTGCCTATCAGTTATGTCTATGCTGAAGGCAAATTGTATTTCCATTCGGCGGTAGAGGGACATAAGTTGGACTCCATAGCACACGAAGACAAGTGTTCGTTCACGGTCATTGACCAAGACGAGATTCACCCGGACGAATACACCTCTTATTTCCGCAGCGTGATAGCTTTCGGACGGATCCGCCGGCAGGAGAGTAGGGAGGATATCCTGCACGGCTTGCGACTCCTGGGCGGCAAATACAACCCGGGAGACCATGCTGGTTTGCAGCACGAGATAGACAAGTCCGTCGCTATGCCCGGCGGTATTCCTCATACCCGCGTGGCGGTTCTTTGTATGGAGATTGACCACCTTTCCGGCAAAGAAGCCATCGAGTTAGTGCGGGCACACCAATAGAAATATATGAGTATAGACACCACTAATATGTGCTCGCATTTGCAGCGTAAGTTATTCGCCCCAGACGGTGCGTACCGTGCTATCTGTGAGCAGATAGAGGCAGACCCATCGATAACAGCAGTCGTCCGTTCGCGACAGCTGCATATCTACCGCGACGGAAAGAAAGTGTTGGTGTTGGCCGGCAAGAGTGCACCCCAAATAATAAGAGAAGATAAACTGACTGAATTATTATGATACGCTTAAATTGCTTTTTTTCAGGCCGCGGATGGCGACCATTACAAGGACGCTCTGCGTGCTGCAGTAGCCCTTACCGAGAAATCCCGCTCTCATGCCGGGTGCATCGCTTATGATGTATTCCAGTCAGCGACCCGCTCTGACGTTTTCATGTTCTGCGAGACATGGAAAGATGATGCTTCGCTTAAGGCGCACTCCGAAACACCGGAGTTCAAGAAATACGTAGCCGAGATAGAGGCTTGCGGACAAATGAAGTTGGAACGATTTGAATTTTGACTAATGACATACGCGGAGCGTTCTCCGAGAAAATAAACAACAAATCCTGTATATTGTTCTGATTGTACCTTCTTGGGCTCTTCTCGGGAGATGGTCTCGTGATGATCCTATTCTAAACCGTATATTCCAACGGGAAACTACTTATTCTTTTTTCTTTCTAAACGCCGCGGG
>JAFSQV010000062.1 GCA_017446455.1 Paludibacteraceae bacterium
GACGAGGATACCTGAGCCCGTTAGTACTGCATACGTCCCCCTATAAAAGGGGGAGTATGCGTACGTACTAAGGGCGTCGAGCGGCATCCTGTCAAGCGCCGGATACTCCTGCACAATAGACAAAGCAAACCGGATAGAGACCGGACAGAGACGTCCGTAATGGTCGCGAAATGGTCGCGGAATCAACAGCAAAAAGAAAGCAAAGAAAAGAGATGAAGGTAGAACTTATTATTCCAATAGAAAGCCTAAGAGATAAGAGGAAAAAAACATAAAAAATATTTTATATGTTTTTGCGCGGCAGCGTGTTTTATATGTTTTTTTCGCTCGTAAACTTGCGTATGTGCAATTTTTGTTGTACCTTTGCAGCCGTAAAATCAATGAATCTATGTACCACTTTGAATTAGTAAACTTACGCACCGGCGAGACAGGCGAAATGGCCATTCTGGATGATATGACCATCGAGGATTTCTGCCGTAACCTGCGTTGCGAGATGGGTTTGCCATACACCCTCGGCTCGCGTGAACACCTCATCATCGACAAACAGAACCGCATCTTCATGCAGGACGTGGAGGTGATCGCGGAGCATGTCGATATGCTATGGGAAGGCGCCGATGACCCGAACGACCCGGACAAAGAAGGAGCCATATACGATGAGACATCCTATTTCCCGGAGGACAAACACACGCTTCAGGACCTGTTCCCGCAAGTGGGAGCGGACGTCCTGTACGGCCAGGACTATGACCGTATCGGCTGCAAACTGATAGCTATCACCGAGGACGAGGAAGAAGAATAATAAGAATAAGTGCGGATGCTCAAACGTCTGATCATATTGCTCTTGCTATTCCTGCCCGTAGCAGGCGGGGCATACGCGGCGCAGTCGTACTATGTCGTGACAGCCAACACACTCAATGTGCGTTCGGGGCCCGGCACATACTATTCCGTCGCGTACAAACTGCACCGCGGCGACACGGTCGTAGCGACGGGGGTAAGCGGACAATGGACTGTCATCCAACGCAACGGCTTGCGGTATTATGCGAGTAACCGCTATCTGCGTTATGTGGGGCCCGTGACGCAAAAAAACCAATCCTCTCCGCGGCGCAAGTCCACAACCTGGGACTCGTTGTTCGAAGTCACAAAGGTGATCATCTGGATTTTAGTCGCCATCGCGGTCATAGGCGGCTTCATCGGGTTTGAGACTGTCGCGGGTCTGGCGTTATGGGCGCTAATTATATGCGGTGCGGGAGCGTTCGTCGGATGGATGTTCTTCGACAACGGCACGGCCGGTGCGGTCGTCACGATGGGTATTGAGATAGGACTTGTCGCAGTGATAGTCACCTCCTTCTCCGGTTTCCGCTTTCCGCGTATTGCCGGCTTCGGTTATCTCATCTGGGCCCTCATCTCATTGCCGTTCTATATCTTGAATCTGCTGCAGTTCTGGCTCTCCAAACCCTGGCGGCCGCTGATGAAGCATAACCGTCTGAGTGACAGTATGAAACCCGGCATGCGCACGTTCCTGCGCATTCTCCAGATACCTTTCTATATCGCTCTGACTCCCCTGCGGTTCATCAATGCCGTCTATTATAACATCGTCATCTACAACCTCTACGCCTGGTCGAACTACGTCATCGAAGTGCTCCTTCCCTCCGATGACGCGGAAGGTGCAAGTGATTTCGCGGACTGGATCATCTATCTCCCCAAACGTATCGGTAAATACTGGCTGTGGCATGGCGTGCTGACCACTATCGAGAGTGTCGTATGGACCATCCTTGACACCATCTTCCCTGCCGTCACGCTCTATCATGGCACGGCTCTGGAGTATGCCGATAACATGCTCTGCGACCCCCACCGCAACGACCATCGTCACCGCAACCGCGGATGGCTCACCGGCATATGGAATGTGGGCGGCGGCAACTACGCCGGAGACGGCATCTATTTCGGTATCTTCCGCAAGACGCTACGTAACTACGAGCAAGGTTCGGCTATTGCCACACGCGTCACGATGGGCAAGACCATCGATACAGTTCTGATGCCCGATTACGTGTATAGCCAAGCAGGCTATCCTAACGCCAAAGCAGTGTCCAACTGGGGACTGAATAACGGCTATGTATGCGGAGAATGGTGGCGAAGCGACAGAGGCACAAACTGGTGGGAGATATGTATGTACGACCGGCAGAACCGGTACAACGACAGTTGGCGCATACGCCCTATCTATGCCATCCATTCGAACAGCGGCATCATGCAACGCATTCCCGGCGGACCTGCCCATTGGCTCTTCCGCAAACAAGTGATACGGGATATAGAAACATCCATCGACCGTCTTTTATCATAACCATCTTTATGACCAAGCAACTCATATATGTCTTTGACCTCGGCGGGGTGCTGATACGGCTCGATATGGGGCGGTGTATGCGGGCGTTTGAGGCGTTGATGGGCGAAGAGAACATGCGCGCGGTGCTGGGCATGGACAGCCGTGGAGAAGGCGTCAAAGCCGTCAGCGTAGCCAGCAAACAACTCATGGCGGACTTCGAGCGCGGGTTGATCAGTCCTGAGGAATTTATCACGCAGATACTTCCTTTCTGCCGTCCCGGCACGACGCGGCAACAGATCGTGGACGCCTGGATGGCGATGCTGGACGAACTGCCTAAGCAATAAAATGGTTTATCGCACCTGCTGACCGGTGGGGGTGTAGACCTTCGACCCGTGAAGGATGAAGAGTTTCCCGTTATAGAGCACTTTAGTGCTCTTTTTTTCGGACGCGGTCTCGTCTATTCCCGTTGGCGTTGTTTTATGAGCCATGCGGATAGCGGCAATACCTCCATCGCCGCTCGACTGAGCCGAAACGACAGAGAGCATAAACGGCGCCGCTTGCTCTACCGCCAGCACTGTGCCTGCTTTGAGTAGTTTCTGCTTAGCGCCGAACTGCGTTCCATTGATATAAAAATAGACATCACGCTCGGTCTTCATCGACGTGAGCACCACGGTGTCGCAAGCGGGTAAGAACAACTCTATGTGCGTTTTACCTGCTATCTCACGGCTATAGTCATCGTCCGTCTTGGAGAAACGCCATTTCTTCGTTTCATCCCATCCGTAAGCACTCTTCACCCAGGCTGCCTCATCGGCAGAGCCGTCAAAGACAATCTCTTGATCGGTAAATGCCACCGGACTAACAGCCTCCGTCACAAGCGTATAACTGATGGTCGTCTCGTCCGAACCGGTTAGGGTGATGATGCTCCCGTTCTGCTCCCATTTTGTACCTTCATTCACTTTATAGGTGCTAATCGTCGGCACACTGCTACCTGCTAAATAGAAAGCCTTGAGGTCGGAGCCATCCACATAAGCGCTATAGGCATTGCTCATCTTCACCTCATAGAGCGCAGGCGGAGTCACTTGGGGATCCGTAGGGATCGTATCCGTTTGGGTAGTGTCAGTTGGAACGGTAGGACTGTCCCCGCGAGTGTACTTATAGATAGGCACATCTTTCTTCTGGTCAGAGGTGGTGTAGAACGTGGAATTACCCTCCCATGCCAGCGACTCGCCTTGTGCTTCTTCCTGATAAGCCGCAATCTGAACCGGACGACGAGTAGCTGTCACACTCAGGCTTTCGCTGCCTTGACGTTCCCAAAGAAGAATATACTGTTTGTTCTTGATAGCCATCCACTTGCCGTCTGGCGTGATGTCACCGCCAGTACACAGATTGAACTTCGATCCGTTACCTAAGTCGCACACCTTCGTCAGCGTCTGCTTGCCCGAATAGTCGGTCTTGAAGGGCAACGAGTAAAGCGAACAAACGCCGTCCGCCTTCGTCGCGATATAGAACACCTGCTCTATATTATCGTACATCAACGTCTCGGTATTGTGCGCTTGGTTGTCCGGATAACCGAACACGATCTCACTTGCCGTGATGGTCTTCGAACCGCTGGTGATGGCCGGCTCCTCGAAATAATAGATATAATACTTATCCTTGTAAGCTAAGTTATTGTCGCCGATTGCGCCGATGAAGACATAGTTCTTGCCGCCATAGATGCCGGTAGCGATATCTTCCCAATCTTCGCGGCCGGAAGAAGTGCTGACTTTCACCTCCATCTGTTGGGTGCCATCGGGTTTGATAGCCAGGATGCGGCGGTCGCTATCGAGATTCTCATCGCCATGCTCCCAGATATAACCTGGTGTGACCCGAGAGCAAGCCATACCGCTTACCTCCTTCATTACGTTCTTTTTCTGCGTGCCGCACTCGGTGCGCGTGAAGTCATTGTTGAGTTCCAGGTTTGTGCCATCATAATTGATGCCGCTTGCCGACCATACTGCGCAGGCCATGAATAGACATAAGGCAACCAAACAAACTTTCGTCTTCATGATAAATATGCGTTTCAAAATAGTGATGCAAAGTTACTATTTTTCTTCGAACCAAACAAGGATTGCACAAAATATCTACAAAAAAAGTCAAAATTTTGAATTAGAAAACAACGAAGACAACGAAAAAATATATAAAATTGCTTTTTTCTGCAAAAATATTTGGTCATTTCAAAAAAAAGCAGTATTTTTGCACGCTTTTTCGCGTTATGCCTCTGGCGATTGCATTAGGTTCGACCGAATAGTAGTAAATGCATAACGCGTATTATTGATCCATAAAAAGATTGAAAGAATGGATTTGATTAAAGTAGCCGAGCAAGCATTTGCCGGCGAGAAGAAAGAATTTCCTGCATTCAAGGCAGGTGACCAGGTAACCATCGGTTACCGTATCAAAGAAGGTAACAAAGAGCGTGTTCAGGAGTTCCGCGGTGATGTAATTTGCATCCACGGTAGCGGCGACAAGAAGCGCTTCACGGTTCGCAAGATGAGCGGCAACGTAGGTGTAGAGCGTATCTTCCCGATGGATAGCCCCTTCATCGAGAGCATCACAGTGAACAAGTACGGTAAAGTACGTCGTTCGAAACTGTACTACCTCCGCGAGCGTACGGGTAAGAAAGCCCGCATTCAGGAGCGCCGTGTAAAGTAAAGCTCAAACAATTAGGGGTTCCGAAAGGTTCCCCTTTTGTTTTCTCGGAAGTAAGTCGAGGGTACATCGAGGGTATATCGAGGGTATATCGTATCCTACCCACCCATATAATATATATTAATATATATTATCCCGTGATTTTGAATTTTGTTCCAGTTAGAGAGTCCATATAAGCCCACAGGCGACCAGCCGGAAGCGATCAAGTCGCTGGTGGATGGTCTGAACGCAGGCGCAGACGCGCAGGTGTTGCTTGGTGTGACCGGTAGCGGCAAGACGTTCACCGTGGCGAACGTCATCAAGGAGGTGAACCGCCCCACCCTCATCATGAGTCACAACAAGACGCTCGCCGCGCAGCTGTACTCGGAGATGAAGGCCTTCTTTCCGCACAACGCCGTGGAGTATTTCGTGAGTTACTACGACTACTACCAGCCTGAGGCGTATATCCCGGCGACCGACACGTATATCGACAAGGACCTGAGTATCAACGAAGAGATTGACCGGTTGAGACTGAGTGCCGTGGCGGCACTGCTGAGCGGACGCAAAGATGTCATCATCGTCAGTTCCGTCAGTTGTATCTACGGTTTGGGCTCTCCGCAGGACTTCACGGCGAACGTCATTGAGTTACGCCGCGGTCAAGAGGTCCCCATGGACACCTTATTAAAACAACTCGTGGGTGCGCAATACGTGCGTAATGATATTGAACTCGCGCGCGGACGTTTCCGCGTGAAAGGCGACACCATCGATATCGCCCTTGCGTACGCAGACTACATCGTGCGGATTGAGTTTTTCGGCAACGAGATAGACGCCATTCTGACCGTGGATCCAATCAGCGGACAGGTATTAGAAGAGTTCGACCAATACAACCTCAGCCCCGCGACGATCTTCCTGACGAGCGCCGAACGTATCGCCGCCGCGAAGGAACAAATCAAGATTGACCTCGCTAAACAGATTGACTATTTCATATCCATCGGCGAAGAACTCTACGCGAAGCGTATCGAAGAGCGTGTGAAGTACGACCTGGAGATGCTGGACGAACTGGGTTACTGCACCGGTGTGGAGAACTATAGCCGCTATTTCGACGGGCGCGAAGAAGGCACTCCGCCTTACTGTCTGCTTGATTATTTCCCGAAAGACATGCTGCTTGTCATCGACGAGAGCCACGTCACTGTGCCGCAGATACGCGGCATGTACGGCGGCGACAAAGCGCGCAAAGACAATCTCGTCACCTACGGATTCCGTCTGCCTGCCGCCCGCGACAACAGGCCTTTGAAATTCGAAGAGTTCGAAGCCAAAACGGGCCAGACTATCTATGTCTCCGCGACACCCGACGAGTACGAACTCAACCGCTCCGAAGGTATCGTCATTGACCAACTCATCCGTCCGACGGGCCTCCTCGATCCGGAGATCGAAGTGCGACCGACGGAGAATCAGGTGGACGACCTGATGGACGAAATCAAGACGCGTATCCACCGCGGCGAACGCACCCTCGTCACCACCCTCACCAAACGTATGGCGGAGGAACTCGACGAGTACCTGCGTAAGTACCGCGTCAAGTCCGCCTATATCCATTCGGATATAGATACCATCGAGCGCGTGAAGATCATGGAAGACCTGCGGCGCGGTGAATATGATGTGCTGGTGGGTGTGAACCTGCTGCGCGAAGGACTGGATTTGCCGGAAGTCTCGCTTGTGGCCATCCTCGATGCCGACAAGACGGGATTCTTACGCGATCAGCGAAGCCTCACGCAAACCGTAGGACGCGCGGCGCGGCACGTACACGGCAAAGCCATTCTATACGGCGATAAGATCACGCCGGCTATGCAAGCCACCATCAACGAGACGAACCGTCGTCGCGCTATTCAGATGCGGTATAACACCGAACACGGAATCGTTCCGACTGCCATCAAGAAAGAGATTAACACCTCCGCCCTCGCTTCGCTGTACAAAGATCCCGAAGAAGAAAAACGCCGCGTAGAAGAGGCAATCCGCGAGAGTTGGAAGACGGCCGAGTGGCAGAAGATGAATATCCAGACGCTGACGAAAGCCATCGACAACAAACGCAAGCAGATGCTCGCCGCAGCGAAAGCCACCGATTTTGAGATGGCCGCCCGCTTACGCGACGAGATGATCGAGATGCAGGATCGCTTACAAGCCTTGCAGGGTTAAGTAAGAAAATAAACACAGATAAACACTGCTTGTAAATTAAGTACTTCGTACTCACGAACCTTATACAAAAAAAAGCTCCTGTTCAAATAAATTTGACACGAGCTTTTTTTATATAATCTTCTAATTCCAAGAATTTAATTTACAAGCAGAAATAAACCTAAATAAATTCTTTTATTCCATGAGTATCGTTGCCGAATAAGGTTCGACGGAGATGTGACTCCCGGCGTAATCGCCCAGACTGCCGTCCGCTTTCGCTTCGCCGTCAAAAGCCAAAATCGTATAAGCGCCTTCCGGAATCTGCGCTTCGATAGCTTCGTCGCCACCATTGAGCAAGACGATCAAGGTCTTTGCGCTGTCGATGCCCTCGAGGTCCTTGATGCGATACGCAATCAGGTGCTCGTTCTCGACCGGCAGGAAGTCCACATGCTCTTTTACTGCCTCTGCACTACCCAGGCGGAAACCCTTATGCGCGCGGCGGATAGCAATCATCTCGCGGTAGTAGTTAAAGAGGTTCTGCCGGTTGACCTTGTTCTCCCACGGGATGATATTAATCGAATCGGGACTCTGATAACTATTGTCGATACCTTTCTTCGTGCGATAGAGTTCTTCGCCGCCATAGAGGAAGGACATTCCTTGCGACACGAGCACGGCCGTCTGCGCGAGTTTGTTCATGCGGATACGGTCGCCTTCCGTACTGTTCTGCGTGCTGACCTCGATACGGTCGCGCAGGCAATAGTTGTCGTGGCAGGTGATATAGCTTACATGCTGCATCGGTTCGCCGCTCCACTCCGGGCATGCGATCAGTCCCCACATCACATTTTGCTTGCACGCTGCATTACCGGAAGCAAAACCCGGGTCGTGGTCGAAGGGACTACCGATCAACGCATTGCGGATGTCGTCGCTGAACGCACCTACGCGCGGCATCTTATAGGTCCATTGCTTCATCGCCAGTTCTTCGTATGGATAAGCCGGCGCCATAGCGGCCCAACCCTCACCATAGGTGAGAATAGACGGATCTATCTCATCGAGCGCCGCGCGAATCTGACGCATCGTCTCCTGGTCATGGATACCCATAAGGTCAAAGCGGAAACCATCGATGTGGAACTCGCGTGCCCAATAGCACACCGACTCCACCATAAAGCGGCGCATCATCTCGTGATCGGAAGCCGTCTCATTGCCGCAACCCGAACCGTTGGCGAACGAACCATCTTCGTTCATACGGTAGAAATACTTCGGCACCACGCGACCGAGCGCACAGCCGTTCGCATCGTAGGTGTGGTTGTACACCACATCCATCACCACGCGGATACCCGCTTGATGCAACGCCTGAATCATCGCTTTCGCTTCGCGAATACGGCAGGCGGGATCATACGGATCGGTCGAATAACCTCCGTCAGGTACGTTATAGTTCACCGGGTCATAACCCCAGTTATAGCGGTTCTGGTCGAGTGCCGTTTCGTCAATAGATCCGTAGTCGAAGATCGGCAATAACTGAATATGCGAGATACCCAGTTCCTTCAGGTGACTGAGCGGTTTTTCTTCCGTCAGCGCCAGGAATTTACCCTTATGCTCCACGCCTGAGTTGGGCGACATTGTGAAGTCGCGCAGGTGGGTTTCATACACGACGATATCCGTAGGATCGGGCATCGCGGGACGCTGATCTTTTGCCCACCCTTCGGGATTGGTCTGCTTGAGGTCGATGATCGCAGCCCGCTGGCCGTTCACACTCACTGCCTTCGCAAAGATACCCGGAGACTCCTGTCCCCACTCGCCGTTTTGGAACGAACGTACGGTATAGAATTTCCCGGCAAGGTCGCCTTTCACTTTGGCGGTCCAGAAATCGTTGTCGCCTTTCTTCAAAGCGATGGTCTCAAACGTCTCCGCATTGGCCTCATCGTAGATGAGCACTTCCATCTGCTCGGCCTGATCGGACCAGAAAGAGAATTGGGTCTTGGAACTACTGTAGAGGCACTCGTCCTCCAGTTTGGGTTGCTTGGCGGTGCAAGCTACTAATGCTACAGAAAGCATAAAGAGAATTGTTTTACGCATGGTAGTTAAATTTTTCGGGCACAAAATTACTACAAATATTGCACATGTGCAAATTTTTGCGTGATTTTATTTGCGTATATCAGATTTTTTCAGTAATTTTGCACCGCAAAATTGCATAAAATTATGATACTCGACAAATTAGAAAACGCTGATTGGTACTTCGACAGCGTACCCGGATTGAAAGAATTCATGAAGTTTTACAACGAGAATGATCTCGAAGAACTGCCTGCGTGCAAGATTTTCTTGGACGGCAAGGACCTGTTTGTGAACATTCTGGACTTCAAAGGCAAGGAGGAATCCAAATGCCGTATGGAGGCGCACAAGGACTATTTGGACATCCAGATTCCGCTGGGCGACGATGAGATCATGGGATGGAAAGCCCAAGTGGACTGCCAGGAAGTGACGCAGGAGTACGACGAAGGCAAGGACGTGGAGTTTTACGGCGACCAAGCGACCACGAAGTTCACCGTGCCCGCAGGCCATTTCGCTGTCTTCTTCCCCTCGGATGCTCACCAGCCGGGTATCGCACCGGGCAAGGAGTACCGCAAGGTCATCGTCAAAGCGAAAGTGAACTCGTAATGACGACATAACGACATAACGAAAAAAACAAAATACCATGGCAACAAAAAAAGTAACTGCTCCGAAACATCTGAAGATTGTGGAGCGTGATCCGTACCTGCAGCCATATGAAGGTGCGTTGCAGGCGCGCGCGGATTATGCGAAGAATAAAGAAGCTGAACTGACCGGTGGTCAGTCCTTAGCGGATTGGGCAAGCGGATATCTGTATTTCGGCCTTCACCATCAAAAACCCTACACCGATGCCAAAGGGAAGAAAGTAGCAGGCGAATGGGTGCTGCGCGAATGGGCGCCGAACGCGACGGCCATCTATATCAAGGGCGACATGAATGGTTGGCAGAAAGATGAAGCCTATCGTCTGCAACCCATCGGCAACGGCGTATGGGAAGCCAAACTGCCGGAAAGCGCCATGCAGCACGGACAGATGTATAAACTGCTCGTGGAATGGAACGGCGGCTACGGCGAGCGTATCCCGTCCTACGTGCGCCGCGTAGTGCAAGACGAGCAGACGAAGATCTTCTCTGCGCAGGTGTGGAACGAACCCGAGTATCAGTGGAAGAACAAAGGGAAGAAGTTCAAAGAGAAAGGTGGTTTATATATCTACGAATGCCATATTGGTATGTCGTCGGAGCAGGAGAAAGTCAACTCCTACGAAGAGTTCCGCCGCGACGTGCTGCCGCGTATCGCGGAGTTAGGCTATAACTGCATCCAGATCATGGCTATCCAGGAGCACCCGTACTATGGTTCGTTCGGATACCATGTATCGAATTTCTTTGCGGCCTCCAGTCGTGTTGGTACGCCCAATGAGTTGAAAGCCCTCATCGATGATGCGCACGGTCGCGGAATGCATGTGATCATGGACCTGGTACACAGCCATGCCGTCAAGAATGAGTTGGAAGGATTGGGCAACTTCGACGGAACAGGTTACCAGTATTTCCATGACGGCGGTCGCCGTGAGCACCCCGCTTGGGATAGTCTCTGTTTTAACTATGGCAAGAACGAAGTGCTGCATTTCCTGCTCTCGAACTGTAAGTTCTGGCTCGACGAATACGACTTCGACGGATTCCGTTTCGACGGCGTGACCTCGATGATCTACCGAAGCCACGGTCTTGGCGAAGACTTCAACGGCTATCCGTCATACTTCAATGGCAACGAAGACGGCGACGCACTGATGTATCTGACGCTCGCCAATAAAGTCATCCATGAGGTTAAACCCGAGGCCATCACCATCGCCGAAGAGATGAGCGGCATGCCGGGTCTTGCTGCAGCCATCGAAGACGGTGGCGTAGGCTTTGACTATCGTCTGGCGATGGGCATTCCCGATTTCTGGATCAAGTATATCAAAGAAGTCAAGGACGAAGACTGGAAAGCCGGTCACATCCTCTATGAGATGACGAACCGCCGCGAAGACGAGAAGACCATCTCGTATGCGGAATCGCATGACCAGGCGCTCGTGGGCGACAAGACCATCATCTTCCGTCTCGTGGATGCCGACATGTACTGGCATTTCGAGCATGGACATTCGACCTATATGGTGGATCGCGGTATAGCGCTCCATAAGATGATTCGTCTCGTGACGGCTTCCACCATCAACGGCGGATATCTCACCTTCATGGGTAATGAGTTCGGCCACCCCGAATGGATTGACTTCCCGCGTGAGGGCAACGGATGGAGTTATAAGTATGCCCGCCGTCAGTGGAGTCTCGTGGACAACCCCAACTATTTCTTCGCGGACCTCAACCGCTTTGACGAGGCGATGGTTCATCTGTTAAAGGAGCATCTGTTGACGCAAAAACCGACAGCCGAGGAGAAGAAATACCATGTAGGCAACCATCTTCCATGGGTGATGAAATGGTGGGACAACGAAGGCGACCAAGTGGTGGCTTATTCGCGTGGCGACCTGCTGTTCATCTTCAACTGGAACGGTCAGAAGTCCTTCGCCGACTATGGTATGCTCGTGCCGGAAGGCAAATACAAAGTGGTGCTCAACACTGACGCGAAAGAGTTCGCCGGCTTCGGCCTGAGCGACGACAGCGTGGAGCATTTCACCGAGCATGATAACCTATATGCAAAAGATGGTAAAGGCTGGCTCAAGATGTACCTCCCTGCCCGCAGCGCAGTAGTATTACAAAAAATCGATTAATATGAAGAAACTTTTTATCCTCATGGCCGCTACCATCACTTTGGTAGCCTGCCATAAACCCGCTACCGAGGAGCAGAAACCTGCTGCCGACACAGTAGCTGTAGAAGAGATCGTAGTAGCCGTTCCCGAAGTAGGCGGACAGTTTATTGACTTCACCGCCCTCACGCCGGAAGGTCAGGAGTTGTCGCTCAGCGACCTCGTAGGCCAAACGGACTTCGTGCTCGTGGATTTCTGGGCAAGTTGGTGCGGCCCCTGCCGTCGCTTGATTCCGGTGCTCAAAGAGATTTACAACAGCCAACCCGCAGGTCGTCTGCAGATCTTCTCTTGCTCCGTAGACCGCGAGGAAGAGGCATGGCGTGCAGCGCTGGCTGAAGAGCAGATGCCTTGGGCACAAGCGCGCGAAGACGAAGCGCATGAGTGCTCCGACAAGTACGGCGTGCAGTTTATCCCGCATACCGTCCTCATCGACCGCGAAGGCAAAATCCTCGGCATCAACCTCGAGGAACCTGAAATAGAACAAATATTATTTGGAGAATAAAATGAGAGTAATTATTGAACCTTCGTATGACCTGCTGAGCCAGTGGGCTGCGAATTATGTAGCAAAACGCATCAATGAGTTTGATCCCAAGGAGAGCAAACCTTTCGTATTGGGTCTGCCGACCGGTTCTTCGCCCCTCGGTATGTACAAAGCGCTGATTGAACTCAACAAAGCGGGCAAAGTGTCGTTCCGCAACGTGGTAACCTTCAATATGGACGAGTATGTCAACTTGCCCGAAGAGCACCCGGAGAGCTATCACAGCTTCATGTGGAATAACTTCTTCTCGCATATCGACATCCGCAAGGAGAACGTCAATATTCTTAACGGTAACGCAAGTGACCTGGCCGCTGAATGCGCACGTTACGAAGAGAAAATCAAAAATATCGGTGGTATCCACCTCTTCCTCGGAGGCATCGGTCCGGACGGACATATCGCCTTCAACGAACCGGGTTCGTCGCTCACCAGCCGCACCCGCAAGAAAGAGTTGACCACCGACACCATCATCGCCAACAGCCGTTTCTTCGACAACGATGTGAATAAAGTGCCGAAGACCGCCCTCACCGTAGGTGTAGGTACCGTGATGGATGCCAAGGAAGTGCTGATCATGGTAAATGGTCACAGCAAAGCTCGTGCCCTCCAACACGCTATCGAAGAGCCGGTAAGCCACATGTGGACCGTCTCGATGCTTCAGATGCACCAGCATGGTATCATCGTCTGCGACGAGGCTGCGTGCGACGAACTGAAAGTAGGCACGTTCAAGTACTTCAAAGACATCGAGCGTAATAACTTAGATCCGAAAACATTGTTATAATGCTGGAGATTTATAACTCGTTAACACGATTCAAAGAGACCTTCACGCCGCTGCACGAAGGACACGTAGGCATGTATGTCTGCGGCCCTACCGTGTACGGTGATGCCCACCTGGGACATGCGCGTCCTGCCATCACCTTCGATATCCTTTATCGCTATCTGCAACACCTCGGTTATAAGGTGCGCTACGTGCGTAATATCACCGATGTGGGCCACCTCGAGCACGATGCGGACGAGGGTGAAGATAAGATAGCAAAGAAAGCGCGCCTCGAGCAACTCGAGCCGATGGAGGTAGTGCAGTTCTATACCAACCGCTACCATCGCGACATGGCGGCGCTGAACGTCTTGCCGCCGTCTATCGAACCGCACGCTTCGGGACATATTATCGAGCAGATTGCTTTCGTGCAGAAGATTCTGGACAAAGGCTACGCGTATGTATCCAACGGTTCCGTCTACATGGATGTGGAGAAATATGCCAAGGACTATCCGTACGGCAAACTCTCCGGTCGCAACCTCAACGACATCGTCACCGAGACGCGCGAATTGGACGGACAGGACGAGAAGAAGCATAGCTACGACTTCGCACTATGGAAGAAAGCCGCACCGGAGCATATCATGCACTGGCCTTCGCCTTGGAGTGAAGGCTTCCCCGGCTGGCACATGGAGTGCTCCACGATGGGAACCAAATACCTCGGTGAGCAATTCGATATCCATGGTGGCGGACTTGACCTCATCTTCCCGCACCACGAGGCAGAGATAGCGCAGAGCTGTGCTGCCCTTGGTCATGAGACCGTCCACTACTGGATGCACAACAATATGATCACCATCGCGGGCAAGAAGATGGGTAAGAGTTATAATAACTTCATCACCCTCGAGCAGTTCTTCTCGGGTGACCACCCATTGCTGTCCAAACCCTTCGGACCAATGGTCATCCGTTTCTTCATCCTGCAAGCCCATTACCGCTCCACGGTGGACTTCTCTTCCGAAGCCCTCGAGGCGGCCGAGAAAGGACTGCAGCGCATGCAAGAAGCGTACACACGTCTGCAGAAACTGCAGGCAGGTAAAGAGACAACGGTCGAAGTAAGCGGTCTGCGCGAGCGCTGCTCCGAAGCGATGGATGACGACCTCAACACGCCGTTTGTCATTGCGGCCCTCTTTGACTCCACGCACGCCATCAACACCGTGCACGACGGCAAGGGCACCATCAGCGAGGCGGACCTGAAAGAACTGAAAGATGTTTGGCAGACCTTCGCCATTGACATCCTCGGTTTGCGTCTCGAAGAACAAGGCGCAGATGGAGGCAAACAGAAAGCCTTTAGCGGGGCTATCGACCTGCTGCTGAACATTCGTCTGCAGGCGAAGCAGAACAAAGACTGGCCGACCTCCGATAAGATCCGTAACGAACTGACTGCACTCGGTTTCCAGATCAAGGACACGAAAGATGGGTTTGAGTGGTCTATCTAAATACGGCAAATTCATCGTTTTACTCATCGGCGCGGCTCTGTTAACGGGCTGCGCCGGTTGCAGTAAAAGCGATTCCGAACCGGAGATAGTCGAGGACAACCTCGTCTGGTATCCCGGTAGAACCTTCAACTACAAGCTCAAGTTCAATGACCTACAGGTCAAGCAGCATGCCGTAGCGTCCACGATCGGTTTGTCCCGTCCTCCGAAGGACCGCGACGACGCCGCTTCGATGCGCAAACAATTGGTGGAAATCAAAACCAATGACAATTACATTGTTGACAGCCTGACGCATTCCGTGCCGTTTCTTATACCATCTGCGAAGCATGAACTGGATTCCATCGGCGAAGAATGGGCCGATATCTTACGGCGCAACAACCTGCCTCACTACCGGTTCTACGTCACTTCCGTACTGCGTACGCAACAAGACATCCAATACCTGCGACGCAGCGGAAACATCAATTCTGTCACGCAATCATGCCATTGCTACGGCACCACCTTTGACCTCGCGTATATGCGATATAATAAGGTAACGCGCACGCGCGATTACATGCACGAGGATAATCTGAAACTCGTCTTGGGACAAGTGCTGTTGAATCATCAGCGGGCAGGGAAGATTTACGTCAAATACGAAGCCAAACAATCCTGCTTTCACGTCACAGTACGGCATTAAAAAAACGGGCTTTAATGTAATGAACCCCAAAAGTTGAACAAAAAACTTTTGGGGTATTTTATGCTTAAAAAACATCCTTATGAAGAACGGTTGCTTGCCGTAAAATTATGTTTAGGAGGACGTCCTTTAAAGTCTGTAGCTCGTCAATTGGGCA
>JAFSQV010000063.1 GCA_017446455.1 Paludibacteraceae bacterium
AGAAGCACCGGAAACAACCATTGTTGTACCTCCGCTGCTTGGCGTTTTGAATGCAAAGACATTATTGCCAACGGTGAGGGCATACCATGTATTCTTGTTCCACGAGCTTGCTGAATAACAGTTCTGGCTCAGGCTGGCGCCATTCTCCAGACCGCCTATAGCAACAAGTGTACCGCCTTGGACGTAGAGTTTATAGCCGTCTTCCGTATTAGCGTCCAGAGCGACCTCTGCTCCTCCGGCGCAGATGGCATAGACCAACCCACCTTTGATATACATATTCCCGTTAGCGTCGATGCCGTCGTTTCCTGTAGAGTACGCCATGACATAACCGCCGGAGATAGTTAGGTCGCCGCCGGCATTGATAGCATCATCATTCGCTTGCGCATAGACCGTACCACCGGAGATAGTAATTGTTCCTTTCGCTTCAATACCTTCCGGCGTGCCGGAGGAAGAGGAGGTACCTGTTGCTATCGTAGTGATGGTTCCGCCGGAAATAACCAGATTGCTGGTGGTCTTGATACATTTGTATTTGCTGCTGATATTGACCGTACCGCCGCTGATTTCAATGTTGGCATATGCCAGAATACCTTTGTCCGTTGTGCTGGTGATATCTATTGTACCGCCCGTAATGACAACACTGGAGGTGTCGCACTGGATACCTTCACCAACGGCATTGATGGTGATCGTACCGTCATTGATAATCACTCCATCATTGGTATGCAAGCCGTCACTCACTTTAGCCGTGAGGTCGACAGTGCCTGTTCCGGAACAAAAACGGATGTAGTCATCGGAGGCAAGTGCGTGCTTATAATTGCCGGTAACGCTCAGACTTCCCGAACCGGAGAAGCAGAGCTGTCCCTCGCTGAAGAATGCCGCTTTGCGGTCTTCCGATGAAGAAGCGTACGATGAACCGTCCGAAAGCGTGTTCGTTCCGCCTAACACAACATAGCAGGTTTTCGAACATTGGTTATTGATAGCAGGACCATCCGAACAAGCGAGAGTCAGCCCCTCCAACGAGAGTTTGAATTTATAACTGCTGTAGATGCTCAACTGTCCTGTACCGGTGCCGCTGACGGCATATTCAATATTCTTGACGGTTGAGTTGATTGTGACATATCCGTTCGAGTTAGTCACCGTCACGCCGTCTGCACTGCCGGTTATTGTTACCTCTGTTCCTGACCAGACAATATTGATGGTCGAACTCCATGTTTCATTCTCTACGAAATCGGAAGAGTCATCCCCTGTATAGGTCGTGTCCGAAACCGAAGATCCACTACTGCTGTTGTCGCAACTCATTCCTAATAGCGCCAAAAGTGCTATCGGTACTATTTTCCAATATTTCTTCATTCCCATTATGTTATATTTACCAGTCTAAATTGTATGTCACTCCTATGGCGTGCTGATAGAGAGTTTCTTCGGTCAGTTGGATGTAGCCTTTTTTCTTGGTGATATTGATATCTCTGTCATACCCGTACGTGAAACGATAGTAGAAATCCAGGCTGCTGAGTTTCGTAATTCTCCATTTGACGCCGGCTTGGGTACGCACATTACAGATGAACTGATGTCCGTTTTTCTGCTGATACTCAGGCGCATTGAGCGTGTTCGCCAGTTCACACCAGACATAGGGTTTGACGGGTTTCCCGGGAACGTAGAAATCGGCACCTATACGGCTGCGCAGTTGCCAAGCATACTTGCTTTTCTCCAGCGCGTTGATGCTATCGGTTCGCGCCTCCATGAGCACCCGCTCGCGGAGGTAAATTTTTGCGTAATCAAACTTATATGAGCCGGTGACGGAGAAGAATACCCGATGACGCAGGTACTCATTGGCATCCGCTTTTTTTGTTGTGGACCAGGTGCTATCCGGACCCAATACTTTGAGTGTATATCCCAGATCGAACTTCACATATTTGACAGGCGTATATCCAAGTGCTACCGTAGTGAAAGACTTGCGGAAAGCAGGTCCTGTAGCGGAATTGTAGAGATCGAATCGCAGTTCCTCGCTTATTCCAAGCCGTAAACCGTTATGCCATTTCTTTGTAAAATCCGCTCCCATTCGCCACTGGGCGCTATGCGTAGTTGTCGCGGTCTCGCTATCGTAGCTCCACGCCCATGCACCGAGGGTAGAGGTTAGTAGCAATATACTCAGAAAGACTCTTTTCATTTAAATTTCGTTATTTGGTCAATACTATTGACGGTTTTGCCGGACTCCAGCGGATATGTCATTTTGATATACGCTACATCGCGCAGGAAGTCAATATGTCCAATCTCTACATCCAATGCTTTCAATCCTGTGCGCTCCTCCAGATCGGCGATGAGCGCTGCACGGTTTTCGGGTTTGATATTTTCGATTTTCTCGTAGAGAATAATCTTCGTGGAAAGCCTTTTGCGTCCGTTCCATAACTCAAAGAACCATGCGAGAGCCAGCATCATGAGGTTTGCCAAAAGCAACAAATACCATGCCAGACCGTCGGCTTTGAGGCTCAGGGAGTTGATGACGGAAAGGGCGATGATGAGGAACATGTAGTTCATCTCGCGAATAGGCACTGTCTCCGTGCGGTACCGGATCATGCCGAAGATAGCGAACAGACCGAGCACGAAGCCCGTCTGGATGTCCAGAATCTGCATCAGCCATAGCAGCAGGAACATACCGGACGAGAAGAGCATAAACTGCACATAATAGTCGCGGCGACGGCTGTAACGATAATAGACACCGTAAATCAAGATCCACGATACCAGCAGGTTAAAGAGGAACATGAGCGGCATCGTAATCAGGTTCTCGCTCACACCGAGCCAGTCGGCGAACGAGTGCATCACATACGAAATACTATCGCTGGTGCCGAAGCGTTCAGCAATAGACGGATCATCCGCCAAGAACTCCAACGTGGGGTTGGACAAATCTACTTGTAATAACATAATACTATTTATAATTTAATCATTTAACATTTTCTCAATAGAGCGAATTTTCTTCTTGAACCGGTTGGCTTTTATGCCAGGGGTAGTGAGGGCAGTACCGATACAGTACTTGCTGATCTTGAACGGGTGAATGCGGTGCGCCAGCATGATATCCGTCATTCGGGAAGGTACGTTTCCGTCCCGTTTGAGTTCGATAATCACCAGTTCGGGATAAGTCTTCACCTCTCCACTGACCACATTCTCCCAGACGAGATCCAAGTCAATCGTCAGCCGCTCCGTTTTGGCTTTATTCACCAGCGTGATACGGTGGAACTTCGTCCATAGATGCGGGGATATTTCTGACCATTCATAACGGCTCTTGGCGTCAATAAAACTCTTGACGGTAACCGGTTCGTCTGCACCTTTTTTGTGCTTGAGCACGGATGGCGTGTCGGCTGTGATGTCAAATCCCGGCACGACGATACGTTTCTTTTTGGTACGTCCTTTATTGTTCTTGCGCTTGATCTCGAGGAACGTCAGGTTACTGTCCACGTATTGGCGTACACGGATTTTCTGCCGCACGAGTTGACGGTC
>JAFSQV010000064.1 GCA_017446455.1 Paludibacteraceae bacterium
CGCTGAAAGAGTATATCAGGTATTACAACAACGAACGTATCAAACTAAAACTGAAAATGAGCCCGGTGCAATACCGAACTCACTTTCAAAATCAAGTCAAATAGATTTAATAATCCGTACAACTTTTTGGGGTCACCTCATTGCGGCTCTTTTTTTATCGTGCAAACTACAAGCTTTTAAGCAAACAAAAACACGCTTGTGCAAGCACAGACTACTTTTTTTACTTAAAATCTTGCAAATTTGAAAAATTTGTAGTAACTTTGCACCCGAATTTGTATTTTGGGCGAAAAATGAGAAGAAACATAGCTATTATTGCCGGCGGAGACAGTAGTGAACATGAGGTGTCGCTTCGTTCGGCAGCTGGTATCTATTCCTTTATGGACAAAGAGCGCTACGACTGCACGATCGTAGTGTTTGACGGGAAGAATTGGCATACCGAGGCCGGTGAGCCGATTGATAAGAACGATTTTTCTTTTACGCGCGGGGGCGTGAAGCACACCTTCGACTTCGCGTACATCACGATACATGGTACGCCGGGCGAGAACGGCATTCTGCAGGGATACCTCGACATGATAGGTATGCCCTACTCCTGCTGCGGCGTGTTGGCAGCTGCGCTGACGTTTAACAAATACGCCTGCAACCACTACCTGTCGTATTTCGGATTCCACATCGCGAACAGTATGATGCTGCGCGCGGGTCAGAAATGGCCGAACGCGCCGAAGATCGCGGAGACATTAGGCCTGCCGTGCTTCATCAAGAGCAATATCGGCGGATCGAGTTTCGGTTGTACCAAGGTGAAGACGGTCGAAGAGGTGTATCCGGCTATCGAGCGCGCGTTCCAAGAGGGCGACGAGGTGATATGCGAGTCGTTCATGCAAGGCACGGAGGTGACCTGCGGCGTATATAAGACGAAGGACAAAGCCGTCGCTTTCCCCATCACGGAGGTCGTGACACACAACGAGTTTTTCGACTATAACGCGAAGTACAAAGGCGAAGTAGATGAGATCACACCGGCGCGCATCCCTGACGCTATCCGCGATAAGATCCAAGCCGAGACGCTGCGTCTGTACGATATCATCGGTGCGCAAGGCATCATCCGCGTGGATTGGATCATTACAAAGAGACAAAGTGACAAAGGACAATGTACAAAGGACGATGTGCAGATTAACTTGTTGGAGGTGAACACAACGCCGGGAATGACGCCGACGAGTTTTATTCCGCAGCAGGTACGGGCCGCGGGGCTGGAGATGAGAGACGTGCTGACCGATATTATCGAGAATAAATTTAATTAAGTAAAAAAAATAGATAAACATAAATAAAATTTTTTCGCAGCAAATCCGCAAGCAGGAGATGATTGACATCATTAAGGAAATAGAGAATCTGGACTGGAGCAAGGAGCCGAAGGGCTTGTATGAGCCGATTGCGTACACCTTGGCTTCCGGCGGAAAGCGTTTGCGTCCGACACTCGCGCTCATTGCGGCGGAGGCGATCGTGAACGAAGGGTTGCTGAACGGCGATGCGATAGCGCATACCGTTCCGGCCGCCTTGGCGCTGGAGATCTTCCATAACTTCACGCTGCTGCACGACGACGTGATGGATCGCGCGAGTGTTCGCCGCGGACGACCGACCGTACATGTAAAGTGGAACGACAACACCGCCATCCTCTCCGGCGACCAGATGTTGATAGAGGCCTATAAGCAGTTGGCGCAAGTGCCGGCAGACAAGTTGCCGCAAGTGCTGAAATGGTTCAACGAGATGGCGACGGCTATCTGCGAAGGTCAGCAGTATGACGTGGACTTCGAGCACCAGAGCCAAGTGCGCATCGAGGACTACATGATGATGATCGAGAAGAAGACCTCTGTACTGATCGCCAACGCGCTGCGGACAGGCGGATATATCGCCGGCGCCAATCCTGCGCAGCAGGAAGCGCTCTATCAATACGGCCTGCATATCGGTTTGGCGTTCCAGATCCAAGATGACATCCTGGACGTCTATGGCGATCCGAAGACCTTCGGCAAAGCGATTGGTGGCGACATCTGCTGCAACAAAAAGACCATCCTGTTGCTTACGGCGCTGGAGCAAGCCGACGCGGAGACGAAAGCCGAGTTGGAGCAGTGGCTCACGGTGACTGACCGCGACGCGGAGAAGATAGCTGCTGTTACCGCGCTGTATAACCGCTTAGGCGTTCGCGAGCGCGCAGAAGCCATTATGGAGCAACACACGGCGCTGGCACTCGCGCAACTCGACAAGTTGCCGCAGAACAAAGCGACCGATAAACTGCGTACGCTCGCAGCGACGCTTGCTGCTCGCAAGAGTTAAAGAGTTAATGAATTAAAGAATTAAAGATATGCCTTACCGTCGATTACCAAACACGGACCAAGCACGCCTCCACGCGCTGCAGAACGCTATCCAGCGCGCGCAGACAGCGGACTTCACCGAGCAGGTGATTCCGTACAAAGTGCTGAGCGAAGCACAGCGGTTCCTCGTCTCGTTCGAGAACACCGTGATGCAGTCGAAAGACAACTACACCTCGACCGTCAATGCGAACAAGCAGTACCGTCATATCGTGCAGAACGCGCGTATGTACATCTCGCATTTTATTCAGGTACTCAACCTCGCTGTCATCCGCGGAGAGATCAAGAAAGAGCAGAAACTGCTATACGGCTTAGACCCGCACCAGCATGTGGTGCCCGATTTGTCCACCGAAGAATACTTGCTCGAATGGGGAAAGAAGATCATCGAGGGCGAACAGAAACGTATGGCCAACGGTGGTTTCCCGATCTACAACCCCGCGATCAACAAGGTGAAGGTGCACTACGACATCTTCTGCGAGCACCAGCGTCAGCACACATTCCACGTACAGAACTCCGAGCGCGTACACGGCGACTTGGAACCACTACGAGCACAGGCGGACGCTATCATCCTGAACATGTGGAACCTCATCGAGGATTTCTATAAGGATCAACTGCCCTACGCGAAGTTGATGAAATGCCAGTTATACGGCGTGATATACTACTACCGCAAGGGCGAAAGAAAACTTACGGCCGAGAGTGACCGTAAGTTACAACAGATACGTGACAGCCAGCCGACTATCCAATGGTCTGCTGAGGAGTAACGACGCGATGCACGTTGCGATCGCGGAAGAGGTGCGGGATGTCGTGTTTCTTTAACTGGAACGCATAGCATACTCCCACTTTCTTCACTCCCGGGTGCTTACGAAGGAACTTATCGTAATACCCGCCGCCGCGACCAATACGATGACGATGGTGGTCAAACACCACACCGGGGATAAGCATCAAGTCGATGGGACCTTTCCAGGTCGGCGTCTGAGGTTCGGGCACGCCCAAACGACCCTTACGCATCATATCCTCGCCGTCATAGGGACGCGCCTCCATCGAGTAACGATGGGTCACGGGGAAAAGGAAGGTTTTTTGATCCTGATACTTAGCGAGTAGCGGACGAAGGTCCACCTCGTTATGAACAGGATAATAGATGAGCACCGTATGAGCCTCGCGGAAAGCAGACATCTGCTCAATCTGCTCGCAGATACGCGCAGAATCCGCAGCGACCTCCTCGGGCGTTAACATACGACGACGCTGCTCCACAATCGCGCGAAGCGCTGCCTGCTCGCGGCGGATGCGCACCCAGGGGAGCCAGGACTTGAAGTCATGTATTTGAGAGTCGAACAACATGTGTTATTATTGGTAATTGATTATTGCTAATTGATTATTTACCTTTGCGGCTGCAAAGGTACAAAAAAAAAATGATATGCGCAAATATTTCTATATATTAATAGCAATTTTTCTCGTGAGCCTCACCGGTTGCGAGGGAGCGAGCGAGTCTTCTACGCCTTCTTCCGTAGCCAAACTGAGCACTTTCTACTTCGCGGCGAACGACTCCAACCCGGGGTTGTCGACCGGCGTCTTCACCATCGAAGAGCGCCTCGACACGGGTCTGGTATGGAACAAAGACTCGATGCTCTTCGGCACACGTCTGGATAGCGTCGTGCCGCGCTTCACCTTCGCCGCCACGCCGAGTGCTGCATGGTTGAAGATGCCGGATACGCTGTGCGTGCTGACGGGTTACGACACGCTGGACTTCAGCAAGGGACCGATATACCTCAACATCCGCTCGGCGGACCGCTCGACGCTCAAGACCTATGAGATACGCGCGAGTGTGCACCAGGCGGATCCCGACCTCTACACATGGTCCATCCTCACGCCGCAGATTTACGAGATCGACGACAGCGAACAGAAAGTAGTGGAGTTGGAACAGTCATTCGTGCTCATTAAGTCCAACGGTTTCGCGCTGCGTACGTATCTGTCCGAAGACGGCAGCGAGTGGTACGACTGGGGTTCTCCCACCGGTTTACCGGCCGGCACGAATGTACGGCAGATCATCAGCGACGGCACCACGCTGTATTACGGTCAAGGCAATACGATCTACACCAGTACGGACGCCCTCACTTGGACGGCACAGACGGTAAGTTATCCGGTGGTGACGATGCTGCTATACTGGAATAGTCTGGTATGGGCGCTGGTGGACAACAACGGCTACGAACTGGCGTACCTCGATAACGACGGACTCGCACTGAGCGGCATGCGGCCGAACGGTCCGTTCCCCATCAGCGATTTCGGCACGGTGGTCTTCCAAAGCGCCAGTCTGCGCGAACGCGCGATGATCATCGGCGGTTACTCCGAGGACGGCGAGTCGCTTAACACGCGCTGGAACCTCGAATACTCGGTGCACCCCATGCCGAAGGGCGAATACCGCATCGAGGAGTTCTCCATCGACCGACCGAGTTTCACGCGCCTGACTGGTATATCCGTTATCTGGTACAACGACCAGTTGCTGATGTTCGGCGGCGTAGACGAGAAGATGAACTATTTCGGCCGCGAGATACTGATCTCCAACGACGAAGGACTCAACTGGACGAAAGCCGACTCGACCAAGAACCAGTTGCCGGAAGTGTACAGCGCAAGGCAGAAACAGACGGCGATTGTGCGCGACAACTATATCTACCTCTTCGGCGGACAGGACGCGAACATCTCCTATAGCGACGTCTATCGGGGACGCCTGAACTCCATCGGGTGGAAGTGAAGTTGAAGGTTGAAAGTTGAAAGTTTAACGGGAAAGCAAATTTATTAACAAACTAAATATAACACATTATGACTATCAAAGATTTCAAATTCGCCGGCAAGAAGGCGATTGTACGTGTCGATTTCAATGTGCCCCTCGATGAGAACGGTCACATCACCGACGACACCCGTATCCGCGGTGCATTACCTACCCTCAAGCACATCCTCGACGAGGGCGGCGCACTGATCATCATGAGCCACATGGGCAAACCGAAAGGTAAAGTACAGGCTAAGTACAGCCTCAGCCAGATCGTAGATGCCGTAGCTGCTGCGCTCGGTCGTCCCGTTCAGTTCGCTGAGGACTGCGCAAAAGCTCAGGCACAGGCTGCTGCCCTCAAACCGGGCGAGGTACTGCTGCTCGAGAACCTGCGTTTCTATCCGGAAGAGGAAGGCAAACCGGTAGGTATCGAGAAAGAAGACCCGGCTTATGAGGCGGCTAAGAAAGAGATGAAGGCGCGCCAGAAAGAGTTTGCTAAGGTGCTCGCATCGTACGCTGACTGCTACGTGATGGACGCTTTCGGTACGGCACACCGCAAACATGCATCGACAGCTGTCATCGCTGACTATTTCGATGCAGACAACAAGATGCTGGGCTTCCTGATGGAGAAAGAGGTAGCAGCAGTAGACGCTGTGCTCGGCGACATCAAACGTCCGTTCGTAGCCATCATGGGTGGTTCGAAGGTTAGCTCGAAGATCGGTATCATCGAGAACCTGCTCGGCAAGGTAGACAAACTGATTCTCTGCGGCGGTATGACCTATACCTTCGCGAAGGCTCACGGCGGCGAGATCGGCGGCTCTATCGTTGAGCTCGACAAGCTCGATGTAGCGCTGGGCGTAGAAGAGTTGGCGAAGAAGAACGGCGTAGAGCTCGTGCTCGCTCCGGATGCTATCTGCGCAGACAGCTTCAGCAATGACGCTAATCAGAAGATCTTCCCGTCGAACGCTATTCCTGAGGGCTGGGAAGGTCTGGATGCAGGTCCTAAGGCACAGGAGAACTTCCGCAACGCCATCAAGGGCGCTAAGACCATCCTCTGGAACGGTCCTGCAGGTGTGTTCGAGTTCGATAACTTCTGCGGCGGTAGCCGTGCTATCGGCGAGGCCATCGCAGAGGCCACGAAGAACGGTGCGTTCTCGCTCATCGGCGGCGGCGATTCCGTAGCATGCGTAAACAAATTCGGTCTGGCAGACCAAGTATCGTATATCTCTACCGGTGGTGGTGCGCTTCTCGAGGCTATCGAAGGCAAGATCCTCCCAGGTGTAGCAGCAATTAAAGGGGAGTAAAGTTGAAAGTTGAAAGTTGAAAGAAATGGAAGTAGTAGGTAAGATTATTCAGGTATTGCCGGCACAGGAAGGTATCGGCAAGAACGGCAACCCGTGGAAGGTGCAGCCGTACGTATTGGAGACGCTGGATCAGTATCCCCGCAAAGTGCATTTCGAGGTATTCGGCGAGGACCGTATCAAGCAAAATCCGTGCGATGTAGACCAGTTAGTAACCGTCAGTTTCGATATCGAGAGCCGTGAGTTCAACGGCCGTTGGTATACCTCTATCCGCGCTTGGCGTATCCAGCAAGGCGATATGACGCAAGCCGTTCCGGGCGCAACGCCTAATGTAGCACCCGTTGCGACTCCGCAACCTGCACCCGCAGCGCCGGCAGCGCCCGCAGCAGCTGCTCCAGTGAACATGGATCCGTTTGACGCTTCGGCCGGCGAAGGCACCAGTGACCTGCCCTTCTAATGCGTAAGTGGGTCTACATAATACTCGCAATCATCCTGTTAGCGGCCGGCGCTGTGCTATGCGCCGTCCGCTGGCAGGCTTGGTTCGTTACCCCCGCTGAACCGTCGTGGACAGGCGACACGCTGCAAGGTGTGTTCCAAACGCCCGACTCCACGAATGACAGCATTGAGACGATCCTCGTGCTCGGCGATATCCACAGCCGTCTCACGCGCGCAGACTACGACCTTCTGGCAGCCCGCGTGCCGAACGCAGACCTTGTGATGCAGGTCGGCGACTGGATGGACCGCGGACAGGAGTATTACCGCCAGTTGCTGCTGCGCGAATGGACGAACAGCGCGCTGAACGGGCTGCCCATCATTGCCTGCCCGGGCAATCACGAGTACACCAAGGGGGTGCATAAGTCTTTATCGGACGCCTGGAGCGAGACTTTCCAGCATCCGGATAACGGACCGGTCGGCGTACCGGGCGCCAGCTACTGGCTCGACATCCCCGGGATGCGCGTCATCGTGATCGACACCAACCCTTTGGCGCATGTCGTCTATCTGACACGTACGCTGACGTGGTTGCGCGAGGCGATGTACAGCGCCGGCGACCGCGCGGTAGTTGTGCTGATGCACCATCCTGTTCTCTCCGCCGCCAAAGGACGCGCGAACGTCGCCATCTACGGCACTTTCCGCTATGCGCTGAGTCAAGCCGACCTGGTGCTCGCGGGACATGATCATTTCTATGCCCGCCGTTCCCCCTTCGTGATGCTCAATACCGCCGGCAAGCCCAAGAAGCAGAAAAACAGACTGCATATCGAGGTGCGCGACAGCGTGCCTGTGTACGGTGTGTTGGCTAACAAGCAACTCACTATTCATCGGATGAGCGACGGCGTCGCCATCGACACCATCTATGTTAAGCACGACTGACGCGATAGTATTGTCGCTTCAGCCGCATTCGGACAAAGCGCACGTGCTGCACGCCTACACGCGTACGGGCGGGCGCGTTAATTATATGGTGTATGGCTTAGGTCGCAAACACGCCATCGGCATGTATACACCCTTCACGCTGCTGCAGATCACCGCGGACCATACACCATCCAAGCCGCCCACCCTCAAAGAGGCTGTTTCCCTTAACACGAACTCACTAAACACGAATCCCTATAAAAACGCTATTGCGTTGTTCCTCAGCGAAGTGCTCTACCATGTGCTGCGCCATCCGATGACGGACGAACCGATGTTCGACTTCATTGCGCAAGCGATAAAGGAATTGGATCGGTGCGAAGAACCACAGAACTTCCATCTGCAGTTTCTCATCGGCTTAGCCGCCAAACTGGGTTTTGCGATGGAAAACGAACCTGCTTTGCCGCAAACGCGTAAGGAGCGGCAGCAACAGTTACGGGCATTGTGCACGTATTTCGAAGAGCATGTAGAAACATGGGAAGCACCCCGTTCTCTGGATATTTTAATGGAGGTTTTTGACTAAAAACGCCTACAAAAGTAAAAAAAGTGCGAAAAAATTTGGTCATGTCAGAAAAAAGCAGTACTTTTGCAGGCTTTTTGACGTATAAACCCGTTCTCGTGAGAGAACCTAAATAATTAAAGACAATGAAACGTACATTCCAACCTTCCCAACGTAAGCGTCGTAACAAACACGGCTTCTTGGAGAGAATGACTACCGCTAACGGTCGTCGTGTATTGGCTGCACGCCGCGCTAAAGGTCGTAAGAAACTGACCGTAGCTGACGAAGGACGCCACAAATTTTAGTCGCGCTCACTACCCTTGTACATGAGCACAAGCACAGTTTGGCTATAAGTACTCGGGTGTGCTCGCTCTCCCCACAAATATAAAATTTGCGGGGACCCCGAAATCCCAAGGGATTTTATGGAAAGCACTAGACAACACAAGATCGCTCGTCTGATTCAGAAGGACATGAGCGACATTCTATTACGGTACGCGCGCACTTTGCATGGAACCCTTATTTCCGTGAGCGAGGTGCGCGTGTCGCCCGATCTCTCTATTGCGCATATCTATCTGTCTATCTTTCCGCAGGACAAGGTAGCTCAGACCATGACGCTTATTGAAGAGAACATGCACCGCTTTCGCGGTGAACTCGGCACGCTTGAGCGCCATCAATTGCGTATTATTCCGGAAATAGTCTTCCATTTGGACGAGACGATCGATCGGATGGAGCGCATTGATGAGTTGCTCCATGCCTAATCTCGAATCCCACATTGCCTGGCGGTACCTTTTCTCGAAGAAAGGGCATAACGCCATCAACATCGTCTCCGGCATCAGTGCGGCGGCGGTTGCTGTCGTGACGGCGGCGATGATATGTGTGTTATCCGTGATGAACGGATTCGGCACAGTGGTTGAGCACATGTTCTCGGAGTTCGATCCGGTACTCTTAGTCGTTCCCGCCGAAGGCGCCACTTTGCGCACCGACACCGCGCCTATCGTTTCGTTATACGCGCGCGAGGACATCGAAGCTATCTCCATGCAACTCGAGCAGACGGCGCTCATCCGCTACAAGGACCATCAGACGCCGGCACGCGTGATGGGTGTGGACAGTCTGTTTTCCCAAACGGCACATATTGACTCAATCATCTTCGACGGCTTCTATTCGGTCTGGGACGGTGCGTTCGATCGCGTGACGATGGGTAGAGGTTTGGCTGCTCAGATAGGCATGAACGCCCATTTCACGGGCGCGCTGCACCTCTATGCACCGAAACGCACGGGGCGCTTCAACAGCTTACGACCGGACTTGTCGCTTAACCACGAGCATGCCTTCATCGCCGGTACGTTCGCCGTGAACCAAGTGGAGTACGACGACCAAGTGCTTCTCGTCTCCCTGCCTCTCGCCCAACGACTCTTCGAATACGACGAGCATACAGCAAGTGCGCTTCGTATTCAACCGAAGAGCACATTGAAGATTGAAGATTTAAAATTGAAGATTTCTAACATTTTAGGTCCCGGCTACAAAGTACTCAACCGCTACGAGCAGCAGGCGAGTTTCTTTAATATCCTGCGCATCGAGAAATTGCTGACCATTCTCTTATTGGTCTTCATTCTGCTCATCGCGAGTTTTAACATCATCGGTTCGCTCTCGATGCTGATCATCGACAAGCGCGAAGACATCCGGATTCTTTCGCATCTCGGCGCAGACGAAGCAACTATTCGCCGCGTGTTCCTACTCGAGGGATGGTTTATCTCATCCTTGGGCGCGATGATCGGCCTCATCACCGGCGTGCTGTTGTGCTTAGGGCAGCAGCATTTCGGTTGGCTCAAACTCGGCAGCGGTGCGGAGTATGTGATATCGGCTTATCCGGTGCAGGTACAGGTACTTGACATCGTGCTGGTAGCCGCGATTGTATTGGCCTTAGGCTTCGCTGCCGCCCTGTATCCATCCCGCAAAATACAACTCTCATGAGAAAAACACTGATTATCGGAATACTTGGACTGCTCGGAATACTCGGGCTTACGTCCTGCAGCAATTCCACGCCATACGTCTATCACGGCATGCCGAAGGAGTACCTGCTGGCCTGGGAAGAGATCTACGGCTATGCCTATGACTCGATACCCAATGCAGTCGTAGCACTCGACCTGTATTCCAAAGGTCTGGAGCTAGATGCCGACCATCGCATGCGGGGAACAGGATATAACCTCTATATCTCCGATATCTTCGTTCCGGAGAGTCACGGTCAGGACACTTTGCGCCTCGTGCCCGGTAAGTACCACAGCGAGCGCACAGGTCTGCCATTTACCTTCCTGCCCGGCAAAGACTGGGACGGCCAACCGACGGGCATGTACGTACTCTACGTAGAGGATGGCAAGTTACAGTCGATTCAAGTGCTGGATTCCGGATATATTGTTGTCAAGGACACCACGTCGGTGATGAAAGATCTGGAGTTCACGCTCTATTATAAAAACGCTTACGGTTCGCGGGCTACCTACAAGCCGCATTTCCAAGGATATCTTCACCCATGGGAAAAACGATAACATCGGATGCAAACCTCCGACGCGAGTACCACACATGGTTGCGTCTGGAGCGCGGTTATTCACCGAACACCATCGAGGGCTACGAGATGGACCTCGACAAGTTGCGCGCGTACGGAGAGGAGCATAAGGTGGACATCGTCCACATGAGTTTTGACGAGTTGCAAGAGTGCATCTTTACGCTCTTCAAGGACGTTCGCTCCGAAGGAACCCAAGCGCGCATTCTCGCGGGTATCCACTCATGGTTTCGCTTTCTGCTGTACAAAGACTATATCGAGCAAGACCCTTCGGAGTTGCTAGAAGGACCGCGTAAGTCCAAACACCTTCCGACGGTGCTCTCGCTGGATGAGGTGAACCGGATGATGGCGGCCATCGACCTGAGTAGCAACGAAGGACATCGCAACCGCGCGATGATGGAGATGCTCTACGGCAGCGGACTGCGCGTGAGTGAACTGGTGAACCTGCAGCTGAGTAAGATATATCTTCACGAACATTACATGCTCATCGAAGGCAAGGGGTCAAAGCAACGCCTCGTGCCACTTTCGCCGGTAGCCGAAGAATGGTTCGGGTACTGGATGCAGGAACGCGCGACTTGGCCACTCAAACCCGAGTCCAAGGATATCGCGTTCGTCAACCGCTACGGTCGTCCGATGACGCGGGCGATGGTCTTCACCATCGTGCGCCGCCTCTGTGCCGAAGCGGGTATCACCAAGACCGTCAGCCCGCATACACTCCGCCACTCGTTCGCGACACACCTCCTGCAGAACGGAGCCGACCTGCGCGTCATACAACAACTGCTCGGACACGAAGACCTCGCAACCACGGAGATCTACACACATATCGACGTCCAAGACCTGAGAAAAGCGATACTTCAATGTCACCCAGCAAATAAGGTGAAAGGTGAAAGATGAAAGGTGAAAGGTGTAAAGTGTAAGGTGTAT
Organism: Paludibacteraceae bacterium; assembly: GCA_017446455.1. Lineage (GTDB taxonomy): Bacteria > Bacteroidota > Bacteroidia > Bacteroidales > Paludibacteraceae > Colicola. The sequence continues at coordinate 11,792 of JAFSQV010000064.1, forward strand.
AGTGTAAGGTGTATAGTGTAAGGTGTATAGAAAATTCTTCATATCATTGCTGCTGGTGCTCTCATTGCCTATCATGGCGATAGAGACTATCATCGTCGGTGAGATCGTGGATGAGACGACCGGCGAAGCGATACCGAACGTGAATATTCATTTTCGGGGCACGAAGATCGGTACGAGCTCTGACGAACACGGCAACTACGTGCTGCGCGTGGATATGAACGCAAAGAGCCAGCTCGTCTTCTCTGCCGTAGGCTATTATACCCAGCGCTTCGATATCGAACCCGGCACGATGGCGGGATTGCAAGTCGCGATGCGGGAGAAAGCGGCGACGCTGACAGAGATCGTCGTGGCGCCCAATGAGAATCCCGCTCTGGAGATCTTACGTCACGTACGCGAGCAGCGCGACGCCAATGACCGCACCAAACACCCGGAGCACAGTATGGTTGCGCAGCGCGAACAGATGCTCTATGTCTCGCATATCAACCGCCGGCATCTGCGCCGCGCCCTCTGGAAGAGTCTGCAGGCCGGCATGATTGCACAAGAGGACTCGACGTATATCCTGCCGCTCTACCGCGAGACGCAGTCTTTCCGCATCGCGGGACAAGAGATGATTCCGGCCAATGACCAGCGCACCCAAGCGCTTATCCTCTCGGAGACAGACTACTCGTCCCTACTCGGCGGCGAAGGAAACCTCAATTTCTACGCGCCATCCGTCAGCCTCATGGGCCATGCCTTCCTCTCTCCTCTCGCCGCAGGCGGAAACCTGTATTACCGCTATTATCTGGAAGATGACACGGTCAACCACATGGCTCGCATCACCTTCCGCACGAGAAATCCCTTCTACGCGACGTTTAACGGCGAGATGATCATTGATACCACCACTTATGCGTTGCGCGCGCTGAAGGCATATGTGCCGCCCGAGGTAGCCGTCAACTACGTCAACGACATTCATATCGCACAGACCCTCACCCCCGACGGCCTCATCGCCGAAGAATCTGTCTCAGCGTTGCTCGACTTCACCGTCAAGAGCGAGAAAGCCGGTTCGGTCTTTCCGTCGGTGTTGCTGACAACGAGTCTGAGGAATGATGCAGCAAAGCTGCCTAATGATACGAGTCAAGACTCGTCTAATGATGAGCCGAAGGCTCTGAATGATGAAGCAGACTCGGCCTTTGCGGCGCTGGACAGTCTGCCGATTATTCGCGCAGCGAAGTTCTTCGCAACGATTGCTACGACGGGTTATATCCCAACGGGTACACCGGTCGATATCGGCCATGTAGAGGAGATTCTGCAGGTCAACCAGCACGAGACGGTGCATGTCGGACTACCGTTCCGCACGAACGAGAAGCTATCGAAGATTGTCTCGCTCGAAGCTTCGGTAGGCTACGGTTTCAAAGACCGGTCGTTCAAAGGTATGGGACGCGTGTCCGTGAACCTGCCTACGGCGCGAAAGAACATCTTGCAGTTTGAGTACAACGACCATTATGTCTGGTCGGAAGTAGATGATTTTGACCGCATGCTGCGGGAGAACTCCATGGGTTGGGGCAACTTCGACTTCACAGCCTATGCTTTCCAGGCGCTCTATCGCGACAGTCTCTGCGTCAATACCGCCATGCGGCAGCGTCAGTTCCAACTCCACTGGTTCGCCGACTGGATTCATCAGATGGACACCCGCAGCGGCGTACCGATGAGTATAGAGAGTCATCTCTTTGCCCGCGCAGGCTGGCAGATGGGTTATGCCTATCAGTCGGCGCATGCTGTCGCGCGTCTGAGTTGGGGGGAACGCAAGTACGACGGCTATTTCCTGCGCCGCTACGCCTATTCGTCCCGTTATCCGGTGCTGTACCTCGGTGCGGAAGCCGGTCATTGGGCTGATGCCGACCATTCGAAGATCTACCTTCACCTGCGGGCCATGCTCACGCAGCATGCGAACCTCGGTATGGGCGGCACGCTGACGTATGCATTTCAGGCGGGTATGATCTTCGGCCAAGTACCTTCGACGCTCTTATGGCAGGCGAATGCGAACCAAGGCTATGCCTATGACCCCTACCGCTTCACCTTCCTGCACGGCAACCAACTGTTAGCCAACCGCTATGTGGCGCTGCAGACCGAATGGAACGGCATGGGTATATTGTTCAACATGATTCCCGGCGTACGCTGGTTACACCTGCGCGAATTAGTAGAAGCGAAGGTTGCTTATGGATATAACAGCCAGGCGGAAATCGGCATGCCACGCTCGATTGTTTATTCTGAGGTTGGAATCGGTATCGGCAATATATTACGTATCTGCGATCTCTATTCGATCTGGGGCATCACGCCGAACGTCCAATGGGCGATACGTTTTAGAATTCACTTAGGGTTGTAGTTAAGAATTAAGAGTTAAGAGATAAGAAAGAAGAGGACCTCATTTGTAATGAACCCCAAAAGTTGAACAAAAAACTTTTGGGGTATTTTATGCTTAAAAAACATCCTTATGAAGAACGGTTGCTTGCCGTAAAATTATGTTTAGGAGGACGTCCTTTAAAGTCTGTAGCTCGTCAATTGGGC
>JAFSQV010000065.1 GCA_017446455.1 Paludibacteraceae bacterium
CGTTCGCTCGCCGGCGAACATGGCTTGCTTGTCGGCATCTCTTCCGGCGCGGCCTATGCTGCAGCGCTGCAACTGACGCAACAGCCTGAGTATCAGGGCAAAAATATCGTGGTTCTGCTGCCCGATACAGGAGAAAGATACTTGTCGGTGTTGTAAAATGAAAGGTGAAAGGTGAAAGGTGAAAGGAAATTGAAAGGTGAAAGGTGAAAGGTGAAAGGAAATTGAAAGGTGAAAGGACTCATTAACATAGCGCATTTAAAGCAACTTGTTTTGCACCTGCAAGGCGAGGTGTTTCCGGAGTATTATCCGTCCGTGGAGCGTCCGAAAGATCTGTGTCTGCCGGATGCGTTCTGGGCGCAGATCCCCGAGATCAAACGACTCATCAACACCGATGTGGATGCCGTGCTGCATAATGACCCAGCCGTGACGGATCGCGGCGAAGTGATTCTTTCTTATCCGCTCCAGTATGCGATGATTCATTACCGCGCGGCGCATGTATTGTACCAACTCGGTGTGCCACGTATCCCGCGTATGTTGACTGAATTGGCGCACAGCCGTACCGGCATAGACATCCATCCTGCCGCGCAGATTGGTGAGTATTTCTGCATAGACCATGGTACCGGTGTCGTCATCGGCGAGACAGCTATCATCGGTTCACACGTGGTGCTCTATCAGGGCGTGACGCTCGGAGCGAAGAATTTCGAATACGATGCAGAGGGCAGACCCAAAGATATTCCGCGTCACCCGATTTTGGAGGACCATGTCACCGTCTATTCCAATACTTCCATTCTTGGCCGTGTACGTATAGGCCATGACACCGTTGTCGGCGGTAACATATGGCTCACCCAGGATGTGCCGGCCAACAGCATCGTGTTGCAAAGTACACCGGAAATACGAATAAAGAATAAAGCATAAATACCATGAAATATTTTTTAGCTATCATCGGCGGAGGCCCTGCGGGCTATACAGCCGCGGAAAAAGCCTCTAAGGCAGGCAAAGATGTGATCCTTTTTGAGCAAAACGCCCTTGGAGGCACTTGTCTCAATGTGGGTTGTATTCCCACCAAGTCCTTGCTCTATGGCGCGAAACAGTACTATAACGCGACGCACGCTCAGAAATACGGTGTGACGGCCGAGAACGTGGCGTTCGATTTTGCCGCCATGCAAAAACGCAAGACCATCGTCGTCCGCAAACTCGTCGCAGGTATCAAGCAGCGCCTCAATAACGAACATTGTACGCTGGTGAATGGTTTCGCGAAGGTAGAGAGTCGCACGGATGAAAGCGTGACGATTGAGTGCAACGGCGAGAGCTACGAAGCAGAGAACCTGATGATTTGTACGGGTTCGACCAACTTTGTGCCGCCTATTCCAGGTATCAAGGAGAATGAGCACGTATGGGACAGCACGGATGCGCTGGCTGCGACTGAACTGCCGAAGTCGATCATCATCGTTGGTGGAGGCGTGATAGGCATGGAGTTTGCGACGCTCTATCACGAACTCGGTGTGCCGGTTACGGTTATAGAAGCCTTGCCTTCTATTCTGCCGAACCTCGATCCGGAAGTGGTAGCGGTGCTTGCAGAGAAATACAAGAAAGCAGGCATCAACATCCTCACTTCCACAAAGGTGGAAGAAGTACAAAGTGACGATGTACAATGTACAAAGGTAAAAGCGAACGGTGAGTGGTATGAGGCAGAGAAAGTGCTGGTGAGCGTCGGCCGTAGGGCTAACCTCAACGGTCTTGAGGCGCTCAGTGATATTGAACTCAATAGAGGTGCGATCGTGATTGACGATTTTTGCAAGACGAACCTGCCGAATGTCTATGCCTGCGGCGATGTGACCGGTAAGATCATGCTGGCGCATGTGGCAAGTCGTCAAGCCGAGGTGGCTATCGGTCGTATGCTAAAGCAGATTCCATTGCAACGGATCGCTTATAACGCCATTCCGTCTGTCGTCTATACCAATCCCGAGATTGCATCCGTCGGTATCACCGAGACTCAAGCGGCAGAGATGAATATTGAGGTGGAAGTAAATAAACTTCCGATGACTTTCTCCGGTCGCTTCATGGCGGAGAACGAAGGAGAGACGGGGCTCTGTAAAGTAATAACAGACGCCAAGAACCATTCGATCCTTGGCGTCCATCTTATCGGCAATCCGTGTTCGGAATTTATCGCGGCGGCTTCGTTTGCGGTGCGTATGGGTTATACCACAGCGGAGTTCCAACAAGTGGTCTTCCCGCACCCAACCGTCAGCGAGATCTTACACGAAGCGATTTAGAAATTATACTTCGTCATCAGTTCTACGCGGTGATTGGTCACCCAGTGTAAACCCTGCTCGGACAATCCGTTAGCGGGGTTTATTTTACCATCGCCGTAGTGAACGGACGTGATGTCGTACTCCAGACCTACCTGGAATTTACCTACGGTGTAGAGTAGGGTCGGCGTGATGCGCCACATGCGTCGCATGTTCTTCACGCGCGGATAGTAGAAACCGACCAGTTTGCCACCTTCAACAGCCAGCGGGTCTTTTGTGCCGAGGTTCTCTACATAACCGGCGAAGAGGATACCTTGTAACTTCTGCGGGTGTTTGTCTTCCTGCGCACCCACTTTGCCGCCATATACGAGGCTGATCCAGCTACTCGAAGTGCGGGTCGGAGTGTAACTCCACGAACCATCGGGGTTCACACGACTCACGCCATAACCGCCGTTCATGTTCATGTGCTCTCCGGATTCAGCGAAGATGGTCTTGGCCTTAATCGAGAACTCGCCTTTCTTATACTGCAGATAGAGGAAAGGCGAAGCGGTGGTGATACGGTCGTTGACGCGTACATCGACGCCATTGAGTTTGCCGATATGACGCGGGCTGATGCTCAGCACATCTGCTCCGACGCGTACCAAGAAGCCTTTCGCCTGTGCACTTACACCCAAGTAAGCTTCCGGCGTTTTGCTATACAGGATATACTCTGCCGATTGACCATCCGGTCCGATGGAGTTATACTGCATCTGCCAGAGCAACGCACCCGTCAAAGTCACGTATTTACCAAGGCGTGCGTCCACCTTCACTTGCGGACTGCGGTTGAACGGACCAAACGGCGCACCGCTATTCAGCGAGATGACGTCGCAGAGGTCGGCTGCCATCGGGTGCCAGGTCTGACCGATCGTCAGATCTACCCGCGCAAAGTCCTTGTCGCTCATCTTCAGGCTGTCCCAACCGAGGGTCACATAGGCCTGGCGAAGACGGAACTGGGCTGTACCGGACACTGCGTGTATGCCACCGGTACCAACCTTGGCAATTCCCGCAAAGAAGTCCGCTTCGATCTTGCCGCTGAACTCCGTATTACGCCATTTATAATCGACGATACTGAGTCCTACGCGGGTGGTTAGACTTAAGAAACGGAAAGAGCTGACGGCATTCAGATCCTGGCGCTCCACGCCCGAGATATACTGTTCGCCTTCCGCTTGATTCCAAGCCTCGTCTTTCGGCATGTAGAAGTATAAATCACCTGTTCCGGCGATACACTCACGGCTGTCGAACGTGAAGTAGTTACGGATAAAACCGTAGGGCTTGAAGTGTTGCTTGAGGTGACTCTTCACCGCGGCTTTCTTCTCCGCCTTCTGCACCTCTTTGCTGACTTCCTGCGCCGAAACCGGAACAAGAAGCAGAGCGCTTAATGCGATAAGGAATAGTCGTTTCATATTAGAAAGGGAATAAAAGTAATACGGCGTAGGATGCAGCAATACCCAATATACCTACAATCAGACCTACCTTGATCATCTCGTTTGTCTTGATCAGACCCGTCGAGCATGCGATAGCGTTCGGCGGGGTAGAAATCGGGAACAGCATCGCGAACGATGTCGAAGCGGCTACGCAGACAAGGAGGGTCGTCACACCGCCCAGACCGGCGAGGTTATCGGCCATCGCGCTACCTACTACTGCCAGAATCGGCACCAAGAGGTTCGCAGCCGAAGAGTTCGCGATGAAGTTACTGAGCAGCCATCCGAGCAGACCGGCGATAACCAATACTGCGATAGCCGACCAGTTACCGAACGGAATAGCTTCTACCAGCGCAGCTGCCAAGCCCGTCTTGTTAAGGGCAGTACCCAGCGCAAAACCACCGGTTACCATCCACAGCACATGCCAGTCAATCTTCGCGAAGTCTTCACGCGTGAAGATACCCAGCACAGCGTATACCGCAAACGGAATAAGCGCTACTACGTTGGAGTTTAACTTCGTTAACTCACCCGTCATCCAGAGGAGAATCGTACCCAGGAAGGTGATGGTTACCGTCCAGAATTTCCAATCGCGCTCGGTTTCACCGTGGATCTTAATCTCGATTTTCTCGGCCTTGAACGGATAGAGGTGCTGGAGCAGCCACCATGCGAAGAGGATCATAAAGATCACTACCGGCACAAAGCGGAACATCCACGCCGCAAAACCGATCTCCACACCGTTGGAAGCCAACTGACCGATGGCAATGGCGTTAGGAGGTGTACCGATAGGCGTACCCAGACCACCGATATTGGCGGCAATAGGAATAGCCATCGCCAAACTCATACGACCACCACCGTCAGCAGGCAGCGTCTTGATCACCGGCGCCAGGAAGGCCAACATCATCGCAGCCGTAGCGGTGTTACTCATGAACATCGACATCACGCTGATAAGCGTCAGGAATCCCAAGAGCACCATGCTCGGTTTGGTTCCGAAAGGCTTGAGCAAGATACGCGCCAGATAAACATCCAGGCCTACTTTGCTCGCCGCGATTGCCAATACGAATCCACCCAAGAAGAGCATGATAATCGGGTCGGCAAACGACGCCATGAGTTCTTTGAAATTCACCAGATCACCCATCTCGGGTTTGGCAAAACCTTTGTTCGAGACCGCGAGCAACAGTAGCACAATCGTGCTCACCGAGGTCGCCCAAGCCGGAATGATCTCAAACATCCACATCAGCGCCGCGTAGCAGAAGATAGCAATTGTGCGCTGCTGAACTACCGTCAATCCGTCGATATGAAACATCGACGCCGGTGCAAACCACAAGAAGAGCACCGCCAGTATCGTCAACGGCAGTAAGACATACGTTTTAACGTTAAACGTTTTCATTTTTATACCTTATACTAAACTTTGATTGTCGTTATAAATCGTCCCGCGAATACGACCAAAGCGGCTTTTTTTACAAAAACTGCTGCAAAAGTACTACATTTTTCCCATATATGCAAATTTCTTTTGTAAAAAAAATGTTTTGCCATTTGCACATGTCAAAAAAAAGCAGTAATTTTGTGCCCGTAATCGAAATTTAATACTATGAGTTGGATTATGATTCTTCAGCTCCTCATTGTCTTAGGAGCTCTATGGGTCGGCTCGCGTTACGGCAGTTTGGCGCTTGGCGCTATCTCCGGTATTGGTCTCGCGATCCTCGTATTCTGCTTCGGAATGAAGCCGGGCACTCCCCCGACAGACGTCATCTACATCATCATCGCCGCAGTCACTTGCGCCGGTGTCATGCAGGCTTCCGGCGGTATGGATTGGTTGATCCAATTGGCGGAGAAGATGCTGCGTAAGCATCCGGATAGTATCACTTTCCTTGCGCCGCTGACTACTTTCTTTCTGACGGTGTTGGTGGGTACAGGTCACGTGGTGTATACGCTGATGCCGATTATCTGCGATATCGCGTTGAAGAAAGGCATCCGTCCTGAGCGTCCGTGCGGCGTAGCGTCTATCGCTTCGCAGGTAGGTATCACCTGTTCGCCGATTGCGGCAGCGGTGGTAGCGTTTGTAAGTATATCGAATGCGAATGGTTTTGATGTGACGATCCCGCAAGTGCTGATGATCACCATCCCGTCGTGTATATGCGGTCTGATGGCAGCGGCAGCAGCGTCCTACAAACGCGGTTTGGACCTCGATAAAGACCCCGTTTTCCAAGCGAAGATCGCCGATCCGGAGCAGCGCGCGTATATCTATGGTAATACGGCTACGACGCTCGATCGCGAGATTCCGCAGAGCGCAAAGAATAGCGTGTTTATCTTCCTCGGCGCCCTGGCTGTCATTGTGCTGTTCGCTATCTTCCCACAACTGCTGCCAAGTTTTGAAGTGGTCAAAGCCGTGAAAGGAGCCGGTGACATCACATTGGCGAGCGGTGTGACCATTACGGCGAAAGAGTTGGCAAAAGCCGGTGTGGTGGCAGAGAACTTCACGGAAATGGGCATGGTAACGCTTAAAATGAACCTTGTCATCCAGATTATCATGATCACGGCCGCGGCGCTGATGATTATCTTCTGCAAGGCCAGCCCGAAGAAAGCCGTAGCTGGTCCGGTATGGCAATCGGGTATGGTGGCGGTCGTGGCTATCTACGGTATCGCGTGGATGGCAGATACGTATTTCGGTAATTATATGCCGCAGATACAGGATATGCTCGATGATGTGGTGACCAAATATCCATGGTCGATTGCGTTAGTGTTCTTTGCCGTCTCAGTGCTGATCAACTCGCAAGGCGCAGTAGTGGTAGCCATGTTGCCGCTGGCATATAAACTTGGAATCTCGGGTGTTGTACTGCTTGGTGTACTGCCGTCGGTATATGGCTATTTCTTCATTCCGAACTATCCGTCCGATATCGCGACGGTTAACTTCGACCGCTCGGGCACAACTGTCATCGGTAAGTACCTGTTGAACCACTCGTTTATGATGCCGGGGCTTATCTGCGTGACTGTCTCGACCATCATCGCATATCTTTTAACGTTGTTAATATTCTAAATTATGAATACGAATAGTAAATTCATCATCACGATTAATCGTGAATTAGGAAGCGGCGGCCGCACGGTTGGTCGCAAGTTAGCCGAGAAATTAGGTGTCGAGTACTTCGACAAAGCGGTCATCAACGCCCTGCAGGAGCGCTATCACCTCTCCGTAGAGCAGATTGAGCACCTCAAAGGTCAGGAGACCGGCTGGTGGGAGGAGTTCAAGCGTAAGATGACTTTCTCGGAGTCCGAGTACGAGTTGAACCAGACGAATATCGAGACTGAGGATGTCTTCCGCGCAGAGACCCAGATTCTCAAGGCCCTTGCCAAAGACCGGTCCTGTGTCATCGCCGGTCGTACAGCGTTTTATATGTTCCGCGAGCACCCGAACCACCTGTCAATCCTCATTCAGGCATCGATGCTCACTCGTATGGAGCGTGTGGCGCGCGAGCAGAACATGACCAAGGAACAGGCGCGGCTCGTCATCGACAAAGTCGATAAGATGCGCGAGAACTACGTCAAGGAGTTCACCGGCACCAGCCGTTACGATACCCGCAACTACCACCTCGTCATCAACATGGACGACATCACGGAGGATGCCGCCGTAGAACTGATACTCACCTATATCCGTAGTATGTCATGAAACGCTTTTGTCTATTGTCTCTGAGCATAGCGGTGTGCTGTCTTTGGTCCGCTACTGCGTTCGCCAAGTCGGTCACTGCTCCGGCGGATATCCCTGCGTACTATTCGGTCGCGAACAATAAGTCCGGCACCGCGCTCTATAACGCCATCAACACCATCACTAACGTCGGTTTCTCCTCGTTGGGTTACGACGGTGCTATCACGGCGTACCAGAAATCCGACGTCTATCCGACCGACCCGAGTCATCCCGACTACGATGCCTCCAGAGCCGGCAAGTTGTGGGATATGTACGGCGCTTGTGCGTTCGTGCTTGGCGACGAGTGCGGAAACTACAAAGGCGAGTGCGATTGCTACAACCGCGAGCACTCGATTCCGAAGTCCTGGTGGGGTGGAGGCAAGAATAATATGTACTCCGACATCTTCCACCTCGTTCCGACAGACGGCTATGTTAACAACCGCCGCTCGGCCTATGCGTTTGGCGAGGTGAGCAATGTCACGTACACCTATAACGAGTGCAAACTCGGTTCCAGCGTCTCGACAATCACCACCGACAAAGAGACCCTGCTTGGTACTTCCGCTTCGTGTTCCGGAACGGTTTTCGAACCCCGCGATGAGTACAAAGGTGACTTCGCGCGTGGATACCTCGGCATGATTGCCAAGTACAGCAACACCTCGTATTCGATCACTTCCGGCAATGGCGGACTCATCTTCGAGTCTTTCAGTTCTACGCAGCATTTCGGCCTTACCAAGTACGGCATAGTGCTGCTGATGAAGTGGCACCGCGAGGACCCTGTTTCGCGCAAGGAGATTGACCGTAATAACGGTATTCAGGCGACGCAAGGCAACCGTAATCCGTTCATCGACTACCCGTACCTCGCCGAGTATATATGGGGCGAGAAAGCCGGTGAGACAGTGCATATGGACGATCTGCTGCCGTCCACCGATCCCGCTTTTGTGCCGGGAGTCAGCAACGGTTGGCGCGGTGAAGACATACCGCCTACACCTCCGACGCCGGTGACGAAATACGGCGTCACCTGGTCCGTCAACGGCGAAGCCGTCCTCGTAGATTCTATTCCGGAGGGCAAACCTATCGCCGCCCTGCCGGCCGCTCCGGTTTCCTGCTCGGACGAGAGTCCTGTCTTCATTGGTTGGACCGACGCTCCTATCGCGGGTATTGCTGAGGAAGCACCGATTGTGCTCTATACCTTGGCGGCTGAGTTCCCCGCAGTGACCGAAGATGTGACCTACTATGCCGTCTTTGCACGAGCGATAGAAGAGGAATCTGAGGTTGTTCCGGCAGAAGAGCTCTTCGACTTCAATAACATGGGTCTAAAAGACAAACAAGTTATCTCCACGCCTTTCTCGCAGAACGGAGTCACCGTCACCTTTGCCGGAGGAGGCACGCCGCCGACCTATTACACCGGCGCTGTCCGTCTCTATGCCGGCGGTACGATGACCGTCACAGCCGGAGCAATCAACCAGATAGACTTCACCTTTGGTGCCAGCGACAAGTCCAATGTGATAAGTGCTGAACCGGGTACGTACAATAAGGAAACCGCTCAATGGACAGGAGCGGCGAGCGAAGTAGTCTTCACCATCGGCGGTTCCAACGGTCACCGCAGGATTGCCTCCCTGCTCGTGCATGTCAACGGTTCCGGTTCTACCACCACTTATACCGCCTTCCTCACTTCTTGTGGCGGTGGTATGGGTATCGACCATCAACAAACAGCTATCAAAAACCAGAAAGTATTGATTAACAATCAATTATACATCCTCGTCGGCGATCAGCTATACACTATCACCGGCCAACGCATTGCCCGGTAACGGTGTGTAGGTCTTATCGCCGCTTAGGCTGCGTCGGGCAGGATGAGGTCGAGGCTGAACGTACGTTTTTCGAACATATAGGCATAGACGGTGTCCGTTGGTGTACCAATAGCGCTGCATGGTGGTGTCGCGGTCGGTGTTGAAGAACGGCGCCGAGTAAGGTACGTAGACATCCGCATCGTCGGGATATAAGCGGTGCTGGAGCAGGGTAGTGATCATGTCAATTGTTCTTGTTGAGGATGATGAGGGCGCCGATGACACCGGGGATCCAGCCGCAGAGGGTGAGGAGAAAGACGATGGTCATCGAGCCGCATCCGCGATCAACTACCGCCAGAGGCGGGAAGATAATAGCCAATAATACTTGTAAACAGGTCATATTGTTTCAATTTTGCGATGCAAAATTACTGCTTTTTTCTGATATACGCAAGAGTTGGGTAAAAAAAGAGACCTCTCAAAATGTTCTAAATGTCGAATTGCCCCCGAGATGCCCCCGAGATGCCCCCGTGATGATCCCGAGAGAAATAGGACATTTTGGCTGTCTTGGTTTTAAAAAATGACGCTTTCTTTGTGTTCGGAGAGGTATTTTGTGAAAAAAACAAAAAATATTTGCATAAATCGTAAAAACTTTGTAACTTTGTGCGATTTTTGGTTCGCAAGGCTGCGAAACACGGAAAAACAACAAAAAACATTATAAAAACACAAATTTATGGCAGACAACGAAAAATTAAATCTGTTGGCAGATTTTGCGCCGGTGTCAACGCAGACATGGAAAGACAAAATCATTGCCGACCTCAAAGGTGCCGATTTCGATAAGAAATTGGTGTGGCGCACGCCGGAAGGCTTCAGCGTCCAGCCTTTCTACCGCCGCGAGGATCTCAAAGGCCTGAAGACGACCGTCTCCGCTCCCGGGCAGTTCCCCTACGTACGCGGCACCCGTTCGAACAACGAGTGGTTGATTCGTCAGAACATCTGCGCTTGCAAGAACGCCCGTAAGGCGAACGCAAAGGCGCTGGAGGTGCTGAACAAAGGTATCACGTCGTTAGGCTTCTGTCTGGACAAAGACAAGCTGACGTACCATTTCATCAAGACGCTGCTGAACGGCATCTACGCTCCGGCGGTGGCGATTAACTTCAGCATCTGCGCGTGTGCGGCGCCGACGTTGGCGAACATCCTGGTGCGTTACTACGGTCGCATGGGTTACGACACCAAGGGCCTCATCGGTTCAATCAACGTGGACCCGATCAAGAACATGCTCCTCAAGGGCAAAGCCCTGACGCGTGAGCAGGTAAGCGCCAAGATAGCCGAGACGGTGAAGGCCGCCAAGTCGCTTCCGGGTTACCGGGTAGTAGGCGTGAACAGCGTGATACTGAACAACTCGGGTGCTTACGCGGCGCAGGAGTTGGCTTACGCGCTGGCATGGGGAGCCGAGTACATGACGATGTTGACGGAGGCCGGTATACCTAACTACCGTACGGCGAACGCGATCCGTTTCAACATGGGTATCGGCGGCAATTATTTCATGGAGATAGCTAAGTTCCGCGCAGGTCGTCTGCTGTGGGCGAAGATCGTGGAGGCGTACAAAGACCCTATCTTCACCACCGCTCTCCGCAACGCCGCTAAGATGAACGTGAGTGCGGAGACGAGTCGGTTCAACATGACTATCTTCGATGCGTATGTGAACCTCCTCCGCACGCAGACCGAGACGATGTCGGCTGCTCTCGCAGGTGTGGATGAGATCACCGTTACGCCGTTCGACATCACCTACGAGCGTCCGACGGATTTCTCCGAGCGTATCGCCCGCAATCAGCAGTTGCTGCTCAAGGAAGAGGCACACTTCGATAAGGTCGTTGACCCCGCAGCGGGTTCGTACTACCTCGAGAACCTGACCGCTTCGATTGCCGCAGAGGCATGGAAGCAGTTCCTCGATATCCAAGAGCGCGGCGGTATGTACCAGCTCGTTGCCGAAGGCAAGGTACAAGAGCACATGGCTGCTAACCTCAAAGCACGTCTCGCTGACGTCGCTAAACGCAAAGAGGTACTCCTTGGCTCCAACCAATTCCCGAACTTCACCGAGAAAGCCGGCAAGAAGATCAAAGCAGACGCCGGTGCTTGCAGCTC
>JAFSQV010000066.1 GCA_017446455.1 Paludibacteraceae bacterium
GTTACCTTCTTCGTCCACCAGGTCGATACGGCCGTCTTCGTAGGCGACAATCAGTTGCTCCGAAGGACTGTCATACGCGATGCGTACGATCGAACTACCGTTCAGGCCGGTAGCTTTACTTATGTATTCAATCTGTTCGGACGCGCGGTCGAAGTAGAATAACGACCCGTCTGCGAGCGCGTAGATACGGGTTGGGGAAGCGGCGACTTGCGTCGGGTTGGTATAGGACAGGCGCAGCCGCCATTGCTCGATCGATCCTAACTCGCGACCGTCCTCGTCGGTAGTGCTGAAGTTATGCTCCGGGATCGAAGTGGGGTCGTAGGCCGCCAGACCATTGCCGGTGCCGATATATATCTTCCCTTGCTCGTCGCAGGACATAGATAGGATCGCGTTCGACGCCATCGAGGAGTTGTCGGTTGTGTAATGCGCGATGATCTCCGTAGCGCTGCTGTTGAGCACATAGATGCCGAGGCTCGCCGTACCTACCCAGATCTGTCCCTCCGCGTCTTCGCACAGTGCGGTGATCTTCAGTTCCGTCATCGGGTTCTCGCCGTTGTTATCGGTCAGATCCGGACGCGTGCATAGGTCGGAGCTGAAGTAGTCGGTGGTGGGGTCGATGATTACGATGCCGACGTCGGTGCCTACCCATATGCGCCCGTCGGCGCTCTGCATGAGTGCGTGGATGGTCGTCGCGGTCACCGCATGGCCGTCTTCGGTCACCCATTCGTTACGGCCTATCGCCTTGTCGTCCGAGGTGTCAAACGGCGTGCCGCCGTCGTCGAGTAGGAACAGCGCGGTGTTATAACGCGCCGTCGCCATCCATTTACAGTTGGCGTTCTGTTGGTCCAGTATCAGTCCGGCGGGGGTATGCAGCGCGATCTGCTCCGAACCTACTACTAATGGAACCCCGTGCCACTGTCTATCGGCATCAAAGCATACCAGTTGGTACGGCACCTCGCCCGCATCGAGTAACCAGAGGTTTCCTTGCGCATCGAACGAGGCGTTGTCCAAACGGGTGTATGTCGCCGGAGCAGCCGGGTCGGCGGCGCCTAAGGTATTATCGTCCGAGGCGATGAACCGCTGCACGCATTGTGCGCCGCGGAACTCATACAGACCCGTGCCGTAACTCGTCACGAAATAATGGTCTTTATCCTTCGGATCTACCGCCACATTGACGAAGTCCAGCACTTTGTCGGCCGGCGACGCCGCGATCGAGTCTGTTGGGATATTCAACCAGTGATCGCCGTCGTAGCGCATCACCACACCCGGACGCTCGTACTGCGCAGTCCATCGGCCGCCTTGCACAACGAACAACTGACCTTGGTCACAACGTACGGAATAGGGAATGTTACTCAGCGGACCTTCGGGCTTGTAACTCATGCGCTCGGTAACTGTCTCACGCACTATTCCTTCCGCATGGCCGGCATACCAATCGCTCAACTCGTCCTGGTAATGAATACCCTTGTTCGGATCCGGGGCAATACGCGCCGAGCGTTTCTCGCGCTTCCAGAAATGGTAGTCCACGAGGTTATCCGTCAACTTCGCGCAATAGAGACTGTCGTCCGCGAAGGCATAGATACTATCGCTCGTCAGCAGCACATCTTTGATAGGCGTCACTTCGCCGTTCGGACGCAGCCAGTAGCTGTCCGTGAAACGGTGGTCGCGCAGGTCAAACAGCTGCACACCATAGTGGGTGGAGAGGTACGCAATACGGCCATGAATCGTGATGTTGTAAATCGTCTTCTCCTGCGTCATGTCTTTGTTATACAGGTCGCTGATATACTTCACGCCGCGATCGTTCATCAGGTCAATACGTCCTGCCTCGTAGGCGATGATCAGGGTCTGAGACGTCTCGTCGTAACCGAGACAGGTGATGTTCGTGCCGTGCAGGCCCGACTGGCGGTTATATACCTTCAGTTTCTCTGTCTGCTTGTCGACGCTATAGAGACTGCCGTCCGACATCGCATACACTTTGTCGGGCGTCATCGCGATCTGCGTGACGTTGTTATACGCGAAGTACGAAGTCCATTCTCCTGCGAAGCCGGGAAGGCTCAACAGCAGACCAAGCACGATATATGTAAGTCGTTTAATCATGTAATACCTTAACTAATTCCGCCAGCGCGCGCGCACGATGACTGATCGTATTCTTTAATTCTGCCGGCAACTCGCCAAAGGTCTTGTCGTAGTCTTCGGGAATGAATATCGGGTCGTATCCGAATCCTCCTTCGCCGTATTCCTCCGTCGCCATCCGTCCGCATACAACACCTTCCACTTGAATCATTCCACCATTTTCACCATTTAGCGCATCGTCACCATTCAGCAATATTAATGTAATGACCGTTCGGAACTGGCATCCGCGATTGTCTTTATCCTTGAGCTCCCGCAAGGCTTTCGCGCGGTTGCGGGCGAAGTTCTCCATCTCTGTCTTGGCTTCCTGCGCACCTTCGTCCATCAGGTACCATCGCGCGGTGTACACACCCGGTTCACCGTTCAGCGCATCGATCTCCAAACCCGTATCATCTGCAAATACACCGTCTACACCATTGAGCGAAGCGCTCATTCCACCATTGATAAAGTCCGCCACTGTGCGGGCCTTTATTATACTGTTCTCCTCTAAGGTTACGCCGGTCTCTTCAATCTCTTGCTCAAAACCTATATCGCGCAGACTGAGCACGTCCACGCCGGCAGGCATTATCGCCCGCACCTCTTCTAACTTATGCGCGTTATTGGATGCAAAAACTAATCTCATCGTATCCATGTTTGATTGCGCCCGAAGAACCCGCGCTTGTCGAGCGACCCGCGCAGCACGAGCTTCCCGTCCTTGAGGTATATCTTGCCGTAGTAGAACTTCCCGCTCTCGGGATCCAGCACCTTGCCGCCTACGAGCTCGCCTTTCTCGGCTTTCATGCCGCGGATGATGACCAACCCTACGATCGGCGCGTTATAGTCCTCACCTTTGCATTGGTCGCACTTCAGATCCAAGTCCGTGTACATCAGCATTTTGCTGATCTTGCCGTAATACAGGCCGTCCGAACCTTTGTAGATCGTCACGATCGAGCGCTTTTCGCCCGTCTTGTCGTCCACGGTGCGCCAGTCGCCTAAGATAGCGCTTACCTGCGCCTGACTGCTCAGCGCCACCAGCGCGAGCATTATCAAGATATACTTTCTCATATTCACAAACTTTGCGCTGCAAAGTTACAACTTTTTTGGGACATAACCAAATTTTTATTTGCGTAAATGAAAAAAAAGTAGTAATTTTGCCACAGAATTTGAAAATACCCTATGAAAGAGCTGAAATGTCCGCATTGTGGAAATGTGTTTACCGTCGATGAGAGCGATTATGCGGCGCTGCTCAACCAAGTGAAGAATTCTGAGTTTGAGCACGAGCTGAGTCGTCGGCTCCATGAGATAGAGCAGAACCAGCAGGCGAAGATGACCGCACAGTTGCAGGCCGAGAAGGTGCAGAACCAACTGCAGCTGCAGCAACTGCAAGCGCAGCTCCAACAGCAGCAGTCCCAACTTCAGCAGGCTGAGCAGCAGAAACAACTGGCGGTGATGGAGGTGCGCCAGAAAGCCACCGAGTCCTACATGCGCCTCGATGCCCAACTCAAAGCGGCGCAGGAGCAGGTGCAGTACTACAAAGACCTCAAGCTCCGTCAGTCCACGAAGATGGTGGGCGAGACGCTCGAGATCCATTGCTCGACGCTCTTCAACCAACTGCTGCGACCCATCATGCCCAACGCCTATTTCGAGAAAGACAACGAGGTCGTTGGCGGCACGAAAGGTGACTTCGTCTTCCGCGACAAGAGCGAAGACGGCATCGAGTACGTGTCTATCATGTTCGAGATGAAGAACGAGAATGATGACACCGCCTCGAAGCATAAGAACGAAGACTTCCTTGCCAAACTCGATTCGGACCGCAAGAAGAAAAACTGCGAGTACGCCGTGCTCGTGTCGATGCTCGAGCCCGAGAGCGAACTCTACAACGGCGGCATCGTCGATATGAGTCACCGCTTCGAGAAAATGTACGTCATCCGTCCGCAGTTCTTCATCCCGCTCATCACGCTCCTCTGTCAGGCGAACAAGAAAAGCCTCGACACCCGCCGCGAGTTGGCACAGGTCAAGGAGCAACAGGTCGATGTGACGGATTTTGAAGATAAGTTAGCGGCGTTCCAGGACGCTTTCGGCAAGCATGTGCTCAGCGCCCATAAGAACTACGAGGAGGCTATCAAGCAGATTGACACCTCCATCCGCAACCTCGAGAAAGTGAAGGAAGCGCTCACCACCTCGGCCAACCAGCTGCGCCTGGCCAACAACAACGCTATGGACCTCTCGGTGAAGAAACTCACCTACGGCAACCCGACGATGAAGGCCATGTTCGAGGAAGCAAAACAAAAAAAAGAGGAGGAATAAACCCCCTCTTTTTTCTGTGTGCATGCAACAAGGACGATTGCCGCCAATGTAAGGGTAATTAGTTTTTTCATTATATCTATGTCTTAGTTATCATATCCAATCGGGCGGAATTGTTCCTGTTCTTCGCTATAGACGTAACCGGCTTCGTGAAGAATTGCTTTGATCTTCTCCGGCTCGGTGTTGAAATTATAGCATAGTGATTCGAGCGAGTCAAATTCCTCGTCTCTAAGCAACATATTGATGCTTGATACTAATATAGCGGGGTTCTGCGGTAGGTAGTCCATTATGGTAATAAAGTTTTTAACAATTCAACGGATAATTCCGTTTGTTCTTCTAAGATTGGCGCGACATTGAGCATATGCCGTTGGTCAGTGACATCCCAATGAAAACCATTCGGAATCTGTTTTGTCTCCCCTTGCAGTACATACACATAGCCGAACGTCTTGCCGCTGTTAAGCAATCGGTCGATGCACAGCACGCGGCAATTTTTCTTATCGATTACTATGTTGCGCCAGATATATTGCGCAGGCTGGGCTGTATGCGTCGGTTCAAAAGTCGTTCGCCAGATCATCAGCGCGCCCTCGTTATCCACCTCGTAGTCCGGTAATTGCCCTACATACGTATTGCATTTGAACGCATACACGTCCGGTTTGACTTGTTTGAACTCGCTTACCTCAAACGGCATATCTTTGCGCACGCTTTGCTCATATTGTGCGTTTGTCAACGGCTTCTGAGTTCCGCACGCGACGAACATCGTCGCCGCCAATGCAAAGGTGATTAGTTTTCTCATTGTTGTTTCTTTTTTCGGGGCCGCGGAGCCTTGATCGGTTCGGCAGTAGGTTTGGCGCCTTCGATTTGTTGAGACATAAATGGTTCGTGGAGTACATAGTGCTTGTAGCACGAGAGACCGAGTGTGGTGAGCGGCAAAGCGATGATCATCCCGATGACACCCATCAGTGCACCCCAGAAACTAAGGCTGAGCAGGATAGCAGCAGGTCCGAGACCGGTCACTTTACCCATAATCTTCGGCGTGAGATACATATCTTGGAAGGTCTGCACAACGATGAACACGATTGCCATAAGCAGTAGCGTCAGCCAAACGGGTTGACCGGTCTGTGCCGATTGTACCAGACAAAGCAAGATACACGGAGGGATTCCGAGTGCCTGCATATACGGCACTAAGTTGAGCACACCGATGATCAGTCCCATGACGAATCCCATAGGCATTCCGATAAGCGTAAAACCTATTGCGAAAAGGATGCCCACGCAGAGCGCTACCAGTCCTTGCCCGCGGAAATACGCGTTCATATTCACGCTCATCTCATGCACGAGCGTCGTGATCTGCGTGTAATATTTCTTCGGCACATACTTTTGCCAATTGGCGCGGATGGACGGAAAAGCCAGCATCAGGAAGATGAGGTACATTAAACCGATGAAGATGACTAATAACTCGCTCAACCAACTCAGTCCGCCAGTGATCCATCCGCCTACTTTGGGCAGCAGGTTCTTGATGGCGTCACGCACCTCCGGATAGGACAACATCGATTCCAAGTTCAGCCCGTCAAGCGTAGAATGAATCTTCTCTTGCTGTTCGGGCGTGAAGTACTTATCCGCATCAAAATGCGCGAAATATTGTTCCACGGCCACCGCCGCAGACTTAACCTCTTTACCCATCGCAGGGATGATGAGATACACCGCCAGCGAAAGCAGGCCGACGAACAAAATGAGCGTGATAGCCACCGATAAACCGCGGAACTTCACACGGCATTTATGCTGTATGAAGCCCACCAGCGGATCAAGCAGCCACGCTAGCAAAAAACTTACAAAGAACGGCAGTAATACGCCGTAGAGACGAGATAACATATTTATTCCTATTTATTTTGATGCAAACTAATTCCTGCTGTAATTATTTTATCGTCTTTTGGTATGCCAGGCGCTCATCGCCTGAAAGTAAATAAATGATTCCGCAATACGTAAACCCGTGTTTGAGGATGTTGTGCTGCATGATATGATTGTCACGATGGGTATCTACGCAAAGCGTATGAGTCCGTTCAAAAGCCCATTTGAGCACGCTATCCCATATGCCCGGCGCAAAGGTACAAAAAAAATCTGAGACACGCAAAGAAAAACACAAAAAAAGAGGTGATTTCCGAAGAAACCACCTCTAAGTGCGCAGGATGAGACTCGAACTCACACGATCTTGCGACCACTACCCCCTCAAAGTAGCGTGTATACCAATTTCACCACCTGCGCGGGATTTTTTTGTGCCCAGAACAGGACTCGAACCTGCACACCTCGCGGCATGCGCACCTGAAACGCACGCGTCTACCAATTCCGCCATCTGGGCAAAAAAAAAGAGCGGAAAACGAGACTCGAACTCGCGACCCCAACCTTGGCA
>JAFSQV010000008.1 GCA_017446455.1 Paludibacteraceae bacterium
CAATCACTCGGCTACGCACATTCTCCATTATGCGTTACGCGAAGTGTTGGGCAAACACGTGGAGCAGAAGGGTAGTCTTGTCACACCTGAGAGTCTGCGTTTCGACTTCAGCCATTTCCAGAAAGTGACGCCGGAGGAACTTCGCGAAGTAGAGAAACTCGCGAATAAACTCATCCGTCAGGATATCCACCTTGAGGAGAGTCGTCATACCCCGATCGCTCAAGCGAAAGCGATGGGGGCCATGGCATTATTCGGCGAGAAATACGGCGACGACGTGCGTGTTATCAAGTACGGTCCGTCGGTAGAGCTCTGCGGTGGATGTCACGTGTCGAGTACCGGTCGTATCGGTTCGGTGCGCATCCTTCTGGAAACCAGTATCGCCGCCGGTGTACGTCGTATAGAGGCGGTGACAGCCGCTAAAGCGGACGAACTCTATTACCTCGCGCAAGATACGCTGAATGGTCTCAAATCGCTCTTCAATAATGCGCCCGACCTCGCAGGAACCATCCATAAGTTCATTGACGAGAATGCTTCGCTCAAAAAACAGATAGAGCAATTCACGGCAGAGAAGATCGAACTCTTCCGCGATCGTATCATCGCGAATGCAGAAGACTTCGGACAGATCAAGTTAGTGCGCCTGCAGGGCGAGCAGAATCCCGAGATGATTCGTGGTGTGATGCCGCTCTTGCGCGGTAAGTTCACGAATGTGAAGTTCGCTGTTGTAGCCGCTACGCAGTGGGAAGGCAAGCCGACTATCGCCGTATTCCTCTCGCAGCCGCTGGTGGACGAAGGCAAGAACGCCGGCATGATGATTAAGTCGGCTGCCAAACACATCCAAGGCGGTGGCGGTGGTCAGCCGTGGATGGCAACAGCCGGCGGACGTGACGTCAATGGCCTGAATGCCGCAATGAAAGAGTTATTAGAAAATTTATGAAACTGTTAACGAGTTACTTGCCTCCGAAAATCCGCAGTGCCGTCCGCTTTGCAGTGGTCGGTACAACGGGTATGTTTGTTCAGACGTGGATTTTTATGGCCGCATTGCTGCTCTTTGACCACCCGGATAAGGGCGCAGCATTGTATTATGTGGCCTTTGCGATAGGTTATCTGTTGGAAATGATACCGAACTATCTCTTTCTGAACTGGTACACCTTTGGCACCAGGCCTAATATCAAAAATGCCGGAGGTTTCCTCTTGGCGCGAGCAATCAATCTTGGAATTCAGTTAGGACTTCTGCCGCTGATGATTCTCTGGCTTTCTACATGGCGGGATGATTATATCAGTTATGTCGTCATCTTCATCGGCGGGTGTATTAATTACCTCGTGTGTCTGCTTTTCTTCAAGAAAAAAGAAGAACCCATTGAAGAACCCCCGGTATGAAACGTATTTTATTCATAGTACTTGCTTTCTTGCCGCTTCTGAGTGTTGCTCAGATGGTGCAACCCGTAAGATGGACGGGAGAAGAGATCGGCGATAGCGTACGCCTCAAAGCCGTGGTAGAACCCGGCTGGCATATGTCGATCATTGAGATGGGGGATTTCATGTTCACGCAGGAGTTCAAGGACTCGTTCGAGATGACCGTTGCTAAGACAGAACTTACGCCGATTCGCTTCAACGCATGTAACGACAACATGTGTACGGCGCCGGAAGTATGGGAGTTTAAGCGTGTAGAGGACGCTTCGCTACAGGACGGCGATAATTCACCTTCAGGAGACAGGTCCTTGTGGCTCATCTTCCTGTTGGGCTTTTTAGGTGGTTTGCTCGCTATCTTCACGCCTTGCGTGTGGCCGATCATTCCGATGACCGTCTCGTTCTTCCTGAAGAAAGGTGGCGGGCGAAAGGATGCCGTTTTGTACGGGATTAGCATCATTGTGCTGTATGTGGGCTTAGGCTTGCTTGTCACGCTGCTCTTTGGTGCATCCGCACTGAATGACCTGAGTACCAACGCGATAGTGAATATCTTCTTCTTCCTCTTGCTAGTGGTCTTTGCGCTGTCGTTCTTCGGACTGTTCGAGATAACCCTTCCGGACTCTTGGTCCACCGCCTTGGATAACAAGGCCCGCTCGACGGGTGGTTTCCTAAGTATCTTGCTCATGGCTTTCACCCTGGTTATCGTCTCTTTCTCGTGCACAGGACCGATCATCGGTACCTTGCTCGTAGAAGCAGCCGGCCGTAGTTTGCTGGCTCCGACGATTGGTATGCTGGGATTTGCCCTCGCCTTAGCCCTTCCTTTCTCGCTCTTCGCGATGTTCCCGCAGTGGCTGAAGACGGCGCCGAAGTCCGGCGATTGGATGACGTCCTTTAAGGTGGTGTTGGCGTTCTTAGAACTGGCACTATCGCTCAAATTCCTCTCGGTAGCGGACCTTGCGTACGGTTGGGGAATCCTGCCGCGCTGGCTTTTTATCGCGATTTGGATTGCTTGCTTCGCCGGTGTCGGCATCTATCTTCTGTGGAACTTTAAAAACGTCTCGTTGACACGCAAGATCATACGTCTGGTAGTACTCATTCCTTCTTTCGCCTTTGCGGTATACCTTGTGCCGGGCTTGTGGGGCGCGCCTGTCAAGGCTATCTCTGCCTTTGCGCCGCCGATGCCGATAGAGGGACGCGAAGTGTTTACTAACTACGAAGAAGGACTGAGCTATGCCCGCCAAACAGGCAAACCTGTCATTGTGGATTTCACAGGCTACGGCTGCGTAAATTGCCGAAAGATGGAGGCGTATGTGTTGGATGACGACACCGTCAAGGCGCGCCTGCAGAACTATGTGTTCATCCAACTCTTTGTGGACGACAAGCGCGACGGAATAGGGGATATGAACAGTAAGATACAGCGCGAGCAGTTCGGCGCAAACGCCCAACCGTTCTTTGTGCAGTTAGACCCGTACGGGCGCCAAATAGCTGAACCGATGGTGTTCACCACTGACCCGCAAGCGTTCCTGAATTGGCTCCAATACTAAGGTGGAAGAGAAACAACACATAGGGCAATTGTTTGACCGCATCGCCGGTACTTACGATGGACTCAACCATGGTTTGTCGTTGAATATCGACCGTAGTTGGCGACGTAAGACGGTGAAACTGATGCCGCCAGCACAGCATGTCTTAGATGTAGCAATAGGCACCGCCGACCTGACAATCGAGATGCTCCGTCGGGGCAAAGCGCAACAAGTGACGGGGCTGGACCTATCCGACAAAATGATGGCGATAGGAAAGGCAAAGTGCGCGAAGCGGAAACTAAATACAACCTTCGTGCACGGAAATGCACAAGAAATGCCGTTTGCGGACGAGTCCTTTGATGGCGTGACCTGTGCGTTCGGATGCCGGAACTTCAGCGACCTCGATGCCGGACTTAGAGAAATGTACCGCGTGCTCAAAGTCGGAGGACAAGTGACGATACTCGAGTTCTCGTATCCCACAAACCGTGTGGTGCGCGCCATCTACGATTTGTACTTCACGCGCGTCTTGCCGGGTATCGGACGAATCGTGAGTAGGGACAAGACGGCATACACCTACCTCAACCGTAGTGTGAAGTCGTTCTGCTGGGGAGAAGCGTTTGTGCAGCGCCTGCATGATGCAGGCTTTCGGAACGAGCACTTCACTCCGCTCAGCTTAGGAATAGCAACTATTTATACAGCAATAAAATGATTAAACACATCATCCTTTGGCGTTTACGCGCAGAGCTTTCTGCCGCCGAGAAACGCGAGAAAGCGCTTGCTATCAAGCAGGGCTTGGAAGGCTTGAAAGGCCAAGTTCCGGGACTTATCGACATCCATGTACAGATAGACGGGCGACTCGAGAGCAGTAATGTCGACCTTATGCTGGATAGCACGCTGGAGTCCGAAGAAGCACTCAAAGGCTATGCCGTACATCCGGCTCACTTAGCGGTCGCTAACGGCGTCGTACGTCCGAACACGGAGCTGCGTACTTGCCTCGACTATCAGATCTAAAACCAAGAAAAATATAAAACGTATGAGACACAAACTCATTATCCTAAGTCTCTTGTTGTCTACGTATGCCTTTGCTGCGCGTCCTCAGATGCGTGAAGTAGTGATAGACACCATATGTAATGCGCCTTTGCATGACATGCTCAAGACGACCAATAAGTTCTGTTACCAGTTTCAGGCATGCCCGGATAGTTTGTTCCCCTGGGCGTATGCCGGAACGGCCGAAGAGCCAACAACAGTCAAGAAAACCAAGGAGAGTAGGGATGCTATCCAGTTGCGGTATAAAGATCGCGTCTATGACGCGAAGAATAAGACCGGTGACGTGGCGATTGATATTTATGTGCTGGGCGTACGCTGGTGGAAAGACACGCATCTAGGTACAAAGTATAGGCTCCTGCGCCCGGCGAATGCACAATACCCGCTTACGGCGCATATGACGGCTACCTATAGCGGCTCGCTCCTGGAAGGTGGGGATTTTGTGATGCGCTTAGAGCCAATCTCGGAAAACCAGACCCGCGTGCATTATGAGTTTCGTCTCGTGTTCGGAAAAGTGTTGTCTACCTTTATCTCTGATAAAACATGGCATAATGCCATCGAGTGGCGTTTAGAGACAATTTTAGAGAACTTGGTAGAGCACGCGGAGACCGGAACGGTCAAACAGAAACAACGCGGCCCGAAACCGTTATAAGCCCGTTTATCTCTTCCGCGCAGGTTTTACATTCGAATAGTTATTGATGAATCGGCAGGTCTCGCAGGTGTTCCAACGATAGGAGACTGTGATACCTAATTGGAACCATCCGTCATTCCAGTGCATGGTTTTTTCGCCGTAGCGATTGGTATAGGTCAGACTTGTTGTACCCATTTCAATGCCCTTGCTATTCTGCGTGGCAGCCATAGGGTAGGCATCCAGGTTCATGTAATGCAAGTCCACCAAGCCCTCTTGTAACATCAGTTCAACACTAAAGGCCCAGGAGGAACTCAAGCGCCAACTATAGCCCAAGCCCACTTGTACCATTGGTAAGATACCAAAGGTGCTACCGGTGATCTTGTCGAGTTTGTTGGTGGCGTGCTCATGGTAGTAAAACTCGTAGTTGGTGATGATACTTGCCGTTAATGCTACGCCGGCATACAGGTAGAATCCTGCGCGGGTGAAAGGATAGATCTCTATACCAACGGCCGGCTGAACCAGAAACGCTCTAAAGCGGCGGAAATCGTCGCGCGGAGGGTTCAAGCGTGCGAACTTCGATTCGTTGTCGCCGTGAATTGTACCGGCCATCATGGTATAACGCAGGTTACAGTGCGTACTCGCCGGCATCGTATATCCAAATACCAGCGAACCTCCATAACTCAAGTTGTTCATGTTAAACCCGCCGTTGAAAGCGATGCCCTCATTATCTACATCGCCGAAATAATACAGCGCATTCGCATTCACTGTAACGCCATGCGAGATAAAGAAATTGCGCTCCGTATATAAGCCGGACCTCTTGGAGGGTTTCTGCGCCCAAGCGATACGTTCCCCTTTCTCACGCGAACTCTTCGCCTCTATAGACGGGGCTACCAGCAGCAACGCGCAAAGCGAAACCAAAGCCATATACAGGTGCTTTTTCATACGTGCGAAAAGACTTCTAACCTTTGCGACCGCAAAGGTACGACTTTTTTTTGAATTATGCAAGTAATGCACAAAAAAAACGACCCATGATGGTCGTTTTCGTAGTGCTACCCGGACTCGAAAAATCAGCTTGCTGATTAATCGTGCCCCTTTTGGGGCTAAGAACCCCCGGTTACGATCCGGCTGTAGCACAAAAAAGAACGCCAACGCGTTCTTTTTTCTGTAGTGCTACCCGGACTCGAACCGGGGTTTACGGCGTGAGAGGCCGTTGTCCTAGGCCACTAGACGATAGCACCCGGAAGTGTTTTTTTCAAAACCGGGTGCAAAAGTACTGCTTTTTTTTGAATTGACCAAATTTTTTGGCAAAAAAATGCATTTTGACATATATTTTTTCTTTGGCACACTATTTGTACGGTAGTTAGCGGATAATAAAACTATGCTTATGAAACGTTTTTCCGCATTATTCATGCTCTGCATAATAGCCTTCAGTGCTACGCAGGCTTGCATCAAGAGCAATGTACCGGTGTTTACCTCACCGGTGACCGTTATTGTTATGGATACGACGCAGGCGCTCCTGCAAGGCGCACAACTCAAGATCGGTAAGCGGACTTTTGCTACCTCTTTCGACGGGCGCGTAGTTCTCGAACCGGAACAGATCAACGGTGTCAAGTCTTTTTCCGTCTCTTGCGAGGGCTTTAAGGACCAAAAGGTGAAGGTGGACAATAATGTGATGATCGTGCGCTTGGAGGGCAAGACGCCCAAGAACGGCAAGCACTCGAAAGGCGATCTTTACTATTCCTATGGACCGACCCGCGAAGCCAAAGGCGGCATGATGTATAAAACGCTGGCTACGGGAGCTCCTATGGCTGCGGACGCTGCAGTAATGGAAGAAGCGGCGGTAGCTACCGAAGCGCATACCATGCCTTACCGGCCCACTGAGCCGAACAATGTCAGTGCCGGCAAGCTGACGGCAGGTGAGGTGAATGATTTCGCTAAATGGAACTTATGGTCGAATATATTGGATAATACGCATAAGCAATTTATAAAAGATTGGAGACTCACCCCGCGGCAGCGCTATACCGTGCAGGTGGTTAATAAGAATGGCTATCCGGTGGTTAACTATCCGGTGAACCTGACGGATAAGAAAGGCAACACCGTCTTTCAGGCGGTCACAGACAACACCGGTAAAGCGGAACTATGGAACGGCCTTACAGGCCAACCTGCGGAGGTGGATCAGCCTGCATGGCAAACGATCGTAGTGGATGACCCCTGCGACCACTCCGAGGATGTAGATGTAGTCTTTGTCTTTGACGCTACGGGCTCTATGGGCGATGAATTGCGCTACCTGCAGGCGGAGATGAAGGATGTCATCGCGCGAGCGAAGGATGCGACGGGAGGTCTGAACATCCGTACTGGTGCGGTAGTTTATCGCGATCATGGCGATGAGTATATCACTCGTATCTCGCGTCTCACCGAGGATCTCAAGACGACGCAGGCTTTCATCGACAAGCAACATGCGAACGGCGGTGGGGACTATCCCGAGGCAGTGCCGGAAGCCCTGATGGCGGCGCTCAATAGCAGTGGTTGGGATAGTAACGCCCGCGCGCGCATCGCGTTCCTTATCTTAGATGCGCCTTGCCATCAAGACTCCGCGACCCTCGCGCTGCTCCATGATCAGATTCTCAATGCCGCGGCGCAGGGGGTCCGTATCGTGCCCGTCGTATGCAGTGGGCTGGGTGAGAGTGGAGAACTGCTCCTGCGGTCGATAGCTCTTGCTACGAATGGTACGTCGTTCTTCCTCACAGACGACTCCGGTATCGGACATACCCACCTCAAACCCACTACCGACAGCCTGAAGGTGGAGCACCTCAACGACATGCTCGTTCGTACCATCGTCGAGTTCAGCCTCATGCCGAACTGCGAGTCTTCAGAGCTCAATACGCAGGATCCGGAAGACATTGAGCAGTTTATCCCGAATCCCTTTAACGAGCAAGATCTGGAGTCTGATCCGTCTATCCCGCATGGCGAGGGTGTTCACTACCTCGTGGATGTAAGCGGTAAACTCTTGGGCGTCTTTGAAGGAAACGTACCTACCGATCACCTGCCGATGGGAGTATACTTCATCAAGACCTATTACAACGGGACCTGGCACACCAAAAAGATCCTCATACTCTAAAAAATGCCCTTCGGGGCGTTTTTTTATGGCAAAATACATTTTTCTCTTGCATGTTTCAAATAATTTGTGTACTTTTGCTGCGATTTTTGAAATTTAATCGGATTAAAAACGAAAAATAGCGTCAAAAGTATGAGTAATATTCGTTTTGAAGCGTTAAAATCGGCTTTTTCGCATAAACCTGCGGAGGTGGAAGTGCCGGAAGGCAGAGTGAAGGACTATTTCGCTTGCGATGTGTTCACGCGCGAGAAGATGAAGGAATATATCGCCCAGGAGGTCTTGGACCAGCTCTTCGACGATGTGGATAATGGTCGTACGATTCATCGCGACATAGCGGGCGTAGTGGCTATCGGTATCCGTAAATGGGCTATCGAGCATGGTGCTACGCACTTCACGCACTGGTTCCAGCCCCTCACGGGAGGAACGGCGGAGAAGCACGATGCGTTCTTTACCCTCGATAAGAGCGGCACCCTCATGGAGGCCTTTAGCGGGGATAGTCTGTATCAGCAGGAACCGGATGCTTCATCCTTCCCTTCGGGTGGTATCCGTAATACCTTCGAGGCCCGCGGCTATTCCGCTTGGGATCCTTCTTCGCCGGTCTTTCTGATTGGTGACACGCTATGTATCCCGACGGTTTTTGTGGCTTATACCGGCGAAGCGCTCGACTATAAGACCCCGCTCATCCGTTCTACGGCGGCGTTGTGCCATGCTGCACGCGAGGTGTGCGCGTATTTCGACAAACAGGTCAAGCACGTGCATGCGAATTTGGGTTGGGAGCAGGAGTATTTCTTAGTGGACGAATCGCTCTACAATGCTCGCCCGGATCTTATGCTCACGGGCCGCACCCTTATGGGACATAACAGCGCCAAGTCGCAGCAACTGGAGGATCATTATTTCGGCGCTATCCCGGCTCGCGTGCTGGCCTTCATGCGCGAACTGGAGTACGAAGCCCTCAAGGCCGGAATCCCTGTGCGTACGCGTCATAATGAGGTAGCCCCGAATCAGTTCGAGATGGCGCCTATATACGAAGACGTCAACCTCGCTAACGACCATAACTTGCTCGTCATGTCCATCATGGAGCGCGTAGCGGCGAAGCACCATTTCCGCGTGCTGCTGCACGAGAAACCTTATGCGGGAGTCAACGGTAGCGGTAAGCACTGTAACTGGTCGATGGAGACCAATACCGGCATCAACTTACTTGCGCCGGGCAAGAACCCCTACCAGAACCTGCAGTTTATTACCTTCCTCGTCAACGTATTGATGGCTGTGCAGCGCCATAACGGGTTGCTTAAAGCCTCCATCGTCAGTGCTACGAATGAGCACCGCTTGGGCGCTAATGAAGCCCCGCCGGCTATCATCTCTGTCTTCCTCGGTAAACAAATCACAGCCGTCCTCGACAAACTCGAGCAGGCGACCGCAGAAGAGGCCATCATCATCAATGCCAAGAAAGAGATGAAGCTCGGTGTAGCCAATATTCCGGAGATTCTTTTGGATAACACCGACCGAAACCGCACCTCGCCTTTTGCCTTCACCGGCAACCGCTTCGAGTTCCGCGCGGTAGGTTCGTCGGCTAACTGCGGAGCGGCTATGCTGGCGCTTAACGCCGCGGTAGCGGAGCAACTCATGCTCTTCAAAGAAGAAGTGGATAAACGCATCGAGAAGGGTGAACCCAAAGAGCGCGTGCTTTTCGATGTGATCAAGAAATATATCGTCGCTTGTAAGGCCATCCGTTTTGACGGTAATGGTTATAGCGATGAATGGAAAGAGGAAGCAGCCAAGCGCGGTTTGGATTGCGAGACTTCTGTGCCGCTGGTCATCGACCGCTACCTCGCGTCGGATACCATAAAGATGTTCGAATATACCGACGTGCTCAGCAAGGCCGAACTCCAGAGCCGCAGTGAGGTCAAGTGGGAGACGTATGTCAAGAAACTGCAGATAGAGAGCCGTGTGATGGGTGATCTCGTCGTGAACCATGTGCTGCCGGCTGCGAAGCGCTACCAGACTATGCTGTTGCAGAACGTGCTGGCGGTCAAGCAGGTCTTCTCGGCTGACGAGACCGCGTCCCTCAACGAGATGGACTACAGCATCATCAAGCAGATAGAGCACCGCTCCGGAGCGATCCTCGAAGGGGTAGAGCGTATGACCGACGCGCGTCATAAGGCAAATCGCATGCCGGATGAGCGCGCCAAAGCGCTTGCATATCATGACACCGTCTTGCCGCTCATGGCCGAGATTCGCGAACACGCCGATGCCCTTGAACTCATCATTGATGACGAGATGTGGACTTTACCCAAATACCGCGAACTCATGTTCGTCCACTGATGAAGACGCTGCCGTTTATCAAGATGCACGGGCTGGGAAACGACTATATCTATGTAGATTGTTTCCGGAGCAACACGGCGCAGAAAATAGCCGGGGCGGATATGTCTGCCTTGGCGCGGCGTGTGTCGGACCGCCATTTCGGCATCGGTTCGGACGGTTTGGTGCTGATCATGCCTTCCGAGGTGGCAGATCTACGGATGCGCATCTTCAATGCCGACGGCTCGGAGGCGGAGATGTGCGGCAACGCGGCGCGGTGTATCGCCAAATATGCGTGCGAGAACGGCTTGTGCGGCGATGCGATGACCTTGGAAACGCCGGCGGGAATAAAACAACTCGCCGTTCATAAGCAGGCGGGAAAAGTGGATGTGGTCACCGTGCAGATGGGGACGGACTTGGGCAATCCGCACAAGGTGTTTGTCATTCATGAACCCGTCGAGACGTTCGCCATCTACGGCATAGAAGGCACCAACGCAGAGTGGGTGAACGTGCTGAACAGGCGCGAGATACGAATGCGCGTGTGGGAACGCGGCTCGGGCGAAACGATGGCTTGCGGAACAGGAGCGTGCGCCTCTGCCTTAGAGACGATGAACCAAGGACTGACCGGTTCGGAAGTGCTCGTGCATATGCCGGGCGGCGATGTGACGGTCCGCAGGGACGAACAGGGGATTATCTACTTGACAGGCCCGGCGACTGAGGTCTTTCGGGGCGAATATAGATGGGAGGACTGATATGACGATCAATACCCATTTTCAGCAATTACCGGATAACTATCTCTTTAAAGAGATAGCCAATCGTGTGGAGGCGTTTCTGCAAGCCCATCCGGAGGCGCATGTCTTGCGTCTCGGGGTAGGTGATGTGACGCGTCCGCTGCCGATGCCGGTCGTCGAGGCCATGCACCGCGCGGTGGAGGAACTGGCGCACCCGGATACTTTCCGTGGCTATTGTCCGGAGGAGGGTTATCCGTGGTTGAGGCAGACGATTATTGACAACGAATACCGTTCGCGCGGTGTGCAGTTGGAACTCGAGGAGGTCTTTATCTCCGAGGGCGCGGGTAGTGATCTCGGCAACCTGAGCGAACTGTTCGGCAGTGCCAATCGCGTCGCGATCCTCGACCCGTCTTATCCGGCTTATGTGGACTCCTCGGTCATGGCGGGGCGTGAGATTGAGTTCTTGCCTTGCCACGCTGATAATAATTTTGTGCCGTCACTGCCGAAAGAGAAGGCGGATATTATCTATCTCTGCTTTCCGAACAACCCGACGGGCGCGGTGTTGACGCACGATCAACTGAAAGTGTGGGTGGAGTACGCGCGAACGAACAAGAGCCTTATCATCTTCGATGCGGCGTATGAAGCCTTTATCGAGGACCCGGAAATCCCGCACTCTATCTATGAGATAGAGGGAGCGAAAGAGGTGGCTGTCGAGGTGCGCAGTTATAGCAAGTCTTCGGGCTTTACTGCCGTGCGTTGCGGTTGGACGGTTGTCTCGAAAGCGACAGGGCTGCAAGCGATGTGGATGAGGCGCCAGTGTACGAAGTACAACGGTACGGCTTATGTGGCGCAGCGCGCTGCGGAAGCCACGTACACGCCCTTAGGAAAGGCCGGTGTTCAAGACAACCTGGCGCATTATAAAGGCACGGCGCAACTGCTCTCGCAGGGCTTGCGTGACTTGGGCTTCGAGGTGTACGGCGGCAAGAACGCGCCGTATATCTGGTGCCGCGTGCCGAAGGGTTACACGTCTTGGTCGTTCTTCGACTGCCTGTTGAACAACTGCCAAATCGTGTGTACGCCGGGTGCCGGCTTCGGACCTTCGGGAGAGGGCTACGTCCGTTTTTCCGCGTTCTCGAACCAGAAAGACTGCGAAGAAGCCTTAAAAAGAATGAAAAAAATCATCAATCATCAATCATAAATCATAAATAGCGTAGCTTTATGTGTGGAATAGTAGGATATATCGGTCGCCGCAAGGCGTATCCGATTCTCATTAAGGGACTTCATCGTCTCGAGTACCGCGGGTATGACAGTGCCGGCGTAGCGCTCATCAACGAAGCCGGACAACTCAATGTCTATAAGGCGAAAGGCAAAGTGGCAGAACTGGAAGCGTTCTGCGCGACGAAAGACATCGGTGGTACGATAGGTATCGCTCATACGCGCTGGGCTACGCACGGCGAACCCAATACCGTCAATGCTCATCCGCATTATTCGGAGTCCGAGCGCCTGGCGATCATCCATAATGGCATCATCGAGAACTATGCCGTTCTCAAAGCCGGATTGATGGAGCAGGGCTATACCTTCAAGTCCGATACCGACACGGAGGTGTTGGTGCAACTCGTCGAATATACGCAGGTGAACCAGCATGTGGACCTCAAGACCGCTGTGCAGTTAGCGCTGCAGCAGGTCATTGGCGCCTATGCGATCGCCATCCTCGATAAGACGCACCCGGACACCCTCATCGCCGCCCGCAAGGGTTCGCCGCTGGTGGTTGGTATTGGCGAGGAGGAGTATTTCCTGGCTTCGGACGCAACACCTATCGTCGAATATACCGACCAAGTCATCTATATAGAGGACGAAGAAGTGGTGTGCTTGCGCTTAGGCGAAGAAGTCGATATCACGACTATCAACAATGTCATCAAGACGCCGGAGATCAAGCGTCTGGAGCTCTCGCTCAGTCAGTTGGAGAAAGGCGGCTATCCGCATTTTATGCTCAAGGAGATCTTCGAGCAGCCCCGTACCCTTACGGACTCTATGCGAGGACGTGTGAACGTGCGGCAGGACAACATCGCCCTCTCCGGATTCATTGACAACAAGGACCGCTTCCTCAACGCCAAGCGCATCATCATCACCGCGTGCGGCACAAGTTGGCATGCCGGACTCATCGCCATGTACGCCATCGAGGAGTTCGCCCAGATACCCGTTGAAGTGGAGTACTCGTCCGAGTTCCGCTACCGCAAGCCGGTCATCAACAAAGACGACGTGGTCATTGCTATCTCGCAGTCGGGTGAGACGGCGGACACCCTCGCGGCGATTCAACTCGCCAAAGAGAAAGGTGCGTTTATCTTCTCGATATGTAATGTCGTCGGCGCGTCTATCCCGCGTGTGTCCGACAGCGGTTGTTATACCCATGTAGGACCGGAGATCGGTGTCGCTTCCACGAAGGCCTTCACGGCACAAGTGACCGCCCTGACGATGCTCGCCCTCTGTATCGGCCGCGAGAAAGGCACGATCAGCAAAGAGCAGTTCGTCACTATTGTACGCGAGTTGGGCCAGATACCCGCCAAGATAGAGCGTGTCTTGGGCGAAGACAAACGTATCTCGGACTTCGCGAAGATTTTCTCCTATGCCCAGAACTTCATTTACCTCGGTCGCGGATATAACTTCCCCGTAGCGCTTGAAGGAGCGCTCAAACTGAAGGAGATTTCGTATATCCACGCCGAAGGCTATCCGGCGGCGGAGATGAAGCACGGACCTATCGCGCTTATCTCGCAAGAGATGCCGGTAGTTGTCGTCGCGCCGCATTGCCGAACGTATGAGAAGATTGTAAGTAATATCCAGGAGATCAAAGCCCGCAAGGGTAGAGTGATCGCTGTCGTGACAGAAGGCGATGAACTGGTCAGCAAGATAGCTGACTATTGCATCGAAGTGCCGGCTACTGAAGAGTGTCTCACGCCGCTCTTGACTGTCATCCCGCTCCAACTTCTGGCGTACCACATCGCCGTCGTCAAGGGCTGCGACGTGGACCAACCCCGCAACTTGGCCAAATCCGTCACGGTTGAGTAAATATAGAGCGCCCCGGCGCTCTTTTTTTGTCATGTTTTTAACTTTTTCGACACCTCCAAATTTGCATATTCCAAATATTTTTTGTATCTTTGCACCGGAATTAAGAAACAACTTAGGCTTCGAATTAGGGTTATCGTTAGGGCGGAAAAGACGCGCCTGCATATAATCCTAGACCATGCTCATTTTTATTACGCTGTAACTAACATATATACAGATACTTACAACCAATGGCACGACACCTGAAATCTATCGTAAAAAACCGTTTGAAATGCGCAGTTGCGTACTACGCCCCTCATTCGGACATCTCCGCTTCTCACCGACGCGGAGTGCGATACCTCGTGCCTGTTGTCGGCATCAACATGCTCTGGGGTGCCTTTGACACCCATAAGGAGGGCCGCCACTACCGCAAGCACATCATCGTGCGCCGTGTTCCCCGTACCGGAGGACAACTCCTG
>JAFSQV010000067.1 GCA_017446455.1 Paludibacteraceae bacterium
GAAGCCCTCGAGTGGCGCACACGTTTCCTCTATCATTATTTTGCGGTCTTCAAGGGCGGCGCCAAGCCCGAACCGGGCATGAAACCCTATTCACGCTTCTACCAATACACCTACGTCGCCATCTATCGCCAACTCAAGGAAGAAGCCCGCAAAACCAAAGAGGAAGCCGCCGACGTTACTTTCGAGCCCATTATAGACCGGAGACCGCTCCGTGCTCGTAATTCGTTTCCTTTGCAGCGTACGCTCCACGCATATAGTGTAGCCGAGGAACCGATCCCTTCCATCCCTCTTTGGCAGAATTTTGGCAAAATTGTGACCTGAGACTTGCATATGTGAAAAAATTGTAGTAATTTTGCAGCGCAAAATTGTTGAACATGAAGAAGATGTTATTATTGGCCGCAGTGTGCGTGTCGATGACGCTGGCGGCGCAGAAACAGAATGAGGCCTATCTGGCCTATATTGAGCAATGGAAGGAGACTGCTATCCAGCAGCAGATAGACTACGACATCCCGGCGGCTATCACGATGGCGCAGGCGCTGTTGGAGTCCGGAGCCGGACAGAGTGAGTTGGCCGTGAATGCCAAGAACCATTTCGGCATCAAGTGCACGAGTGATTGGTTCGGCGGCGTGTATTACCACGATGACGAGACGACAGGCGAATGTTTCCGTCAATACTATGACGCGGCGGAGTCGTTCAAGGACCACTCGGTGTTCCTGCATCGTCCGCGTTATACCAGCTGCTATGAGATTGCTCCGCAGGACTATGAGGCTTGGGCCTATCGCCTGCGCGACTGCGGCTACGCAACCGATTACCTCTACGCACCGAAACTGGTGAAGATCATCGAGACCTATCGTCTGGATACCTTGACGGAGGTGGCGCTGCGGATGGCAAAGAAGAGCCAAGAGCCGGCAGCAAGTGTAACGCCAGAAGCGCAGGCAAAAGCAGCCGCAGACAACAGTGTAAGCGCGGCAAAGCCGCAAGCGAAGCCCGCTACGCGGAAACGTCCGCTGAAGGCCACCGTAGTGCGGAGATCCGATCCGATCATGGTCATTCATAATGATCCGGAACCGCCATACGTGGAGCCGTTGACAGCCAAACAAGAGCGTGACAGCTTCATGCTCATGCATGCTATGCATAAGCAAAACGGTGTGTCGTATGTCATTGCCCACGAAGGCGACACCTATGCGAATGTGGCTTTCCGCCTGAACGTACGTGAACGCGACCTGCGCGAAGACAACGATGCCCTCGGACGCGAGTTGCAGAAAGGCGACCGCATCTACCTGTCCTCCAAGAAGAAGGTCGGCGATAAAGACTTCGTCTGGTCGCACACAGGGCTTTCGCTCTGGGAGTTGAGCCAGAACGAAGGTGTGACTATCGAGTCCATACAGAAACTGAATGGCCTGGAACCGTCAATTCGTGTCTTCCGTACACGCCAGAAGATCTACTTGAAGAAGGTGAAAGAAGACTCGAAAGCGGCCGTAGGTTTAGGCATAGGAGAATAGCATGAAGAACGGAGCGGACATATCGGAAGCACTGGTTGACTTCCTGCGCGAGAGCGGACTGGAACAGTCGGTTCTGGACGTGCAGATCGAGGAAGTATGGCCGCGCGTGATGGGAGAGACCGTTAAGAAGTTGACACGTAGCATCGAGGTGCGCGAAGGGGTGCTGTACGTACATGTCAACTCCGCTGCCCTCAAGACCCAACTCTTCGAGAACCGCTTCGAACTGATTCGGAAACTCAACGAGGCTGTCGGTGCTCCGGCACTCAAGGATTGCAGGATTTTAGGTTGATTTACCCCGCTAACATAGAACAGAAGATTGACTTCACGGTGATCCGTGAGGAGCTACGTCGTCGCTGCGCTTCGCCTTTGGGACGCGAGCGCGTGGAGGCAATGGGGATGGAGACGGATTTTGCGAAGGTGCAACACCTGTTGTCCCTCACCGACCAGATGCGTATGGCGCAGAGTGACCCGATGCTCAGCTTTCCTCGCGGCACGATCCATGACATGCGTGAATCCATCGCTCGCATCCGCATCGCAGGACTGTTTCTCGATGAAGCGGAGTTGGACGACCTGCGCAAGACCCTTTCCTTCGCGGCGGACTTGGAGACGTTCTTCGCTTCGCTCGACGAGCAGCGCTACCCGCTGTTAAAAGAACTAGGAAACCTAGGAGGTCTAGGGACCCTAGGAAGCCTAGTGGGCGAGATCGACCGCATATTAGATCGCTATGGCAAGTTAGCGGACCATGCTTCGCCAGAGTTGGCACAGATACGCCGTGAGTTGGCGAATGCGCAAGGAAGCGTCAGTCGTACGCTCGCTTCGATCCTTCGCCAAGCGAAAGCGGACGGTCTGGTAGATGCCGACGCGGCACCGACGCTACGCGAAGGACGCTTGGTGATCCCTGTTCCGCCCGGGTACAAGCGTAAGATAGGCGGTATAGTGCATGACGAGTCGGCGACGGGTAAGACGGTTTATATCGAACCCCAGCAAGTGGTCGATGCCAACAACCGCATTCGCGAGCTAGAAGGCGCGGAGCGGCGCGAGCGCGTGCGGATCTTACAAGCTATTACCGACAAGTTGCGTCCGCAGACAGAACTGATATTATCAAACCAGCGGATGTTAGCCGAAGTGGATTTTCTGAGCGCAAAAGTGTCGCTCTCCGAGACCTTACATGCCATCCGTCCGGAACTGCATGATGAACCTCTCATAGACTGGAGCGACGCCCGTCATCCGGTGTTATGGCTTCATTATGCGCCGCAGAACAAGCCGGTGGTGCCGCTCTCGGTGCGCCTGAAAGCAAGTGAGAACCGCGTGCTGGTCATCAGCGGGCCGAATGCCGGCGGCAAATCCGTCTGCCTGAAAACCGTAGCGCTGCTCCAATACATGCTGCAATGCGGTTTGTTAGTGCCGGTAGCGGAGCAGAGTAGGGCGGGTCTGTTTACCCACTTGATGATCGACATTGGCGATGAGCAGTCGATACAAGACGAACTGTCCACCTATTCCTCGCACCTAAGGAATATGAAGTATTTCCTGCGCAATGCGGATGCGAAGACGCTCTTCCTGATCGACGAAATGGGTTCGGGCACCGAGCCTCTGATAGGCGGTGCGTTAGCAGAGTCGATGTTACGCGAGTTAGTAAGTAAACAAGCCTTTGGCTTGGTGACCACCCACTATACGAACCTCAAGCATTTTGCAGAACAGACACCGGGTGTGGTGAATGGCGCGATGCTGTATGACCGCGGCGCGATGCGTCCGCTCTTCCAACTCTCCATCGGTCAGGCCGGCAGTTCGTTCGCTATCGAGATAGCCCGCCAAACGGGACTGGGCGAGTCCATCATTCAGTATGCGACGGACCTGGTCGGCGAAGAGCATATCGACTACGACAAGCAGTTGCAGGACATCGCGCGGGACAAGCGCTACTGGGAGAACAAGCGACAGTCCATTCGTCAGAAAGAGAAAGAGCTGGAGGTAAAGATAGCCGATTACGAAGCACGCCTGTCGGGTGTCAAGCAGCAGAAAAAAGCTATCCTCGATGCCGCGCGCGAACAAGCTGCGGAGTTGCTACAACAGTCGAATGCAACCATCGAGCGAACCATCCGTGAGATCAAAGAGGCCAAGGCCGACAAGCAGAAGACCAAAGAGGCACGCGCCAAAGTAGAGGCGATGAAAGAGCAAGTAGGCAAGCCGAAAGCGCTGAAGGACTTTAAAGACTTGAAAGTGCTGAAGAACACCGTTCCTGTCGCGCCTTCTTCGACTGCTTCTATCGTTCGTCAGCGCACGCTGTCTTTCTCCCGCACACTCGATTTGCGGGGCTATCGGGCCGATGAGGCCTTGGAAAAACTCATCGCGTACATGGATGACGCATTGATGGTAGGAGCGGGCGAGGTGACCATCCTGCACGGCACCGGCACCGGCGCGTTGAAACAACTGACGCGCGATTACCTCAATGATCTGAACCGCCGGCGTCGCAAACGCGGACAAATAGCCCTCGACTTCGGAGACGGAGACGTGAACCACGGAGGAGCGGGACTCACGGTAGTGAAATTATAACGGTACGATATATGAAAAAAATCTTATTCCTTCTCTTGGTTTTATGCCCGCTGGGACTGATGGCTGCCAATCCGGGTTTCGGAGACCGCAGGTACAGCCTGTCGGGCATGGTAGAGTACAGTTACAACAAGACGTGGGGACACCATGCGAATTTTGATATTCAGTCCCTGATGCCTATCAACTCGCATTTCGAGATGGAAGCGCGCTTGCAGTTCTCCACGGCGAACGTCTATTCAGGTGCGTTGCAACTCCGTCCGAAATTCGAATTGCCGGTAGGTGAACTGTTTGTGGAGACAGACGTCTATTACCGCGCCATCGCGCGCAACCGTATCGGCGATATCACCGCGGCCTTGGGTGTGGGCTATCGCATGGACTACGTGTCCGTCACTTTGGGCGTATTCAGTCGCGTGATAGACGATTGGGACCGCTCGTGGTATAATGACGAGAGTTTTGTATGCGAACCGTTTAACCTGCTGTACCGTTTGGAAGTCTTCTGCCGCCCGCAGAATAACAACTGGAACCTGTCGTTTATGTTCAGTAATATCGATGACTACCAAATGGAGCGAATGTGGCAGCCGCTCTTCGGCATCGGCGCCTGGTATGACATCAACGAGCATTGGCGTTTGAACTTCATGGCGCAATGCAAACCTACGGGTATGTTCCATCTCGATGCTACGTTCTACGGCGCTACCGGCCGTGTTGGTTTCACCTATAGATTCTAAGTCGTATGAAAAAGAGTATTTGCATAATAGCTTCCGTGCTTCTCTTCGCTGCTTGCGCGAATGAAAACAGCACGTTGGACATGAAAGGTATGTTCTC
This sequence comes from Paludibacteraceae bacterium, assembly GCA_017446455.1. Taxonomy (GTDB): domain Bacteria; phylum Bacteroidota; class Bacteroidia; order Bacteroidales; family Paludibacteraceae; genus Colicola. Next base: position 4,869 of record JAFSQV010000067.1, read on the forward strand.
GCCGAACGGGGAGACGATCGATGCGCGCTTTGAGCAGTCCTTGGCGTATAACGCTGCGCGCGGCGAGATACACATGGATATGCAGGCTGATGACTATACGATCTACGTCTGCACGGACAGCCATATCACGCGTAAGACCCATCGTAACTTGGATTATTTCGTAGCGCAATATAGAGCCGCTGCGGCTCCGAAAATCGCTCTGCACTTAGGCGACGTGATTGATGCGCAGAAGAACTTCCCCTGCGCCGACAGCATTCTGCATTTTGCCGGTCAGACGATAGCCGACACATTGTTTGTCACCCCCGGCAACCACGATATTTACTTCAAGCAGTGGCCTATCTACCGCGATTTCTTTAAGTCTTCCGTCTATTGGTTCGACACCCGTAACGGCGAAAAGAAACTGGACTTGTTTATTTGTCTGGACAGCGCCGAAGGAGAATTGGGCGTGAAGCAGATGAATTGGCTGCGGTCGCTGTTGGACGAGAAGTCGAAAGAAGGCTATCGTCGCATCATCGTCTTCAGCCACACCCATCTATGGAAGCTGGATGCATCGCAAGGGCACACCTCCAATATGGCACTGGAGGCGACGTATGAATTCACGTCCTTGCTTTCGCAGTATGGCGTAGAATACTACTGGTGCGGTCACCAGCATGCGCGTCAAGTAGTTCGCTTCAAGGGCGTGACGTACATGGTGCTCAATGCCACCAAAGATAGCGAAAGCGGTCAGTCGTACATGATTGCCCATATGGGCGAGAACGTCTCGTACGACTATATTGATTTTCCGAAAGAGTGATCAGGGCTTGGTGCCTTTGAACGCATTCTTGTCGATCTCCACGGAAGGGGGAAAGGCAGGAGCTCGCATATTGGAGCAGTCCCTAAAGGCGCCTGCTCCGATTTTTTGTATCGTAACAGGGAATGAGGCCCGGCGCAGGCTGCGACACTCGGCAAACGCTTCTTCGCCTATGGTCTTTACGGAGTCGGGGACGATAATCTCGCGCAAACTCGAGCAATGATAGAAAGCGTACGAACAGATCTCTTTAAGAGGCGCAGGAAGGGTTATTTGATCCAATAGTTTGCATTCTGCAAAAGCCCCTTCTTCAATCATGTGTATATGATCCACCAGCGCGATAGAACGCAGTTGCTGGCAGTTGCGGAAGGCATGTGCTCCGATGCGGAAAGTGGTCTTAGGAATATTAATCTTCTCCAGCGCCAGACAACCATCGAAGGCTTCATCGCCCACAGCGTAGAGACCTTCGGGCAAAGTAACGCGGTATAGGTGCGTACAGCCTTGGCACAACTGTTTCGACAGGGAGTTGATGCGCGCAGGAATCAACAGCTCGCGTATCGTCGAACACCCCGCGAAAGCGGCCTCGCCGATGAAGGTGAGTGTTTCCGGCAGTTTGATCTGCTCTAGGCCTGAACAGCCGGCAAAGACACCATTGTCAATGCGGCGTAGGTGCGACGGAAGATGCAGTTGCTTGATATTGCGACAAGCGAAGAAAGAACCTTGTTCCAATACCTCAATCTCTTCGCCTAATACCTGTTCGCGCAGGTTGATACATTCATAGAAGGCACCCATGCCGAGCGACTTGAGGGTAGAGGGCAACGTAGCCGTTTTTAGCAAGCCGCATTTATAAAAAGCGAAATTCCCGACCTCTTTGACGGAGGAAGGAATGATGACTTCCATCAAGTTCTCGCACTGATAAAAAGCCGCTGTAGGGATGGCTGTGACGGTCTCGGGAATAGTAACAGACTTCAGCGTCTTTCTGTTAGCAAAAGCCCGCTCGGCTATCAGGCGAATAGGGATCTTGTTTTTGAAGACATACTTCGCCGGCAAGTCATTATTCGTTGCTACGAGGCAATCGTTGATGATGAGGGCGCCTTTCTTCCATTTTTTCTCATTATTATAAATACCGCTTCCCGTAAATGCCTCTTCACCGATAGAAGTGACGGTAGTAGGAATGATAATCTTCTCCAGGTTCTTGCAGTCCCGGAAGGTCTCATGGTCGATGCGTGTAACGGACGATGGCAGTTCGATGCGCAGGAGCGTCTTATTACCTTGGAAGGCTCCGGCAGCGATGATACGTGTTCCCTCAGGAACAACGAAACGCGGTTTGATACTCTTATTGGTAGCGATGAGGATAGAGTCTAACCATAGACAACCATCCTTCCAATTCGTTTTGTTGAGCATGATACCGGTCCCATCAAAGGCAGAACGATAGACGCGTTGAAGGGTCTTGGGTAGTACGATAGCCGTCAGTCCTTTGCAACCTTTGAACGCGCGATCGCCAATAGCCACCACCGTATAGGAATGTTGCCCGGCTACGATGTGCTCCGGGATAAAGACTTCACCCGTCGCACGCGGGTTGAGCGTGACTTCCGCTGTCAGGTGGTTCTCGTCAATGGTATAACGAATATCCTGATAGAGAGCGTCGCCGGCATTAACGCGCCATGCGACGACCAGTAGCGTCATACACAGCGCCACTCGTTTCAATAAACAATTTGCCATTATATAGATATTTATGATTAACAGGGTTGCTATTTGCCACATCTTCGATACCCGTCGGTGCATCTATGCCGAGCAGGTACAGAATCGCGTTCTCAATGAGTTGCTTGCCCTCTGAGGTGAGATAGGATGTAGAGTACTCGGAGACGCCGATCATTACCATGCGTTGGGAGAGCACGGTGCCGTTACAATTCGTGCCGGCGGGAAAATCCGCGATAGTGGTATAGGTAGACTGTGAAACAGGCGTTCCGAGCAGTTCAAAACCCGTGGTATTCGTCCATCCGGAGATAGCAGTCACGGCGTTGGTGTTGACTTTTGAGAAGAGCGGTAACTCATTGTTGGTGAGCGTCAGCCCTCGAAAAAGCGGATGTTCCGGAGCTGTAACGGTGATACTTAAGTCGGCCGTGTTCGCTGCCGTTCCCCAATTCCATGCGGTATTCTTAAGGAGAAAGGGTTTGAGCAGCACGATAGGTTTGTCATAACCTTTGAGTGCCGCAAATCCGGCTGCATTGCTGTTGGGCTTGCTGCTTAGGACCAGTGCTTCATAGCTGCTATAGTCTACCGAAGGATCGGTGGCATCGGTCTCCACGACCCATAGTTGTTCGTTTGCCCGCAGGTGCTTGAGTAGCGGTTTGTCTTCCGCCGCACCGATGAGCGTGACAAAGGCTACGGCGTGCGTGCCTTCGGGTTGCACCGCGGGAATGGTATCTTCCTCTTCCGGTTGATGTTCCTCACCCGGCGCTTCGTAGCAACCGATATCCGGTGCGTCGCCGTTATAGCCAAGGTTGACGTCTATACCTGCATCGATAAGTGCGGAACCTTCGGCTAAATGCAGACAATCGTCTTCGTTGAGTTCGCTGTTCCCGTTGCGCGGCGCAAGAATATGGGCGGTATCCAACGAGAGGAAGTCAGCATCTTTTACCGTGAATCCGTTCCAACTGTTATGGTCAATTGCTACGACGTTCTGCGCCTTGTAGCTGTCATTATTCTGGCTTTTGTAAGAGAGGCAGTTCTGAATGGTATTCGTGCCATACGCGGTGGTGAAACCGTAGTTGGTGTTATTGGCATAGGAGGTGTTGTTATACAGCCACATCGTTCCGCCGTTGTTGTTTTGGTCAAAACCGCGGGCATAGTTGCCTACCGCCAAGCAGTGGTGAATGAGCAGTTTGTGGTCCGTGAATTGTCCGCCCATCTTAAAGCCATTTCCGTTTCCCTGGCACGGGTATTTCTCGAGTGTGATGGCGACGGTATTACCATAGCGATCAACGACCTGCGTACCTACTTTGGAGTCAAACCATGCTTTGTCTACACCCAACGCACGCGGATTTTGGCTCATGTCGTAGTACGGCGCACCGTTCTGGTAGCAGATACAGTGCTCAATGACCGTATTGGAAGTGCTGACACGCTGGAAGAAATCCCATCCGTCGTCGCTGTTATTCCATGCGCGGCAACCGATATAGTGGTTTCCCGCTCCGGTGAACTGCTTATCCGCAAAACCATCGGCATTGCCGCCAAAGTTAGCCGTCGCGCCGGACATCGTCTCGTAGTCAAAATTATCGTGACTGTCCACATTCTTGATGATGTTGTTGCCACCATTCTTCATCTGGCAACCGGTGTCAGCCGAACCGTATATGTCGAGGTTCTCAAAGAGGTTATAACTACCTTCGTTATGCAGGTTGTTCTTGCCCGAATAGCGCAGCGTGAGGTTTTTGATATGCAGGTAAGAGGTGGTACTCTTGACTTGCAACCCGCGTGTGCCGTAGGGCGTAGAACGGAAGTCGAGTATCGCCGCATAGGTACCGCCGCGACTGATGCCTTCGTAGCCGGAGATGACGATACGATTGGACGCAGAGCCGCTCAGGTTCTGAACGGCTGTATTGCCCAAGTCATACTGGCCGCTGAATAGATAGAGCGTGTCGCCGGGATTGCTCAATAACTTCAATCCCTTCGCAAAGGAAATAGGATTGCTGAACGATCCGTCTCCGTTGCCGTCAGGCGAAGCATAGTAGGTGGCCGCACTCAGGCTAAGGCTCAGCAGCAAGGCTGTGATGAAAAAGAATAAACGTCTCATCGTAGTATAAAATGAAGTTGTAAACGCAGTATAGTGTACCAAAGAATCAGTTTGCCTCTAAGGCTCGCCCCTTTGGCTTTGTCTTGTAAGGCGCGCACAACGGCTTTGCGTGCTTCGGGATGAGGCACGGAGGTCGTACTGGTGGGATTGGCGGTATAGATATACCCGGCATAGTCGATGCGTTGGCAACAGGCGTTACGTAGCCAAAGGTCTGCGGAGAAGAGTACATCTTCGTAGATGAATCCCGGCGCAAACTGCAGCCGGGCAATCGTTTCGCGGCGATACAGACGCATACAGGGCGATGTGAACTGATATTGGTGGCAAGGTGTCTTGGCTTTTGTGCGCGTGTAGCCGCTCTGCACATAGTCCACACCGTCGATAGCCGACAAGTGTCGTTCACACCAGTCGGGTTCTAACAGGTCGTCCGCATCCACAAAAGCGATATACTCGCCGTGCGTCTTCGCCATACCGAGGTTTCGCGCTACGGATTGGCCGGCGTGCGGTTGCGGTAACACCAAGACGCGCTTGTCTTGTTTTGCGAAGGTCTTGGCAATCGCTAAACTGCCGTCGGTGCTACCGTCGTCCACTAAGGCTATCTCAATGTCCGGATACGTCTGTGCTAACAGACTCTCCACACATGCCTTGAGGTAGTGCTCGGCGTTAAATATGGGTACTATAATACTGATCATATTGTGCTTCTCGTGCAAAGGATTCTCTATGTTGCGTAGCCTGCCGCGTAAAACCATGTTGTTGCCATTCCTCCAACCGCTCGCGGATAAAGGTCTTGATATTCTCTACATCGTCCGTAGCGATGCCGGCGTTGGTGTAAGCTATCAGTTCGGCTAACGAACCTTTGTCGGAGGGTACGCACAGGATGGGTTTCTCGCATCCTAAAGCTTCGTAGAACTTGGTGGTCAACATGCCGTGTGTGCGTTCGCTTGTCAGCACAAGCATGATCCCGCTGCGGCGAATCGCGTTGCCTAAGGCATCATGGGCGACAGGATGGTTCTGAGGTGTATGAAGGTCTATCGCAATGCCCATTTCTTGGGCTATTTGTTGCACCTTATGTAGCGCCGGTTTTTGCCACTCAAAGAGAGAACCGATATAGGTAATCGTAAAACGATCGGTTTTGAGATTCTTCGGATAAAATTGCGTTGCGTCATAGCCGTTATAGACAACCGAGACGTTCGGGTTGAACGGACGAATAAAGTCCGCATGCCACGGGGAAACGGTAGTTATGGCCTGTGCGGCACGTAGCACTTTATTGCGTCGGCGGATATGAATGGCGCGATAGAGACGCCGGAAAGGCATGGTCCACCAGGTGCGATGATGGTATTGGTACGTGGAGTCTTCCACTTGTTCGTCCAAATCGCGTATGTCGCAGTAGAGAGGCACGTTCATCGCTTGTGCGATGCGTTGTGCAGCCCCTAATGGGAAGTCGCTGAAGGCAGAGCAAAGTACGAGATCGAAGTCCGGCTGCGTAGCCAGATATTTACGTGCAAAAGCCCGGTTGTGCCAATCGGTAAGCAATGTCCAGACGGTTTTAATAAACCAATCGAAGGTCCTCCCGCTATACATGCGGATAGTCTCTATCGGATAGGAGTGCGCAAAAGCCAAGTCTCCGTATTCTTCGGTCAACAGCGTCACCTCGTATCCTTTCTGCACGAAGTACTCGCACAGAGAACGCACGCGGGGCAAGTAGCCCGGGGCGGCAGGAGGATCAGATACAATTAATAATCTTTTCATACAGCGAGGCATGATAGGAGCCATCATTGATGTTGCTGTTGTGCCATAAGATGCAGAGATCGCCATGATGCATACGCACTCTCTCAATCAGGCGTTCGCACAGGAAATAGGCCTCGTCTTCGGTGAGGTCCATGTAGTTCTCATTGCTGAGCGTGGTATCCATGATCATCAGCGGATGCAGCGTGAGATTGGTCAGTTTATACGAAGCGGGATTGATCCACCGCACGGCACGCGTGGTCTGCAGGCGGAAACCGGCCTCATCGGCAAAACCCGTTGTGAAATCGTCCGTATAACCGGCTTTCACGAGCTGTTGGAGTTGGCGCAGTGAAGTACGCAAGTAATGGGTACGGAACATGCGGCTGTATTCGATCTCAGGTATGTCGCCGTAGTAACTGCCGTGTACACCCAGATAGACGTTGTTGTGACGCAACATGTGCTTCAATTGCTTAAAATCGCGTCCCCAACGCGCGTATTGTGGAGCGTCGTAGCCGAATCCGTTGGTGCGTTTGACGAAATAGATGACATCGGCATTTTTTACTTTCGCATCTTGCTCAATGAACCATGGGAACGTATAATACGGATCGTTATGAATGTCGCGCAAAGCGGCCCATACTTGTTTTCCCTCTCCGCGTTTGAGTCCTCCTATGATTCCCCGCAGCGAGCGATATTTCGAAATGGCATCAATATCGTGCGTCAGGTATATATGACCGAATCCCGGAGTAGGAAGCGGGCAGTTCAGAAGTTTGAGCAGTTGGCGCGCGTATTCATCCAATAACGGAACCTGCAAACGACCATTGTGTCCCAGGATGGAGAACCGGGCGGCAAAGCGATCGTGTTCATCCCGCTCGGTGTTATAACTCTCTTCGGCACGCGAGATAAAGAAGAACGTATTGTACACGATGTCCGTGCGGATGATGGCTTTCCCTTTCGCGGGTTGCTCCACTTGCACCTTTCCCATGTCGGGTAATACGATATAATTGCCGAATTTCCCGTTGGGTACAATAATCACGTCGTGATCCTCCAGCGCTTTTTCATCCGCTGTGTACGCCACACGCGCTGCGGCTTCGCTGTCTCCGTAGCAAAGCCAAGTGATGATGTACTCAATCACCTCGTCTAATTTTCGCTTAGTAGTTCTTTGTTCCATAGGACACGATTTTTTGAATTATTCATTCAAAATTTCCCATTCGTATAATTTTTGTTCTATTTGGTGTTTGATTGATTCGTATTTTTGGAAGTTCTCCTGCGTCTGATTTTCCGGCAGGGAGAGGAGTTGCTCCATTTCCGCCTGTTGCGTCTCCAAGGCTGCGATAGCTTCTTCGGTCTCGGCTATCTGCCGCTCTTTCTTGCGTTTCTCCGCCGCTGCGGCTTTTTGAGCAGCGTAGTCGATAGCGCCACTAGGAGAACTAGGAACCCTAGGAGAACTAGGAATACTAGATTTCTCCAACTCCTGCAGGTTGGTTATTTTCCTTGCGCGCAGGTAGTCGTAGATGCCGCCGAGGTGTTCTTTGACGCGTCCGCCGCCGAACTCATAGACTTTTGTGACGAGTCCGTTGAGGAAATCGCGGTCATGGCTGACGCATATGAGTGTGCCGTCGAAGGCCTGTAGCGCAGCTTTGAGTACATCTTTGGATTGCATGTCCAGGTGGTTCGTCGGCTCGTCGAGAATGAGCAGGTTGCAGGGTTCGAGTAGCAAGCGTATCATCGCCAAGCGGCTTCTTTCACCGCCGGAGAGCACTTTGACTTTTTTGTCGGAGGCTTCGCCGCCAAACATAAAAGCGCCGAGGATGTCGCGAATCTTTGTGCGGATATCTCCTACTGCCACATAGTCGATCGTTTCAAAGACGGTCTTGTCTTCGTCCAGCAGCGCCGCCTGGTTCTGGGCGAAATAGCCGATTTTGACATTGTGACCGATCTTGAGGTTACCCAAGTAGTCGAGTTGGCCCATGATACACTTGACGAGCGTCGTTTTTCCTTCGCCGTTCTTACCGACAAAGGCTACTTTCTCGCCGCGGCGGATAGTGAAAGTGACGTCATGGAAGACGGTATGTGCACCGAAATCTTTGCGCAAGTCTTCGATGATGAGCGGGAAGTCTCCGCTACGCGGGGCAGGTGGGAAACGCAGGTTGAGACGTGAGGTGTCTTCGAGGTCCACTTCCAGTCGTTCGAGTTTCTCGAGTTGCTTGATACGACTCTGCACTTGCACGGCTTTGGTCGCTTTGTAGCGGAAACGCTCGATGAACTCTTCGGTGTCCTGAATCATCTTTTGCTGGTTCTGGTACGCCCGGACTTGTTGTTCGTGCCGTTCCTTACGTAATTCAACAAAGCGAGTATAATTAACATTGTAATCATAGATTCGTCCGAGTGTTATTTCGATGGTTCGCCCACACACATTATCGATAAACGCGCGGTCGTGGCTGACCATGAGTACGGCAGACGGGCTGGCTTTGAGGAAGTCCTCCAACCACTGGATGGACTCGATGTCGAGGTGGTTCGTCGGCTCGTCAAGCAGTAATAAGTCCGGATGGCGCAAGAGAATCTTCGCCAATTCAATACGCATTCGCCATCCGCCGGAGAACTCGCTGCAAGGACGCTCGAAATCCTTACGCTCGAAGCCCAAACCGATAATCGTCCTGTCCATCTCAGCGATGAAGCGCGCTTCATCTTCTCCCGCGAAAACGGTCATCACTTCTTCGCGCAGTGTGCGGTCGTCATGGAAGAGCATGACTTGCGGCAGGTAGCCGATGGTCATGTCTGCTTCGCGGGCGATACGTCCGCTGGTAGGTTGGTACTCGCCGGCGATGAGTCGCAGGAGAGTGGTCTTTCCCGCACCGTTCTTGCCTACCAGCGCTACACGTTCCTTACGGTTGATAAGGAAAGTGATGTCGTCCAATACGGGACGCGCCGAGAACTCCATACTTACGTGATCAATGGTCAGCATGCGCAAGAACGATTTGACGGTTAATAACTCTCCAAAGGAGCAGGGTCAGTATAGTCGCTAAGCCGAAATCGGCGGATAATAGCAACCAGTTGTTCCAATTGCGTCCGAGGATGCCCAATCCGATGAAGACGATACTCGCGCTGAGTAATACGCAAGTTGTCTGTATGTGGTTCAACCCTGTGCGCAACAACAAGTGATGAATGTGGTTCTTATCCGGTTCTAAGAGCGGTCGGCGTTGCTTGATACGCGTGAGACTGACGCGGATGGCATCGAAGAGCGGAATGGTCAGCACACAAACAGCTACGGCCGGTGCGGCAGTCATATGCAATGCTTCGGGCACAAGATGGTAGGCGTTGATCTCGCAGAAACGGAAGACAAAGGCGGTGATGAGATAGCCCAACAACAGGCTGCCCGAATCGCCCATGAAGATCTTGTCCCGTTTGCCGAACACGTTAAAGAGGAAGAACACCGCCAATACGCCGATCATGCAGATAGCCATGTTGGACCAGACTGTTTCGCCTGCTAAACCGAAATAGATGGCGAAGAACAGGCAGTACAGAATACCCAAGCCGCTGGCCAAGCCGTCGATGCCGTCAATGAGATTTATCGCATTGATGATGGTCAAAAGGATGCCGAGCGAGAGGATATAACTGGGGATGATTCCTATCTCTGCAATGCCGAAGAGTCCATGTAGGTGGGTGATGCGGATGTCGGCAAAACCGATTAAGGCTATGCCGGCCAGCGTCTCTCCTAAGAGTTTGGCGGATGGGCGTAAGACCAGTACATCATCCGTAAAACCTACTACCATGATAAGGAATAATCCGATCAGAAAGAACGGATTTTGCTCTATTGGCGTACACAGCAAATAGGTCAACATAAACGCGAAACAGATATTCAGCCCGCCGATATTAGGCACCTCTCCGTTATGGCTCATGCGCTTGTTCGGGCGCACAACAAAACCCTTTGTCTTCGCCACACGAATGACCACAGGCATGAAGAGCGCGCCGAGTATAAAACTCAGCAAACCGATCCAATAACTATGTGCTATCAGCGCCTGTTGCATCATTGCGGGTCAAGTTGCTCGTACACAGAGTTCTTACTGATATATTCCGGTACCAGTTGTTTCATCATCTTGACGGTGGTAAAGGCTTTGTCTTGATGACTCGTCTCAATCAATTGGTCGATGAGTTTGCTTACTTGGTTATAGTCAAACTCGCGAACACGGGCAATCATGATTTTGCTGTTGCTTGTCGGGAGAGTCAACTCCTTTTGGTTCAACAACTCTTCGTATAATTTCTCGCCCGGGCGCAGCCCTGTGAAGACAATCGGAATATCTTTCTCCGGCGTGTATCCTGCCAAGCGAATCATGTTTCGCGCCAGATCCAGGATCTTCACCGCTTTGCCCATGTCGAAGACGAAGATCTCGCCGCCGTTTCCTAAAGTGCTGGCTTCCATAACCAGACAACAGGCCTCGGGGATGGTCATGAAGTAACGGATGATATCCGGATGGGTCACCGTGACCGGTCCTCCGGCAGCTATCTGCTTTTGGAAATAGGGGATGACCGACCCGTTACTGCCGAGCACATTGCCGAACCGCGTAGTGATGAACTTCGTGCATTGCGGGTTCTCTTTTTGCAGTTTATGGAAGAGGGATTGTACGTATATCTCCGCGATACGTTTGCTGGCACCCATGATGTTCGTCGGGTTAACAGCTTTGTCGGTGGAGATCATCACGAAGCGCTCCGTTCCGTATTTGACCGCCATGTCGGCCATATTCTTCGTGCCGAGTACGTTCGCGCGTACTGCCTCGTTAGGATAACTCTCCATGAGCGGCACATGCTTGTACGCGGCCGCATGATAGACCACATCCGGACGTAACTCGCTGAAGATCTGCTCGATACGTTCTCTGTCTCGCACGTCTGCAATAACCGGAATAAACCGCGCTTCCGGGAATTGCTTTTGTAAGTCTAAACTCAAGTCATGCAGCGGAGACTCAGCAATCTCCAAGAGGATGGTGGCTTGAGGACCGTATTTCTGAATTTGGCGAACGAGTTCGCTACCGATACTTCCTGCTGCGCCGCTGACCATTACTACTTTGCCTTGGATGATTTGGCGCACATTCTCGGTGCTCACTTCTATCTGCGGACGTTCCAACAGATCTTCGATACGGATGGCATCGATGCGACCGATATGTTGCGCGTCAATATCGTTCGGGTTCTCCACACTGGTGAAATAGGGAGTAGTCAAAATGCGGATGTTATGGTCAATGAAGATCTGTAAATCCTTGGCCGGGTTGATCTCGCGCATCTTAAGCGGCGAGACAATGACGTGCCGGATATTACGTGCCTTCATCCAATCGAAGAGTTTCTCGTTGAGTTGTAACACCGGTAAGCCGGCTAGTTCAAAACCATGCTCGCCGTCGGAGATGAATCCTTCGGGGCGATAGGGTGTATTGCCGGCAGAACGCAGCATCTTAGCAATGGAGATACCTGCATATTTCGTACCGAAGATCAGTACACGCGGACTGCCGTTTCCGTATTGCTGCAGGACCTCACCGAAGGTCTTTACGGCTACACGCAAAGTGAAAAGCAACACAAAAGCTACCGGAACATAGATAGCCACGATGGTATTGAAGATAGGATGACTTCCGGTGGTCCAATCCATCGCATAGTTAAAGAGCACAATCACCGCGCCGGTCGATACGTTTGCCAATAGCACCTTCACCATATCGATGAACGTGGAATAACGCAGGATGCCGGAGTAGGTATTAAATGCCCCAAAGGCGAGCATTTGTATCAGGATAATCACGAGATATTGTTGCCCAATGGGCAATATCTGCGGATTATCCGAAGCGTAGTTGAAATAACTACTTCCGATCCATACACTAATCCAAAAAGCGATTGTGCAAAGTAACAGATCCAGTAATAAAACGCCCCAACGGGGTAGGTACCCCATATCAAACTTTAAGCTTTTCATGTTGTGTTTTTATAATTTCGGCAAGGTATTTGCCGGTGTAACTTTCTTTGCATTGCGCGACTTCTTCCGGAGTGCCGGCACATACGATACGTCCGCCTTGCGTGCCGCCTTCAGGACCTAAGTCAATCACGTGGTCTGCCGCCAAAACAACTGCCGGATTGTGCTCGATGATAATCACTGTGTGGCCTTTGCTGATTAGGCGGTTTAAGGCATTGAGCAGCACTTCGATATCTTTATGATGCAGGCCCGTGGTGGGTTCGTCAAAGACGAAAATCGTCGGCTTGTTATCTTCGGAGGCCAAGAACGAGGCCAGCTTCACGCGCTGGCTCTCGCCGCCTGAGAGTGTGCTGCTGCTTTGTCCCAATTGCACATAGCCGATACCGACGTCTTGCAGCGGTTTGAGTCGCTTTACGATCTTTGTGCACTCCGGGTCTTCGCTGAAGAAATCCACCGCTTGGTTCACCGTCATGCAGAGGATGTCGTATATCGACTTGCCGCGGTAATGAACGTCGAGGATGTCTTGTTTGAACCGCTTTCCGTGGCATTGCTCGCATTCCAACACGAGGTCCGCCATGAACTGCATCTCAATCGTGATGGTTCCTTCGCCTTGACAGGTCTCGCAGCGTCCGCCAGGGGTGTTAAACGAGAAATGCGAAGGGCTCAGGCCCAACTGCTTGGCTAAGGGCTGCTCGGCATAGAGACGGCGTATCTCGTCGTACGCTTTGAGATAGGTTACGGGATTGCTGCGGCTGGAGCGGCTCAGCGGATTCTGGTCCACAAACTCGATATCTTGCATCAAGTGCAGACTGCCGTGCAGTTGGCCGAAATCACCCGTGTGCTCAGCGAATACTCCACCGTAGTGTTTCTTCAGCGCTGGGTAGAGCACTTTGCTCACCAGACTCGATTTGCCGCTTCCACTCACACCCGTCACTACGGTCATTACGTGCAGCGGAAAACGCACCGTGAGGTTTTGTAGGTTGTTTTCGCACGCCCCTTCTACCTCGATATAGTTGTTCCAATGCCGCCGCTGCGTCGGGATAGTATAGGTGAAGAGTTCCGGTCGCGGTTTGCCTTCATACACCACTTCTCCGCCCAAGCGACCGGCTTTCGGACCTATCTCAATAATATGATCGGCCGCTGCGATGATATCTTCGTCGTGCTCCACGACCACAATCGTGTTGCCTAAGTCGCGCAACTCCTTTAGGACATGAATCAGACGCTCTGTGTCGCGCGGATGGAGTCCGATAGAGGGTTCGTCCAGCACGTAGAGTGAACCTACGAGACTGCTGCCTAAGGACTTGGCCAATTGGATACGTTGACTCTCGCCGCCCGACAGGGTGTTACTCATTCGGTTGAGCGTCAGGTAACTCAATCCTACGTCTTGCATGAACTGCAAGCGTTTGTCTATCTCCACGAGTAGTATCTCGGCCGTCTGGCGCTCGATATCCGTCAACTCGATGTGCCGGAACCACTCCTGTAGTTCGGATAGCGGCATAGTGCAGAGTGCTTGGATGTTCTTGCCGTTGATAAGCACGTAACTTGTCTCTTTCCGAAGGTGTAACCCGTGGCATGCGGGGCAGGTCGTGCGACCTTTATACCGCGCCAAGAGCACTTTGTATTGCAAGCGGTTGTATTGCTTGGACTCCAATTCATGGAAGAAATCATTCAGCCCGCGGAAGTATTCGTTTCCGGTCCAAATCAGGTGTTTCTGTTCTTGCGTCAAGGCATAGAAAGGCGTGTGAATAGGGAATCCGAACTTCGCGGCATTCATCACCAGCGCATCCTGCCATTCTTTCATCTTCTCGCCCTGCCAGCATGCGATAGCCTGTTCGTAAATCGACTTCGACTTGTCGGGAACGACTAAGTCCGGATCGATGCCGGTCACTACGCCGATTCCTTTGCACTCAGGGCAAGCGCCTACGGGATTGTTGAAATCGAAGAGGTGCTCGCTGGGTTCGATAAACTGTATTCCGTCTGCCTCGAAGCGCTCGGAGAACACTTTTGTCCTTGGTACATTATCCTTTGTCCCTTGTACATTGTCCCTTCGTACATTAACTTGGCATTCGCCCTTCCCTTCAAAGAACGCAGTCTGCACACTGTCCGCAAAGCGGTTACTCGTCGCTTGCTCGTGATCTACTACCACGCGATCCACTAGCAGATACGCGTCGTGTCCTTCTGCCTGTTTCCAGGTCTCGGCATCCAGACGCACCGTGTCGCCGTCAATGAGCAAGCGGCTAAAACCCTGACTGAGCCACAAAGCTAACTGCTCTCGCAGCGTTCGCCCTTCCGGCAGAATGATGGGACTCAGCAGGTACAAGCGTGTTCCTTTCGGTTGTTGCTCCATGTAGGCGACCACATCGCGGATCGTGTTTTTCTTCACTTCTTCCCCGCTCACGGGCGAGTACGTCCTGCCTACGCGCGCGTACAAAAGCTTCAAATAGTCGTAAATCTCCGTCACGGTGCCTACCGTGGAACGGGGATTGCGACTACTTACTTTCTGTTGAATAGCGATAGCCGGTGGGATACCTTCAATCTTCTCTACGTCGGGTTTCTGCATACGCCCCATAAATTGGCGCGCGTATGCACTAAGACTCTCCACGTATCGCCGCTGGCCCTCCGCATACAAGGTATCGAACGCCAGCGAACTCTTGCCGCTGCCGCTCACACCCGTCACCACAACCAACTTATTGCGCGGTATATCTACCGTCACATGTTTCAGGTTGTGGGTGTCCGCTCCTTCTATGCGAATTATTTCCTGCAAGCTTCTTCTGCCTCTCGAAGTATCCGCTTATACGCTGCACTGGTGGTGTCCATCTGCGCTTTCGTTAGTTTCGGAACGCGAATAGGAGTACCTACATCGATATTATCGGGATTGGAAATATGATCTTTATTCGCTTCGTAGATGTACGGCCAATAGGCCTTGCTGCCATAGAAGCGTTTTGCCATCCACGTCAGGCGACTCGCCTCGTGCATAGGCTCGATCGTGATAAGACCATCATATATGTCCTCACGCACCGTCGGTTGTTCTACCTTCTCCTCCTCTTCCTCCGCTTCATCGGTAATTGCCATGAATTCTGCCAAGATTTGCTCCGGTGTCAACTCCTCTTCTCCGGCTTCCACTTCTTCAACTACCTCATTGGGGGCAGTAACAGGCTCCGGTTCGGGTTTCGTAACGATTGGTGCAATCGGTGCAACTTGTTCCGTTTGCGCCTTATTCGGGATGAAAGAATCAATCAGATTGCCCAATTGGCTACGCAGGAAGAAATACCCCACTAAGAGCAACGCTAGCAGAATCACCACACAAATCATCGTGTCGCGCAAGAAATGATTCTTTTTCTCCGGTTTTGCAGGCTCCGGTTCTAGAGCGGGCTGTGCCTGAGGTGCGTAGAACACCGGTTCGGGCTCTTTTGCGGGTTCTTCCTGAACTTCCGGTTCTTTTGCGGGTTCTTCCTGAATTTCCGGTTCTTTTACGGGCTCTTCTGCCTCCTTCGGACTCTGTCCGAGTTCTCCTAAGATATCAACAATCTCCTCGGCCTGCGATCCCAATTTCTTGATCGGGTCCACTTCGGAAACTTCGTTTTGCTTCCCTTCGGGTAAAGGCAGCGAGGAGACGCCTCCTCCGCGCTCGATCAACTCTTTCACACCTGCTTCGGGCACGAAAGCGACCTTGTTATATCCCTCGATGGTAATGGCTTCTCCGGTGGCTACATTCACACTCTTACGGGGTGCGACTGCTTGTAGTTTGAAGATGCCTAAACCGTTGATTTTTACTTGTTTATCGGTCTTTAGAGCCTCTACGATCTCTGCGTTCAATGCGGTCAGGAAAGCGTTTGCTTCTTTCTCACTCACTCCTGCGCGAGACGCCAAAGTGCGGCGTAACTCGGTCCAACTAAGTTTCTCTGCCATAGCTTAGATCTTTTTGAGTTCGTGTTTTAAGTTATCCACCGGGCGGAACACCAATTGGTTCTTTCCCGGACTTATCGTGCGCTCGCCTGTTCGCGGATGAACAATCGTACGCGGTGCACGTTCTTTCACCTCCAACGCACCAAATCCTTGCAGCGACACCGCTTTGCCTGCCATCAGGTTCTCACGCAGAATGGCATTGTTTGTGCTCAGCAGGTGTTCCACTTGCTTCTTGCTGAAACCGGTAGCAGTTGCTATCCGGCTGATTAAATCTTTCGTCAACATGATATCTTATGGTATTATTTTTCCGTATAAATCAAACTCTTCCGCCTTCGTGATCTCCACATTATAGAACTCTCCGACTTTCAACTCCTCCACTTCTTTCAACTCTAAACTCTCAATTTTCAACTTTTCTATCAGCACTTCGCAATCCACTTCGGGACTGTCGAATTGGGTACGACCAATCCAATAGTCGCCGTCTTGTCGGTCGATTATTACGCGCTCGGTCTTTCCTACGAATTTGTTCATCAACTCCGCACTAATCTCCTGTTGGATAGCCATCAGTTCTGCAGCTCGCGCTTCCTTCACTTCCTGCGGCACGTCGTCTTTATAGTGTTTGTTTGCGTAGGTACCTTCTTCGTCGGAGTAGGCAAAACAACCCATTCGCTCAAACCGCATCGCTTTTATCCACGTCTTCAACGCTTCAAAATCTTCTTCTGTCTCGCCCGGATGACCCACCAGTAAAGTGGTTCGGATACAAATCCCCGGCACTTTGGCTCGAATCTTCTTTATCAACGCATCTTGTTCTGCTTGCGTAATATGGCGCCGCATCAAACCCAACATGTGATCCGTGCAATGTTGCAAAGCAATGTCCAGATATTTGCATACATTCGCGTGTTTGGCCATTACGTCCAGGATGCCCTCCGGAAAATCGGTCGGGTAGGCATAATGTAGGCGAATCCATTCCACTCCCGGCACCTGCGCTATCTCATCTATCAGTTCAGGCAATAGGTGTACCTTTGTACATTGTACATTGTCCCTTTGTACATTCAAATCCAGTCCGTAACTGCTCAAGTCCTGCGCGATGACGTTTAACTCCTTCACGCCTTGACTCACCAGCCATTTTACTTCCGCTAATATCTCCGCTTTCGGTCGACTTGTATGGCGTCCTGTGATTAGCGGAATGGCGCAATAGGAACACATCCGGTTACAGCCCTCCGAAATCTTCAGATACGCATAGTGTTTGGGCGTGGTCAGTTTCCTCTCAAAATTGGAGCAACTTTCTACTTTAAACCCTCCAACTTCTTTCAACTTTGAACTTTCAACTTTCAACTTTTCGGTAAGTTCGAGAAAGTCGAATTTACCGAAATAATAGTCCACCTCCGGCAGCTCGGCTTCGAGTTCCGCGCGGTAGCGCTCACTCAGACATCCCATCACGATCAACTTCCGCAGTTTGCCGTGCTTCTTTCGCTCGGCCATTTGGAGTATCATATTGATGCTCTCTTCTTTGGCATCGCCGATAAATCCGCAGGTGTTGATGACACAGATTTCCCCTTTCGGATCTTGTGCATCATGCACGCACTTCCATCCGGCCGCTTCTAACTGCGGCATCACTCGCTCTGCGTCCACTAAGTTCTTAGAGCACCCCAGCGTTATAAAGTCAATAACTCCTTTTTGCATTTTGTCCTTTTGCTGTCCCCGCTCGTCGGGGATGTCTCCCCTTGCCGCGTGGCGCTCCCCTTGTCTTTATTTATGTTTATCGCTGACGCTGGCATGTCTGGAATGGTAAGCAACCTTTGTTGCTGCGGGAATGGCTATCAAGGCGCGCTGCAAGCTTGCTTGTGAGAGCGTTTTGAGAGGCATTTACGCTTTGGGCGCGTGGCCCATAATTCCGAACATGATAGCGGCAGTGTTTATCTGTGTTTATTTACCATTTAGTTGCCAAGTTCGCAGTGGAACTTCAATCGTACGAGCCTTACGTGCATTTCTTCGTAATAGTCTTCGCCCAACTCCTCCATCGCCTTGCGGATATTATCGTCGTCGGCGTTCTTGAAGTAGTCGTATATCTCTTCCTCCTCGTCGGGGTCCAGGACTTCCTGAATGAAGTAGTTGATATCGATCTTTGTGCCGGAGAACACAATCGCCTCCAACTCGTCCATCATCTCCTCCATCGACATGCCGCAACTCTCCGCCAAATCGTCGAGGTCGACGCGTCGGTCGATAGCCTGAATGATCTGTTTCTTACGCGTCGACTTCTTCGCTACGGTGCGAATACGCATATCGTCCGGACGGATGATTTCGTTTTCCTCCACGTACTCCTTGATGACGCGCAGGAACTCATCGCCATAACGCTTTGCTTTTGCGACACCTACGCCCGGGATGGTCAACAACTCCTCCATCGTGATGGGGTAGGTCGTAGCCATCGCTTCCAGACTCGGGTCTTGGAAGATCACAAACGGCGGTACATCGTTTTTCTTCGCCACCTTACGGCGTATATCTTTTAATATCGCGAAGAGCACCTCATCCGCCGCTGCGCACGTGGCAGCTGCGCCGTCCATCAGGTCGTCCTCATCGTTCTGTACCTCAATCGGCACTTCGAACTTACCGGGCTTACGGATGAATTTCGTACCTTCTTTGGTGAGTTTCAAATCGCCATACGAATCGACGTCTTTCTTCAGCATGCCGACTACCAAGGCTTGACGAATGATCGCGTGGAGCGTGCTCTCTTCTTCGTCACTTGCCGCACCGAAATTCTCCAACTCTTCATGGTGGTAACTCAGCACTTCCGCCGTCTGGTTTCCATGCAGGATATCGACGATATGTTCCGCTTTCTGCTTCTCTTTTACCTGCTGAATGGTCTCCAGAATCAACTGCAGCAACTCACTTGCATCAACCTGCTTGTAGGTCTTACGGCAGTTGTCGCAGTTACCGCATTTCTCCTCTGTATATTCCTCGCCGAAATAGTGCAGCAGCAGTTTGCGTCGGCAGATGGTGGACTCCGCATAACTTTGGGTCTCAAACAGCAACTGGTTGCCGATGCCGATCTCTTTGGGCGTCTTGTCTTTTTGGAAGCGACGCAGACGCTCGATATCATCTGGGCTGTAGAAACAGATACACTGTCCTTCGCCGCCGTCTCGGCCTGCGCGACCCGTCTCCTGGTAATATCCCTCAAGCGATTTCGGGATGTCGTAGTGTACTACAAAGCGTACGTCCGGTTTGTCGATACCCATACCGAAGGCGATGGTCGCTACGATGACCTGCACTTCCTCCATCAGGAACGCATCCTGGTTCGCGGAGCGTGTCGCTGCGTCCATACCCGCGTGGTAGGGCCGCGCGGAGATACCGTTCACTTTCAGCACTTCTGCCAAGTCCTCCACTTCCTTGCGAGCCAGACAGTAAACAATACCGCTCTTGCCTTCCATACTGCGTATGTAACGCACAAGATCCTTATCTACATCTGCCGTCTTTGGCCGTACTTCGTAATATAGGTTCGGACGATTAAAACTCGACTTGAAAACGGTTGCGTCCGGCATGCCGAGGTTCTTCTGGATATCCTTCTGCACCTTCGGTGTCGCCGTAGCCGTCAAGGCAATGATCGGTGCCTTGCCGATGCGTTGCACCATACTGCGGATCTGGCTGTACTCCGGACGGAAATCGTGTCCCCACTCCGAGATACAATGCGCCTCATCGACGGCATAAAAACTAATCTTCACGCCCTGCAGGAAGTCCACGTTCTCATTCTTCTGCAAACTTTCCGGCGCCAGATATAATAACTTCGTTCGTCCGCTCAACACATCGTCCTTCACTGCATTGATCTCCGGACGACTCAGACTCGAATTGATGAAATGCGCCACACCCGGCTCTTCCGAGTAGTTACGCATTGCATCTACCTGGTTCTTCATCAACGCAATAAGCGGCGAGATAACAATCGCCACGCCATCCATGATCAACGAGGGTAATTGGTAACAGAGACTCTTTCCTCCACCGGTCGGCATCAATACAAAGGTATCGTGACCATCCATCACATTGCGGATGATCGCCTCCTGATTGCCTTTGAACGTGTCAAAACCAAAATGCTCCCTCAGAGCTCCCACTAACTGTTCATGTGTTACTTCCATACTTGTGCTTTTCCTTCACTTTCTCAATTTGGGCTACAAAAGTACGAATAATTTTTTATATGTGCAATACCCTTCGCGATTTTTTGCAAAAAATACGTAATTTTTCTTATCTCTTTTCACTTTCATCGCATATTTAACAAATCAAACAGTATTATATACATAGTATATAATACATAGAACAGCGGAAAAAAGGGAACCTTTTTTCGTTGATAGCGGGCTCATTCGAATACCCATTGTAGTTACTTTGTAACTACACGTGTATGAGAATGATGAACGCGCAGTGCGTGATAAGTGCGTGATAAGTGCGCGGTAAGTACGCGGTAAGTACGAGATTATTGGGATTCGGTAGGGGAGCTGTCAAGGTCCTTTCAGGGACCGCTACATCTCGGGGCTATCCGGCAATAAGCACGCTATATTTCCTTCAAATTAAGAAAAAAATAACATTTTTTACAAAAAAATGCATATACCTCTTGCGTATTCCAGAAAAATGTTGTAATTTTGCGGCCGATTTGTAAAGTTTACTTGACAAAATACCATAAAACAACATGCAGAAACGAAATTTATCCTTTGCGCAACTCTTCAATCTGAGTTTTGGATTTTTCGGAGTACAGATTGCTTATGCGCTGCAGAGCGCTAACATCTCCCGTATTTTTGCGACCCTTGGCGCAGATCCTCACACCTTGAGTTTCTTCTGGATTCTCCCGCCGTTGATGGGTATGATTGTTCAGCCGCTGGTCGGCAAGTATAGCGACAAGACATGGAATCGTCTGGGTCGTCGTAAACCCTATTTGCTCGTGGGCGCGCTCATTGCGGTTGCGGTGATGCTGTTGCTTCCGAACGCCGGTGACTTTACGTTTACCCAATCGGTCTTCTTGGGCCTGAATGCCGCAATGTGGTTTGGTCTGTTCAGCCTTATGTTCCTTGATACCTCGATTAATATCGCGATGCAGCCGTTCAAGATGATGGTGGGCGATATGGTCAATGAGGAGCAGAAGGGTACGGCCTACGCTATCCAATCGGCGCTCTGTAACGCCGGTTCGGTGGTAGGATACCTCTTCCCGATCTTCTTTACTTGGATCGGTATTGCTAACGAGGCGCCGGAGGGTGTTATTCCTGATTCCGTGAAGTGGTCCTTCTACGCAGGTGCAGCGATTCTCATCCTCTGCTCGCTTTATACCTTCGCTACCGTGAAGGAGTTGAACCCGCAGGAGTATGCGGAGTTCCACGGTATTGACCCGAAGAAGAAAGACGAGGAGGACAAAGAAAAAGGATTCATTGATTTGCTCAAAGAGGCTCCGTCCGCTTTCTGGACCGTTGGTTTGGTTCAGTTCTTCTGCTGGGCGGCCTTCATGTATATGTGGACCTATTCGAATGGTGCGATTGCCGCTAACTGTTATGGCTGGGACGGCATCAATGCGGCTGATGCTGCATTCCAGAACGCGGGCAACTGGGTAGGCGTGGTCTTCTGTGTACAGGCTGTAGGTTCGCTCCTTTGGGCGGCTTTCCTTCCGAAGCTCGAGCATTGGTTTGGTAACAAGGGCGCATACGCGATCTCGTTGCTCGTCGGCGCTGTCGGATTTATCTCCGTCTATTTTGTAACGAACGCATATGTCCTCTGGCTCAGTTACGCGCTCATCGGTGCAGCGTGGGCAGCAATGCTGGCTTTGCCCTTCACGATTGTGACCAATGCCATCAAGGGCGGTAACATGGGATACTACCTCGGCTTGTTCAACTGTACGATCTGCGTGCCGCAGATTGTCGCAGCCCTCTGCGGAGGTTTACTCCTTAAATATATATGCGCGCACGTACAAGCAGGTATGCTGGTGGTAGCCGGTGTGCTTCTCGTCTTGGGTGCTTGCTCCGTCTTCTTAATCAAAGAGAAGGAATAATCCCTAGTTCTCTAGGATTTCTAGGATGTCTAGGACTTCTAGGACCTCTAGTTAAAATAACTAACAAACTAAAATATCTATTTATGAAAAACAAACTACTTGTAAGTGTATTCGCAGTGGCGATAGCAGTTTTTGCTTTCACTTCTTGCGAGCCCAAGTCTAATGTGACGGAGGTTTGTACCGACCTGCTGAAGGGAACGTTGCATGGCGTGGCTGCCGCTTCGGGTGATGCCCCGAGCGCTACGCGCGGTTTTGTGAAAATCGACGGTTCGACGCTCCTCCTCGCTGAGTATGAATTCCCGTCTAAAGACGTGAATGATTCGCGCTTGTTGTATCGCGAAATCGCGTTCGGCGATGGTTCCTTCGTTCCGAAGAAAGTGGACACACTGAGTTATGAGTATGGTGAGTGGCAAGACCAGAACACCGTCTTTACCTTGCTCGTTACGCCGAAGGCGGGTGATCCGTACATTCTGAAGTATCGTGGCGATGCCCTCATCGCACCGGATGGACGTGCTTTCGGAGGTTCTACGTCTTTGAGCTCTGCGCGTGTGGAGAAACTGGAGAAAGTGATTGGAACCTTCCCCAATACCGATTGGGAGGCCACTTTCCGAGGCGAATTTGTAACGGACAGCGTTTTTAGAGATTCCATCAGAGTAACCTTCGTGCCGCCGATGTCGTTTAAGTACGATACTATCAAGGTCTTCGACCATATGGATACGGTCAGTGCGGATACGACGTGCTACTACAAGTTGATCTTTAACCGTGAGCCGGGTACATTTGCCAATACCGGACATTACTATCGTAAGCAATTCCGTTCGACCTACGATCGCGAAACCAAAGAAACGACGATTGTTAGCGAGAGCGTAAACGTATATGAGTATGACTTCCGTTGGATGTTTAGCGAGTTGGCTACAGACGCGAAGTTTACGGTGCAGTTGACTAACACCTCGCAGCCGGGCGTAGAGGGAGAGAAACTGAGTATTGCCAGATATACGCTGGATTCTCTCGGCGTAGCATCTGAGTTTGCGCTTGGCGGTTTGACTTATAAGCGTCCCGTACAACCTTAATCTGATATGAACTGACAAAATCATTTGCAACAATGAAAAATTTCAATATATTTCGTACTATTTCCTTCGCCCTACTGCTGATGCTGGGTACTGCGGCTGCGGTCGCACAAACAGCCAGCGGTACAGTAATTGACGCGGCGAACGGTGAACCGATTATTGGTGCCTCCATTCTTGAGGTTGGTACTACCAATGGTACAATTACCGATTGGGATGGTAACTTTACCTTAAATGTACAGCCGGGCGCTAAACTCGCCATCTCCTATATGGGTTATAAGACTCTGGAATTGGTTGCTGCGCCGAATATGGCAGTGAAACTTGCTGAGGACACCGAGGTACTCGAAGAAGTCGTTGTCGTTGGTTACGGTGTCGTTAAGAAAAACGATGCTACCGGATCCGTAACGGCAATCAAACCCGATGAGATGAACAAAGGTCTTGTTACCAACGCACAAGACATGCTTGCAGGTAAGATCGCCGGTGTGAATGTGGCTACCGATGGAGGTACTCCTGGTGGCGGCGCTACAATCCGTATCCGTGGTGGATCGTCTCTGAACGCATCCAACGACCCGCTTATCGTCATCGATGGTCTGGCTATGGATAACAACAGCATGCCGGGTGTTTCGAACCCGCTGTCGATGGTCAACCCGTCCGATATCGAGACCTTCACCGTCCTTAAGGATGCTTCCGCAACCGCTATCTACGGTAGCCGTGCTTCCAACGGTGTCATCTTGATTACCACCAAGAAAGGTAAAGCAGGTCAAAAACTGAAAGTGAACTACGATGCGAACGTTAGCTTCGGTAACGTGCTGAAACACCTTACCGTCATGACCGCGGATGAGTTGCGCGCTTATGCAACCGCTTCCGGACGTAAAGGCACAGAGAATGCGTACCTGATGAACGATAATATCGATTGGTTCAGCCAGATTTATCGCACCGCCGTTTCTACGGACCATAACGTTTCCATCACCGGTGGTTTCAAAGATAAGAGACAAATCGTGGATATGCCGTATCGTGCTTCCGTAGGTTATACCCTCAATAACGGTGCGGTGAAGGGTTCGCAGATGCAGCGTGTTACTGCTTCGCTCAGTTTGAGTCCGTCCTTCCTGGATAACCACCTCAGCTTTAACCTCAATGCGAAGGGAATGTATATCTACAACCAGTATGAGCCGGGTATCTCAGGTGCTTACCTCGATAAGGATCCGACCGAGCCGATCTACTCCACCGGAGACTTGACCAACATCTACGGTGATCCGATCTTAGCCGGTGAGGCTTACGGAAAGAGTTACTACGTAACCAAAGAAGAACTCGATGCGCACTGGGATGGATTCTTCCAGCCGCTGGGTACGTCTACCAGCGAACTTGGTCCGTATGATGACCCGAACTGGATGTACAGCCTCAAGGGCCAAGCCAACCCGCTGGCACAGTTGAAGCATCAGTCCAACACGTCGAATGCCGGTCAGTTCGTAGGTAACTTGGACGCTACCTATAAGATCCATGGCTTTGAGGACCTCGTGCTCCACGCCAACTTCGGTGCCGACTATATCTTCTCGAAACGTCAGGAGAATAACAATATGCTCGGAACAGCCAGCCACTATACCGGCTGGAAGTCTTATGAGCAGAAGATGAAATATAACCTCCAGTTCAATGCGTATGCACAGTATGCTCACGATTGGGAGGATGCGCATCAGCACTTCGACATCATGGCCGGTTATGAGTGGCAGCACTTCTATAACGAGTATCTGAGCAACGGTGCCGGTGTATATCCGATGACCTATCAAGGTACTACCGGCGTTCCCGGAGAGCCCGCATATGCTACGCATTCTGAGGGTAAGGGTGAGAACTTCCTCGTTTCCTTCTTCGGACGTGCTAACTGGTGGGGATGGAACCAAATCGGTCTTACCGCTACGCTGCGTGCCGACGGTTCCAGCCGTTTCGCAAGAGATCATCGTTGGGGTATCTTCCCCTCTGTAGCTGTCAGCTGGAAGATCAAAGAGACCTTAATGAAAGATGTAAACTGGATCAATGACTTCAAACTCCGTCTCGGTTATGGTATCACCGGTCAGCAAGACGGTATTGGCGATTACGCATACATGCCGACTTATACCCAGACCACCGGTCACACCTCGTATTATCCGGTTGGCGGTGGCAACTATGCAACCGAGAATAACGATGTGCAAACAGTAGACGCAGTCGTAGATTCACACGGTGACACCTTGTATATCTCCGACCGTCCGAATGCATATAACATGAAGTTGACTTGGGAGAAAACCACCACCTATAACGTAGGTCTTGATTTTGCCTTCCTCAACAACCGTATTTCCGGATCGCTCGATTATTACTTCCGTAACACGACCGACTTGTTGAACAACGTCATCGTTCCGATGGGTACCAACTTCCGTAAGCGTGTAACCTCGAACGTAGGTTCGCTCCAGAACCAAGGTATCGAGTTCGCCATCAATGCAGTCATACTGGATTACGGCAAGCGCTTCAAATGGGACTTCGGATATAACGTAACTTGGAACCAGAATAAGATCACGAACCTCAACGGCGAAGATAAAATGATTGACGGTTGGGGCTACGGTGGTGAAGGTCTTGGTGGTAAATCCATTACCAAGTTCGCGGTAGGTTATGCAACCAATACCTTCTATCTCTACGAGGCGCGTAAGGGCACGCGTGACGACGGTTCGCAGTATTGGTATATCATTGACCAGCCGACCGAATTGGTTGACGGCCAATTGGTTCCGGACGGTAAGATTGACGAGCAGGACAAGGTCTTCAAGCACAACCCGGTTGCTCCGGTAACCATGGGCTTCCAGATGAAGTTCCAGTTCTATGGCTTCGACCTCGGTATGTCTTTCCGCGCAAATATCGGAAACTATGTGTTCAACAATGTGATTTCTACACGTCTGCAGAATGTACCTTCCGGACAGTTGTCGCGTAACGGATACTACAGCAACCTGCCGGTTGATGTATTCAACACTTACTATGTAGACGGCTATAACCGAGTTATCTACGATGCAGAAGGTAAGAGCATCATCGGTGCTGCCGACGCAAGTATCACCGATCGCTTCTTGGAGAACGCTTCCTTCCTCCGTTGTGATAACATCACGCTCGGTTACTCGTTCCAGAAGAACAAGATCTCGGGACGTGCATTCTGCACCGTTTCGAATCCCTTCGTGATCACGAAGTACTCGGGTCTGGATCCGGAAATCGGTCTCGGTGGTGTGGATAACTCCATCTACCCGCGTTCGATGACTACCGTACTCGGTATTAACCTGCAATTCTAATAACATCGTAAATCGTAAATCATATATATTATGAGAAGTATTTTGAAATATATGGCTCTGGCTTGTGTCGCAGTGGGAATGGCTTCCTGCGTACAAGACCTGAATACCGAGCCGATTGATCCGAACTCTTCGACTTCCTTTAACCAGGATCGTATGTTCACCAAGTGCTACGCCTGCATGGCTGTCATTGGTCAGTCCGACCCGGGAAGTGACTCGGATGTAGAAGATATGGATGCCGGTATGTCCGGTTTCTACCGTACTATCTGGTATTGCAACGACCTGACGACAGATGAGGCATTCTGGATTTGGGACGATGCAGAGTCCAGAGGCCTTCCGACAACCAACTGGACGGGTACCAGCGATATGATCCGCGGTATCTATACCCGTCTGAACCTCAACATCAAGTATTGCAACCACTATCTGGCTTATGCTTCCGACAAGACCCAGGAAGATCAATATCGTCGCGCAGAGGTAAGATGGATCCGTGCGCTGCACTACTTCTATCAGATGGACTTGTTCCTCTACTCGCCGTTTGTTATTACCGAGTCGAGTGACTACCCGCACTTCTTGCCGCGTCACGAACTCTATGCATGGTTAGTAACGGAGTTGGAGGATATCATCGCACGCCTGCCTGAGGTCCGTGTCACCAGATACCGTGTAGATAAAGCAGCAGCCCAGTTACTCTTGGCGCGTATCTACCTCAATGCGGATGTATATAACAAGTACAACGCCGAGTGGGTGAACGACCAGAACTGGCAGAATGCCTACGAAATGGCTTCGGCGGTTATTGCGAACAATCAGTATGGTCTTGTGAAGGACGAGATCGTTACGGATTCGGGCTTTGTGTATTCCGCATACCAGCGACTCTTCATGGGTGATAACGACCGTGCAGATGTGATGAAAGAGGCTATCTTCCAGATCTATCAGGATGGTTTGTATACCCAGAGTCACGCCGGTGGTAAGTTCTTGATTGCCGGCCCGCGTTACGGCGGTATGAATGCCTGGGGTATTGAAGAAGAGTGGCACGCACTGCGTCCTTCGCCGACCTTGGTAGATAAGTTCCTCTCGCCGCTGGGTAGTGTGGATCGCACCGCAGCAGAGTTGATCATCTATGACGAGTTTGATATGCCTGAGCAGTTGAAAGATGACCGTGCTATCTTGTGCTCCTATGGTATGAATACTACCGATCATAAGAACTTCACGCTGAAAGGCGGCATGACCGTAGGTGCCAATGAGTGCTTCTATGACTGCTGGGCAGGACTGAAATTCACAGGCGTATATTCTTCGGCTGCGAAGCCGCAATACTCGCCGCGTCAGAGCCCTGGTTGGCCGGATACCGATATTCCGCTGATGCGTTTAGCTGAGGCGTATATGATCCAGGCAGAAGCTCTCTTCCGTCAAGGAAAGACTTCTGATGCATTGAATATTATCAATAACACGATTCGTGCTCGTGCGCATGCCGATGCGTTGCCTTCGCTGAATGAAGAGATCTTGCTCGATGAATGGAGCCGTGAGTTCTGGTTTGAGGGACGTCGTCGTATGGATCTCATCCGTTTTGGACGCTTCTTCGGTCCGGAGTCTGACCAATATCGTTTCCACTGGGAAGGACGTATGGGCAAGGCAGATATGCCGCCCGCAGTTAACAGCCCGTTCTTCGTAGCCGGAACTCCGGAGTACATGAACTGGTTCCCGGTTCCCTCCGAGGATAAACGCGCTAACCCGAACTTCAAGAAAGACGTAGAAGGCGATCCGAACAATAAGTTCGCCGCAGAGGGTGGTGACGGTTATACCTATTAATAGCAAACTAATGAACATTATATTCATTATTTAATTAACATTTATTAACCAATTATGAAGTTTCGTGCTAGTCGAGTGTAAGCTCGCTTACGCAACTCGACGAAGCCGAAACTCCATGATTAAAAAATTAACCATTTAAAATTTTTTAATTATGAAGAAATTTTATGCTTTTTTGGCAGCTGCGCTGATGAGTGCATTTGCCTTTGCATCGAAGGACGTTGTTCCGTCGGATGAAGTGCTCCAGGGCTACTACGACGAGGGTAAGGTATGCGTTTGCTTCTTCGTTCCGGCCGACATGGCTTGTAACGACATCGTTCTGACCGGTTCTTTCAACGGTTGGAAGAGTAGTGCGGCTGATTGCGTGCCTACTGAGCCGGTAGAGGGTTATGATGGCTGGTATGTAGGTTCTTTCGAGCCCGAAGCTGAGCCGAGTGCGACGGATGGTATTTGCGCTAAGCCGGTAATGCTGGACGTTGACGGTAACTTCAACTGGGAGTATCAGGTAGGTGCAGCTACGGCAATCCGCGGTGGTGTGCAAGTTGTAGAAGGTGCTTATGCAGGTGAGATTGACATGAAGCACTATGGTACCGACGCTCCGAACGTATTCACGGTAGATGCATGGAAGCAGAACCCGTGTGATGCTGTTTACCACGTTTACACCATTACCGTTATCAGCGATGGTTGCGGCGGCTTGGCAGTTCCGTACGTTGTTGGCGGTATGACTGGATGGGGCTTCACCCAAATGCAATTGGATGTAGAGAAGACCATGGAAAATATGGTTCCGACCTATGTTTACACCAAGAAAATGGCTGAGAAAACTCCGTACCAAGTTGTTGCAGGCTTGCTGAATGCAGAGACCGGTGCGATCGAGGTTGAGCCGGGTTGGAACGATGATTCGTATCTCCAGAAATTAATCGATGAGAAATGGGTTCGTATCCCGGGTGAGGATGGTGACAACCTCCTGACGCACGAGGATCCGAATATCCTCTTCGACCTTCGCGCAGAGGATCTCCGCTGGGCTCGTTGCGCTCCTGCTGAGCCGGCTGAGGTAGTTGCTTTCGCTGTTAAACTCCCGACAGAGAATATTCCTGCTGCAGTTGAGGTTATCGGTGGATTTGACGATTGGCAGGGTACTGCGCTGACTTGGAATCCTTCGACCGACTACTTTGAGGCAACCTTCGAGGCTAAAGCTTCTCAGTTCTTCAAGTTCCGTACAGCTGGTACTTGGGATGATCAAGAGCTTGAACTCTATGATGAAGGAGAGGATACATGGCGCTTAATCAAAGACAACGAGTTAGTATTTGGTCAACTCTGGGAGGATGCTGCAGAAGGCAAGAGCCTCGTTCTTGACTTCAGCGACCCGGAGAAGTATCGTTGGCTCGTAAAAGAGCAAGGTATCGAGAACATTACCCTGACCGAGAAGGCTCAGAAAGTGGTTGTTGACGGTGTTCTCTACATCGTTCGTGACAACAAGATGTTCAACGTACAAGGTACCCAAGTTCGCTAAAAACCAGAAAAATAGTCTACTAGTCTACTAGAATACTAGTCCTCTAGTCAACTATTAAATAAAACAGCCCGGGCATCTGCTCGGGCTGTTTCTTTTATCGGTATTGGCTATGAATTTTATTTATGTTTATCGCTAAGCGGAACTTAGGGCATTTACATCCTTCGGATGTGATGGTTCGCCCTGACGGGCTACGTTAAGTTTACTTATAAGTAGGCGCGGTGGGGCGAAACATCGTATTCGCTGTAAGCGATATGCCCTAAGTTACGGTTAGGGTTTATCTGTGTTTATTTACATAAAATATAGTTTCCTTTTGCGCCTTTCCGGATAATGAACGTGCATTGACCGGCGAAGGCGTGCATCTGCGGTTCTACGAACGAGTCTAAGCAGGCTGCATCACCGTTTGCGGCAGCTACAAACCCACTGCCTTCGTACTTGATCAGGTTATTGGCTTTCGGGCATAGGTTGCCGTTTTTGTCGACCACCTTCACCGTCATGTAGCACAGTTCCTCGGGATTCTCCTCTTTGTTCGCCCAGACGATCTCCAAATGATCCGGCTCACCGGCGGTCTTCACTGTCTCGCGCGCAGCCTCTTTGCCTTTTTCATCGAACGCCACTACGGTAATCTCTCCTGCTTCGAATGGCACATCAAACCACATCAGCCGGTAGCGTGGCAACAGTTCCGGACGCGGCGCACTGCCCCAAACGGGAATATCAAACTCACCCACCTTCGGCATGGCACTCACGCCTTCGATCGTTTCGCCTTTTGCCAGGCGCTCGGTCTCTTCCGGAGTTGCAAAGCGTAACTTGCCGTAGCTCTTGCCGTTGACGAACAACTCCGCGCTCGGATAAGTCGTATAGCAGAAGACAGGTACTAAATCGCCTTCGCTCCAGTTCCAATGCGGCAACACATGCAATGTCGGCTCCTCTTTGTTCCATTGACTGCGATAGAGCCAGAAGCGGTCCTTCGGCAGCGAAGCCAAATCGATGATTCCGAAATAACTGCTGTGGCTTGGCCAAGCGTCTGTGTCGTACGGTGAGGGTTCACCTAAATAGTCAAAACCCGTCCAAACGAACTGACCAATTGTCCAGTTATAATCGTCCTGCAACTGAAAATCCTGCTCCGGCAGACCTGACCAAGGACAATACTCGACATCATAACCGCTACTCTGGAAATCATCATACATGGCGAAGTCCTTGAGCACGGCAGGAATCTTATATACGCCGCGGCTCGAGACGGTGGAGGCGGTCTCGGAACCCAGAATCATCTTCTGCGGCAAGTTCTCATATCCCTCTTCATACCGGCTCGTGCGATAATTGAAGCCCGGCAACTCTACCGCTGCGCCAAAACCGTTATGGATCACGTGCATCGCTTGGTCCATGCCGTTAGTAACAGGGCGAGTAGGGTCGAGTTGGTGAAAGAGTTCTTGGAGTTTCGTCACGATCTCAATGCCGTCCGGCAGCACTTGGTTCCATACCTCATTACCGCTCGACCAAAGCATCACGCTGGCGTTATTGCGATAGTGCTTTACCATATTCGTGATGTCCCATTTCCACCACTCGTTGAATTCCTTATTATAGTCATTCTCCGTCTTGCCCCAGTTCCATACATCGAACGGCTCGATCATCATCATCATTCCCATTTCATCGCAGAGCT
Organism: Paludibacteraceae bacterium; assembly: GCA_017446455.1. Classification (GTDB taxonomy): domain Bacteria; phylum Bacteroidota; class Bacteroidia; order Bacteroidales; family Paludibacteraceae; genus Colicola. The sequence continues at coordinate 36,325 of JAFSQV010000067.1, forward strand.
CTACGAGTTCCGGTGCGGGCATGTTATGACTCGTGCGGATGGCGTCGCAGCCCATCTCCTTCAGCATTGTAATTTGGTGGCGTAAAGCGTCCTTATCAACCGCCGCGCCCAACGGACCTAAGTCATGGTGATTGCAGACTCCTTTGAATTTACGCGTCTCGCCGTTGAGTTGGAAGCCATGTTCCGGCGTATACGAAATCGCGCGAATACCAAAGCGTGTGTTGACTTCGTCAACAAGTTCCCCTTCTTCCTTTAACCTTTCACCTTTCATCTTATACACCCGCGTGCGCGCAATGTATAGATTCGGCGTCTCGGGACTCCATAACTGCGGATTCATCACTTCGGCTATGCTCTGTTTGCCTTCGGCCTTCGCTACCACTTTGCCCTTATAGAGTATATCGGTCAGAATGCTGATACCTTCTCCTGTAATCTCGTCCACGCCGTTCTGTAGCTCTACATCGATGGTCACTTGCGCAAATTCCTTGCTCACTTTCGGCGTGCGAATCAGTACACCGAAAGTAGGGATATGAATAGGGTTGGTCTCTATGAGGTGCACATTGCGGTACAAACCTGCGCCCGGATACCAACGGCTCTGTTGCGGTTTGTTCTCCAAGAAGACATCGATATCGACGCTGTCGCCGGTGATGAGTTGCGGCAATATATAGCAATCGAAGGTGTTATAGCCGTAAGGCCAATAGACCATCTCTTCGCCATTCACATACACGTCAGCGTGACTCATCGCGCCGTCAAAGACGAGCGTGTAGAACTTATCCTTATTCACTTTTACGCGCGTGTGGTAGTGGCCCTTGCCCATCCATGGCAGACCACCGCTACGACCGGTTTTCCAGGTCGGTTCACTCTCGCCGTTCTGTACGACAATCACTTCCTGCAAATCGTTCGCGCGATCGAAAGGACCGCTGATGGCCCAATCGTGCGGAATAGTGACGTCCTGCCAAATAGGGTTTTCCGTCGTGTCTTGGGTGAACTGCCATGCGCGAATCAACGTGTCCGTGCGCACTTGTTTCGTCGAACAGCCACAAAACACCATGCTACCGATTAGCAGCATGGTGTTTACGATATTGAAATTAACTTTCATCTTTTAACTATAAAACTTCTTTCAACTTTCAACCTTCAACTTTAAACTTTACAGAAATCTGTATTCGGTTATTTCGTCTAATTTATCACCCGGGCGAAGTACTACATCGGGAAAATCGTCATGGTGAATGCTGTCGGGCCAGTTCTGTGCCTCCAGACATACCGCGTGTTGCTCATCGTAGATGGTACCACTCTTGCCTTCGTTGCGCTCAATCCAGTTGCCGGTATAGACTTGCAGACCCTTCATGGTCGTCCAACACTCCATCGTGCGTCCGTCAGCCTCCAGCGTGCAAGCGTGACGTAGCTCTTTCGGCGCATCGCCGGCGCAGAGACAGAAGTTGTTGTCTATTCCTTTCCAGGGCGCAAAGAACGGATCATTCATTCGGTCGCCGAGACGCACAGGTTGTCTAAAGTCCATCGGTGTACCCTCCACGGGAACAATCTCTCCGGTCGGACAAGTGAACTCATCGAACGGCGTGAATTGCTCGGCATGGACTTGCAGCACGTGATCATCTACACGTCCGCTGTCTTCGCCCGCCAAGTTGAAGTACGAGTGGTTAGTCAACGCCACAAGCGTCGGCGCGTCAGTTTTCGCCTCGTAATGAATGACGAGTCGGTTGTCTTTCGTTGCCGTATAGGTCACCCATACATCCAGATTGCCGGGATAACCTTCTTCGCCATCCTTCGCGCGGTAATGGAGTGTGATTTCGTGTGCACACTGCGCCGTGACGTCCCAGATCTTCGCGTTGAAGCCTTCGAGTCCGCCGTGCAGACTGTTCGGGCCGTTATTGATTGGCAGATGATATGTCTCGCCGTCCAACTCAAAGACCCCGTCTTTGATACGGTTGGCTACGCGTCCGCAGATCGCGTTGAAATACGTCTCTTTCGTGCGCCACTCTTCGGCGGTTCGGAAACCCAATACGATGTCTTTGACTTCGCCTTTGCGGTTGGCTACCAGCAGCTTCGTGATCTTCGCGCCGAGATTGGAAACCTCAACTTTCAGTCCGCCGCTACTCTTTATCGTATAGAATCGTACAAAACTCATAACTTTCAACTATACAACTTCTTTCAACTCTCAACTCTCAACGTTCAACTTTGATACGCCGTCGCCGATTTCGGCAACATAGAAGTCAGCCTTCAAGCCCGTCTTTTCTTCGTATTCTTTACCTACAAAAGCTTTGAAGGTCTCGATAGCTTCGTCGCGTACAAGGCTGACGGTACAACCGCCAAAACCTCCACCGGTCATTCGGCTACCGAGCACGCCTTCTACTTGCCAAGCTGCTTCGGCGAGGGTGTCCAACTCTTTGCCGGTTACCTCGTAGTCGTCGCGCAGCGAGACGTGACTCGCGGTCATCAGTTCGCCGAACAGTTCGATCTTGCCTTGCTTGAGCGCCTCTACTGCTTCGGCGGTACGTGCTACTTCGCCTACCACGTGGCGTGCACGCTTCTTAGCAATCGGATCAGTGACAGCGTCTTGTACCGCCGCCCAATCTTCCGGAGTCAGTTCGGCGAGGAACTTAATCGGTTTCACTTTGCTGATCTGCTCTACAGCGGTCTTGCATTGACGTACGCGGTCGTTGTATGCGCCGCTGTCCAGGTGGTGCGGGCTATGGGTGTTGGAAATGACGACCTTGATGCCCTCTAATTTCACCGGCACATGCTCAAACTCGAGTGTGTCGCAGTTGAGGTAAATGGCATGGTCTTTCTTGCCCTGCGCACTGGCGAATTGGTCCATTACGCCGCACATCACACCTGCGTACTCATGCTCGCAAGCCTGACCGATGAGCGCTAACTCCGTGCGGTATTTCTTATCGTCCGCAAGCGTCCAACCCATCTCTTCGGTGAAGGCGCGTGCAGTGACCACTTCCATGGCAGCACTACTACTCAGACCCGCACCGGCAGGTACGTTGCCGAAATAGAGCAGGTCATAGCCGCTCTGCAGTTTTGCTTCGGGATGACGGCGCGCGATGATGTCGATACATCCCAAGGCGTAGTTACACCAAGCGCGGTCTGCCTGCGGTTTAATCGCGTTGATAGCGATCTCGTACGTCTGCGGCATGTTCAGCGATTTGAACCGCAGCACTTTGCCGGCATTCGGAGCGATTAACAGCCATGCGCCGAAACTCAACGCGCAGGGGAAGACACATCCGCCATTATAGTCCGTGTGCTCACCGATCAGATTGACGCGCCCGGGGGCAAAAAAGATTTTCTCTGCCTTGCGGCCGTAGGCTTGTTCAAAAGCCTGATTCATTTCTTGTGTAGTCATAGTGGAGAGGTATTTAATTGTACTAATTTGCGCACAAAGATACGAAAAAAAATGCATATATGCAAAAAAAATGCACTTTTCTTGAAAAAAACATGTGCAAACTGTTGCAACTTTCGGAAAAAAGTTGTAACTTTGCAGCACAATTTGAAACTTTAACTTTTTAGGCCATGAATAATTTGGAAATTTTACTCTATTCGCTCCTCTTCATCCTCATCGGACTGATGTTGGTTTCGTTCTTCTTGGTATGGACGTGGTTTGATGCCCGCGACCGTCTGAAAGTGGTTCGTGAGATCACGCGTGATGAGACTATCCGTGCGATTCGCCGTAGTCAAAACAAGTGCCGTATCCTCTTGTATACGCTTTTGGCGCTCGCTCTTGCGTATATTCCTATTCCGTTTGCGCTGGAGGACTATTATAGCAGTTTGGCATATCCGGGCGTAGTGATCGTGGCTGCGTTGCTGATGCTCTTCGGTCTGCGTTCCCGCGCGAAGATGTACCTGCGTTCGATTGACGATTATATCAATGAGAACGAGGAGCACGTGCGTGAAGCAGCGGCTGAGCGCGAGCGTGTGCGTGACGAGTGGAGACGTCAAGCGCCGGAACTGAACCCGCAGGCGCAGGCTATTATTCACGAGAACTTAGGCGACAACTACGAGGTTTGGTATAACCATGATATCCTCGTAGGCCGTAACGTGCTTGCCAATAGAGAGTTGGAGCTCTTGTATGCTCAAGGTGTTATCCTGCCGTTCAAGGAGATTATGGAGGTCCGTCCGGGGCGTAAGGATCTGAAGCTCGTGACCAGCAATAGTATGCACCCCTTCGTTACGATTGACTTTGGTGCCCTGCCTATCAATCCGGAGACGGGTAATAAGTATATGGACGAGATTGCTGAGAAATTGACTAAAATTCTTCCATAATGAGTGCTGAAGAAAGAGCCAATACTTGGACACATCTGATTGCTTTTGTGGCTACGCTTTTCATAGCGTGGCCACTTCTTCGTTTGGCCTACCAATCCCAAATCTCACATCATAATTTTGAAATGGTAGGAACAGCATTGTTCCTCTTCGGCATGTTCCTTATGTACGGCGCTTCTACGCTGTACCATGCCGTCTCTGAGCCGGAGCATAAACGTCGTCTGCGGGTGTTCGACCATATATCGATCTACGTCATGATAGCGGGTTCGTACTCGCTCATATGCCTCTCCGTTATTGGCGGATGGGTAGGTTGGACGCTGTTCGTTTTTTTATGGGCTTGTGTCATCGCCGGCATCATCGGCAAGTCCATAGCCCTCGGTAAGTACCCGCGCCTGTCACTGCTGTTGTATCTGATGATGGGGTGGGTGGCGTTACTGGTATTAGTGCCTATGTGGCGCAACATGCCGCATGAGGCCTTCTGGTATATAATAACCGAGGGCATTTGTTATACCCTCGGTTCGTATTTTTTCCGTTTGGATGAAGAGCACGCGTTCTATCATGCGATCTGGCATGTGTTCATCATCCTCGGTTCAGCAGCGCATACTGTCGCTACATGGATTATCCTGGCGGCCTAAGCCGCACAGGATTATCGCATAATCTTGAAGGTCTGACCGGTCTCCGTCACGATGACATAGACGCCGCGCGGCACTACCATATGGTAGATGTCCTCGTTCGTCGTACTTACTTTGCGACCGAAGATATCGTAGATATTTACCCAATCGCCTACAGCATAGACATCCTCAATGCCTTCGGAAGTGAAGAAACGGATGGCTACCTCGTATACGCGGCGGTTGATATAATCGCTCACTTCATACGCTACAGGGAAACTCCAACTCTCCGAGAAGTCAACGACCTCACCAGAAGCCGGCGTCACATGCGTATATGTGCCATCCGCAAGGGTAATGGTCGGCTTGATGGCGTATTTGTCTACGTCAAAGTGTTCCTTGAGATCAATCTCAAAGGTAATCCTGTTCTTGCTTTGGTCGATATTTCCGCTAATACCGTCGATGATGAAACTGGTGATCTGTAAATTCGGCACGGTGAGACTCTGTTCGTCATTCAGCAGGTAGTTCACCACTGCTTTTACCAAGTCTTTACCGGCCGTCGTGAGATTCTTGCTGCTACTCATCGCTATCGGCAAGCAGATATATTTCTTGCCGCCGCGCATACCGGCCGGCACGTCGTGCAGGAACGTATACGGGTCTTTGCCATCGCTGTAGTAGTCGGTTTTGGAACGCGGCAGCGAAGTCGCCAAGCAGAATGTACCCGGAAGGTTGATATCAATCGGCATAAGGCCCTTCTCGTCAATCTCCGTGAGCACCTGAATCTTATCTCCGTGTTTCTTACCCAGCGCTTGGAAGATCGGGTGATCATCGCGTTGTACGGTGATGTACCGTCCGTTATCTGTCAAACTGCCATTGTCCGGATCGCCCCAACTGAGACGCTCTTCGGCATAACTGAAGGCTTTCATATTCAGAACGGGCAGGATAGCGCTCCGTTGAGTCAACGCCAGCACTTCTTCGTTATTCGCATTGGCATCCTCCGAGATGAGAACCCATTTGTATCTCTGATAGTCCTCGTCGGAACGTAAGCCGCTGGATAGTGCTTTGCGGGGAACGAAGGTGAACTGGTCTTCGAGTAAAGCCACTATGCCATCCTTCGCGAGTATAGCATCTCTGTCACCGTTGGTGTACAAGTACAACACCAGGTTGTCGCCAACGACGGGAGGTAAGACTTTAATGAGACCATCGACGCTGTTTCCGCCCTTGACGCTGATGGTGAAGGGGTAGTCTCCTTGCTGAGTCGGCGTACCACTGATGTAGTACTTGCCGTCTGCGCCATGACCATCAATACCGTCGGGCTTGTTGCCTTTCCAATCAATGGTGATGTCGTCAGTACTTAAAGCATGGTAACTGAATTCCAACTCCTCCATTGCCTCGCCTTCATATACCTCTATCTCCGGCGTGCCTACAGCGTGAATGTCCGAGGTTACAGTGATCTTTCCGCTCGGCAGACGCTTGGTCTCGACGCCGTTACCGTCGAACGACGATACGTGGAACGGATATACACCTGCTGCGCAGTTCGCTACACCGGTCAGTTGGAGCGTATCGCCTATCTCAGTGGAACTCTTGACAATCAAATCAATACCTGTAGCCGGTTGATCTTCCCAAATTACGCGGGTCTCGCCTAACTTATTGTATTTCGTGTAGTAGGTGATGGCGCGTATCTTCTCTGTTTGCGGCACTACTTGTGTCGAGTCATTTCCCTTGAGGTATTTCACCATCGGCACTTGTGCTACGCGAAGCGAGAAGCCACCAAACAAGTTTCCATCGCCTACCAGCGTAATCTTAATCACGTGCTCTGTGGCCGGAATGTCAAAACGACGAATGGTTGGGTCCGTAGATTGCTCCATGGTTTGCTCTACATCGTCAATGCTTACTTTGAAATACTTACAATCGCTCGGTTTGGAAGGATTCCATTTCTTATCCGCTGCATACAGCGAGAACTGGTCGTATCCGTTGATGTGCATCTCGATGGAGTTGGAACTTGTGACAGTGTGGCAACGCGTAGTAGCTTGCGTGAACTCATCTTTTGCTGCAAAGCCTGTTCCTTTATCGGTTCCAGAACCTGTGAACCAACCATCGATAGCTTCGTAAGATGTATTAGTCTCGTTTTTGGTAATACCTCTCATTTTGTCCATCGGAGTGGTATGAATCGTCAGTTTCGTGCCTCCTTCATCTAAACGTCCGGCATAGAATACCTCATATTCGCGCTGTCCGAAGATGGTCAGCGGTTCTTCATATCCACCATTGGCTGCTGATTCTTCGTAAACACCCGGCTCGTGGAGCGTCAGCCCGGTCGAAGGAACCGGAGGAGTAGGTGTGTCATCTTTTTGAACCGTTACTTCGCAGGTAGCTTCAAAACCACCATCTTCAGTCTTGACAGTGATCTTGGCTGTGCCTTCCGCCTTGGCAGTTACTACGCCGGCAGCAACGGTCGCGGCCGCGGTATTGCTGCTGCTCCAGGATACATTCTGGTTCGTAGCGTCCGATGGACTAATCTGTGCTATTAAGGAAGATGTCTGACCGACCTTCAGCGTAAGGGAGGTCTTATCCAGTGCTACGCCCGTTACCGCTACAGTAGCCGGTTCTTCGCCCTCTTTGCTGAATGATACGGTGTAAGTCTTCTCCGTTGTTCCGTCTTCAGCGGTTACTTTCGCAGAAGCAGTGCCGGGAAGCGATGTGGCTTGCGAGATATCGAGCTTCGCTTTTTCATCATTTAACTCGGCCTGAATAGACGGTGCGCCGCCAACATAGTCGGAAGGCAGGACAACGGAGTAACTCAGTTTATCGGCGCTGAAGTCTGGTACAGACGTCTGGTCGCTTCCATAAGTCAGGCTCTTCAAGGTCGCATCATGTGAGAGCTCGGCAGGGGGGGCATCGGTACTAAAGGTTATTTTGTATATACGCAGATATTGTGACTCATACGGATCTAAAGAGCCTTCAATTACTACATCTCCTGCCTCTACAGGAATATTAGCAGATTCCACTTTGGTGGTGTTCAACGTACCGATAGTAGTATTTACAACCCCGTTAATAGCCACGTAGCGAGCTACATCTTTCGAGCCTGTATTGCTGAATTCAACTTGTACATAACCCGCAACCGTTGTCTTGAAACTAATCCATGGACCTTGGCAGTATTTGCCGTCGCGGATAGGATATTGACCGGCGAAACGTAGTGCCTGCGAGTTAAACTCAGCATTGTTATTGATGCCCTCTACATTTGCCAGTAAAACGGTGTCTTTGTCTTTCCGCGGAGTGGTGTCGTCTTTCCATTCGATAGAACCGGTACCTGCCTTCGTCCAATCCCAAACGGTTGTGGCACTTACGGATACTTGCTCTAACGCCGTCTTCTCGGAAACTACGAGGTTGATGGTATTCGAAGCGACCCAATCCGAGTTATAATCATTCTTCGCGTACGCTTTAATTGCATATGTTCCGGCTGCCGGAGCGTAGTCGAATTTATTACTGGTGGCTCCGCCCTGCTCAATACCGTCAACCGTCCATTTATATGCAGTGGCTTTTTGGTCGGGAGAAGCAGTATACGAAGCTGTCTGACCTACATAAACAGCCTCCGGACCTGCAAGAGTTACAGAAGAGACCGGGTCTGTAGAAGGTGTAGCAGCACCTGCATAAACCGCTAAATAGGTGATGTTAAATGTTTGGTTGCCGGTTCCGGTGGAAGGAGTCCAGTTGCTTCCAGAACCAACTTCGGTACGTTCGCTATTGACTTTCATGCGTCGGTATAAGCGCACGGATTTGGTTCCTTCTGGAAGATGAATTTCATTTTCTATACACTCGTGATCATAACCGGTATAGTGGACTTCAAGAATGTCAATAATCGTGTTATCAAACGGAGCAGAAGCGCACGCACAAAGAGGAGCAGCCCAATCGGTATTTCCGGTGTTATTACCGGAGCCGGAAATGATTATTTTGCTCAAGCCATCCGTGCTACTGATTTCAATCCACTGACTATCAGAACCGGAAATGGACATAACATTCTCTTTCTCAGTAACACCACAAGGCTTTTTGCCCGTTAAAGCGGCTCCTTCAACACTGATTGTTACATTGTCATACGTTGTGTTCCAAGCGCCGATTTCAGAAGATTTAGCTGTCAATTCAATTGCAGGCGTTTGCGCCATCATTGCCACGCTTGCCATAACGGCTACGGCTAATGTGAAAATGTTTCTCATATTGGATGTTTAATTTATTATTTTCTAAAATCACTGGATAATATACTATGTATATTATATGGTGCGGTGGGATACGTTAAAGCCAGCACGCGATCAGCAGACACTAAGCAAGCAATCAGTGAGCGATCGGTATGCGCACATTACCGGATATTAAATCACGCTGCAAAAGTACTACTTTTTTTGCATATGAGTGTGCATATATTCAAAAAAAATGTGGAAAAATTGACGTATTTGCCGAAAAAGTTCGCGCGCGTACATTATTTATTTGCGTATGTGAATTTATTTTTGTACCTTTGTGCGGTTTTTTGAGAAAACCGAACAAACAACACGTATAACAAACAATATTTTTGAATAGTATGCAGAAGAAATTTGTATTTATGGCGCTTGCTCTGGTGGCTGCGCTGACTATGACTGCTCAGAATGTGGATAAAGCGAAGGTGACCGGCAATGCGGACGCGGCGAAGAAAGCCGGTGCGGACCTTCAGAAGTTGGAGCAGGCTGACAAAGCATGGAAATTTGACGGTACGGTAGGGCTGAATGCTGCCGCTACGGGCTTGGTTAACTGGGCTGCCGGCGGTAAAAACAATGTGAATGGTATCGCATATGCCAAGTTACATCTCCTTTATCATAAGAATGCAATAGCGTGGGAGACGAACTTCGACACCGATTTTGGACTGACATGGATCCAACAGAAAGAGGATCCCTTCCAGAAGTCGAGTGATAATATCAAACTCGCTACGAAATTCGGATGGGAGTTCCACAAAGATTTCTACTTGACTGTACTCGGTTCGTTCCAGAGCCAGTATGCGTTAGGACGCCAATATCAGGACGGCTATAACCCGATTATTTCCAAATGGCTGGCGCCTTCGTACACGGACATCTCTGTCGGTATTGACTACAAGCACAGCGTGAACGGAGCGGACTTCTCTGTCTATCTGTCTCCGATTGCGGGGCGTGTCACCACGGCATATACCGGTAATACGTGGAACGAGCGTTATACCAAAGAGATGTGGCTGGCGAATAACACCACGCAGACTGAGGCTGACTGGACACCGGCTATTTATCAGGAATTGATGGATACGCACCAGGACTTGCGTAGTATGCTCCAGGATGGGCAAGGAACGATCGGATATGACCAGGACGGAAACAAAGTGTACCGTAATGCCCGTGCGGAGTTCGGTTTGAGTTTCAAAGGGTCTATCGCATATACCTATAAGGATTTCAAACTCAGCACGACGCTTGCTCTCTTCACCCCCTATCAAGGCAAGGGATTCAACGTGTATGAGAAATGGTTGGAGCAGAACCCCGGTAAAGGCAGGGATGATTATTATCAAGCGGGCTATTACTTCGATTATTCGAACAACAACCGCCATTTCGGTATGTTTGATGTCGATTGGGATGTGGCTTTGAGCTATCAGTTCCTCAAATGTCTCCAAGTAACGCTTCAGACGAGCCTCAAGTATTATCCGGGTACGCTGATCGCTGCCGAAGAGGGCGGTAACCCCATTGAGCGGGAGCGTGTACAGTTCAAAGGTATCATCGGCTTAGGTGTAGGCTATAGTTTTTAAGTACCAAGGAGGCCAAGTGGGCAGTACGAAGTACCAAGGGACAAAGTGCAAGGATGCAGGCATTAGACGATCTTTCTCAAAACGTGCGTGTGTTACTGGAGCGCTATGAGGCGTTGCAGCAGGAGAATGCCACCTTGCGTCTGGACATCGAGAAACAACGGCAGGAACTGATTCGTACCCACAGCGAATTGCTCGAATTGCAGCAGAAGAACCGCCGCATAGCCACAGTTAATGCCCTGACAGCAGTGGAAAGTCAGGAAGAAGCGTATAAGCGCATTAATGCACTTATTGCCCAAGTGGACCGCGCGATAGCGGCGCTGAAAAAATAACGGAATACTGATTACTGAATGCTGAACCCTGACAAGCAACATATCAACCTTCGTCTCGATGCCCACGTAGTGGGACTCGATGTGCCGCGTGATCAGGAACCTAACTACCGCGCGGCGGCGGAACTGTTGAATAAGCGCTATCAGTATTACCTCAAACTGCGCCCTAACGCTTCGGCGGAGCAACTATGGATGTACACGGCTCTCGAAGTGGCAGTGGCGCTCCAATCCGATGTGCGCGAGAAATCCCTCGTGCCCGTCGAGAAAGAATTAAAGGAAATCAATCAACTTATTCTAAAAACGATAAATCAATGATTACAGCAATTATTTGTGCAGTAGGCGGCCTCGTTCTCGGAGCCGGTATCTACTACCTCATCGCCCGAATGACTGCTTCTAACCTGCTCAAAAAAGCAGAGGAAGAAGCCGAGGTGATGAAAAAGAACAAGATTGTTGAGGCTAAAGAGAAATTTATCGCCCTGAAGTTAGAGCACGACAATACCGTGCGTGAACAGGACAGACGCATACAGCAACAGGAGCAACGCTTGCAGCAACGCGAGCAGCAGCTCAACCAGCGTCAGGGTGATATACAGCGCAGCCTCAACGAAGTGAACCAGAAACTGCAAACCGTAGAGCAACGCCAACAGGCGCTTGACTACAAGCAGCAGGAAGTGGACAAACTTCACCACGAAGCGGAGAAACAACTCGAGCAACTGAGTGGCATGTCCGCCGAGGAAGCAAAGAAACAACTCGTCGAGGCCCTCAAAGACGAAGCGAAGACTTCCGCGATGTCGTATATCAACGAGATCATGGACAATGCCCGTCTGGAGGCCAACAAAGAGGCAAAGAAAATCATCATCCAGACCATCCAACGCGTGGCTTCCGAGACCGCCGCAGAGAATACCGTCTCCGTCTTCCATATTGAGAATGACGAAGTCAAAGGTCGTATCATCGGTCGCGAGGGACGTAATATCCGTGCCCTCGAAGCCGCAACGGGTGTGGAGATCGTTGTGGACGATACGCCGGAGGCTATCACCCTCTCGGCTTTCGATCCCGTACGCCGCGAGATAGCGCGTCTGGCGTTACACCAGTTGGTACAGGACGGTCGTATTCACCCCGCGCGTATCGAAGAGGTGGTAGCGAAAGTGACCAAGCAAGTTGAGGAAGAGATTATCGAGATCGGTAAACGTACCACCATAGACCTTGGCGTACACGGTTTGCACCCCGAACTCATTCGTCTCGTCGGAAAGATGAAATACCGCTCGTCGTACGGACAGAACCTGCTGCAGCACGCTCGCGAGACAGCGAACCTCTGTGCCGCGATGGCCGGCGAACTCGGTCTGAACGTCAAGGCGGCACGCCGAGCAGGTCTGCTGCATGACATCGGCAAAGTGGCAGACGATGATGTCGAACTGCCGCACGCAGAACTCGGTATGAAACTATGCGAGAAATACGGAGAGAAACCCGATATATGCAATGCCGTAGGTGCTCACCATGACGAGTGCGAGATGACGAGTCTTATTGCGCCGATCGTGCAAGCATGTGATGCTATCTCCGGTGCCCGTCCGGGTGCCCGCCGCGAGATTGTGGAGAGTTATGTGAAGCGTCTGAATGACCTCGAGAATATGGCGATGTCCTTCCCTGGTGTCGTGAAGACCTACGCACTGCAAGCCGGTCGCGAATTGCGTGTCATCGTAGGAGCGGATAAGATCTCCGATAAGGATACCGAACTCCTCTCGTTCGATCTCGCCAAGCGTATCCAGGACGAGATGACTTATCCGGGTCAGATCCGTGTTACCGTCATCCGCGAGGTACGCGCCGTGAATGTGGCAAAATAGCGGAGAGCCTCCGCAGGCGCATGGCCATGCGGGTTACAAATAAAAGTCTCTCGTGAGATCCGAATAGGCGGCTGAACGGCCGCCTTTTTCGTCTTCTAAGACCAGCGTGTCTTCGGTATATCGATAGTCCGGTATTCCAGAGTCCCGAGAAAAGGCTAATAATACCCGTTTCGCAGGCTTCCCTTCCTTAGAATATACGTGTGTGACGTGCGTCAGCGACAAGCGTTCAGCGGCAGCGAGTCCGCGCACTTCCGTCTCCGCGTCAGCAGGCAGGATAAGTGCTAATTGCCCGTCTTCTTTTAAGAGCCGTGCGCAATGATGAATGAGGTCGGTATAACTGAGCGTATCTGTGTGCCGCGCGGTCATGCGTCCTGTGTCCGGGTTCTTAAGACTGTTCTGGAAATAGGGAGGATTAGAAACAATCAAATCGTATGTTCCTTGCCAATCCTGCAGTTTCGCGCAATAGGTCTTTACGCCATTCTCACGAGCTTGTTCAACTGCCGCCTCGTCGATGTCGATGCCTTCCACTTCCGCCTCCGGGCAACGCTGCATCAGCATTCGTGCTATCAGTCCGCTTCCGGTGCCTACATCTAACACTCTGAAGAGTGTATTGGTGATTGGTGATTGGTAATTGGTGATTGGAGCCCACGCGCCAAGCAGTACGCCATCGGTTCCTACCTTCATGGCGCACTTCGAATCCTCGATAAAAAACTGTTTAAAGCGAAAGCTCATAGTGCTCGTGGTGGCAGCAACCATCATGCTCGTGCTCGTGGTGTTCGATGATGCAATGGATGGTCAGATATACACCGAGAACCAGAAACAGCACGGCGCATATATGCCGAAACCATTTCTCGAAACCCTGCATCTTCTGCGTCAGTTTGCCGATGCTTACTGCGCTGTAACTTACCAGCCATGCAATCAGCATGATCGGCAGACCGGTACCGAGACCGAACACGATCGGCATAATCCAGTTCCACGTGCTCGGCAGCGTCAGCGTGATATCGATCATCGTCAGGAAATAAACCAAGCGGTGAGGACAGAAAGCAATCGCGAAGAAGATACCGAGGATGAAGGACCAGAGCCAACTCTCCTTGCTATCCGTCTCTTTGAGCCATTTGCTGATGCCGTGGTCATGCTCGTGATGATGGTGCCCGCTGAAGAGTAACACGATGCCGCAAACCAACATAAAGCCCGCGAGTATCGGTTCGCCGTAGTGACCCAACACATGTTGAATGCCTTCGGTCTGTGCGCCCATCAGGAACGGAATACTCAGCAATACGTACGTCGCGAGTTTGCCCAGTACGAACATGAGTCCGTTCGTCAGCACGAGGCGTTTGTTGTTGATCTCCTTATCGATGTACCCGATAGCGGTGATACTCGTCATCAGCGTGCATGGGTCCAATATCGTCAGCAAGCCTAATAAAAATGCGGTAAATACCTGTACCATAAATATTCCTTTTCACTTTTGCGGCTGCAAAGGTACATAAAAATTTGCATATATCAAAATATTTTTGTAATTTTGCAGTCAGAATGCAAAATAGAGGGATTATATTACTCTTGATAACAACGCTTTTGCTTTCCTGTTCGCCGAAGGCGCTGCGGGAAGCGGAAGAAGTGGTGGCGCAGGCGGACAGTCTGCGTGCGGCGGGACAGATGTACGGCATTGATGCCGGCGACAGCGCAACCCTCGCGCAAGCCTATGAGACGCTGGGCTCCCTTTCACTTTTCAATTTTCATTTTTCACCTTCCTACGCCCACGCTTGCTATCATTAC